>JAFGCA010000446.1 GCA_016932895.1 Sedimentisphaerales bacterium | reverse complement strand
GCGGCCTGACAAGCGATGGCGGCGCTTCTGGCATCTGCGGGCCAGGTAGTAGACACCTACCGGGTCAGACTGGGCTCAAAGAGGTGGGCAGCCTGCGGATATGCGAACCGGAATCAGGCGCGGAGGCGATGTCTTCGGTACAATTGGTTCGGTTATCCGCACCCGTATTGCCGATTCGATGAGCGGGTCGAATCAGTGCACTGGGTGCACGGTTCCGGAGGTTCTGTTCGAAAAAGCGTCATCGAGAGAGTGGGAGGCTGGGATACCCGTTCCACCGAGCACGACGAGCATCCCTTTTGTCTTCGACTGCAAAAGAAGCTCAATCCCGGCGAACGGCTGGTGTTTGATCCGGCCGTCGTCCTTCTCCGGTCAAAGGACATTGTCGGAGGAGCCGCCGTGCGATTTGAAGGTCCGAAACGGGTCTTTCGAATGTGGATTCGCTACTATCACGAACTTGTGATGAAGCACGGCGCGCTCACCCAGCCCGATCCGTGCGCGCCTCCCGATCCGGACGACATCGCGGCCAACATCGGCATCGAGGACTCGGGGAGTCACTACGGAATGACCTTCGGCCCCGGCGGGAACGGGGGATGCATCCCTGACGAGAACTCGGACGACGGGGTCGGCCGCTTCCCGGGCCAGGACGGCGTGGAGCAAGATCCGCGCGGTTACCACGGCTCGTCCGCGCTGGTCCACGCCATGTGGGAGGCGTACAGGTAGCCGTCTATATACCGGCAACCGCTTGGCTGCCATTTACCTTGTAGATATCCTCCAAGATCCAATCGAGGCGGCTCGCGATGGGCTCACAGGTTCTTTGGGATTATTCTTTTACGCAATAGTCCGTGTTGAAGGTGCAGGGTATGGAGCCCGAATCCCGCTCATTGCAGCGAAGCTCGCCCGAAGCGAACCCGAAGAACACGCAGGTCACGGTAAGATCGCTGTCCTCTCCGTCGCACTGCTCGTCCGGGTCTTTAATACCGTTGCCGCAGCCGTTGACGCAGCCGGATCGAAGGTGCAATCCGGTTTACATGCAAGAGTTCCGCTCTCGAACCCGAGGGTCTCGCAGGTTTCCGAAAGGTTAATGTCAGTCCCCGAGGAGTCGCATTGCTCCGGACCTTCTACCTTGCCGTTGCCGCAGACACTCCGGGGCCAGTCGAGTTCGCAGGCCCCAAGGCCCGATGCGGATAGGACCGTGATGCACGCGGCGATGAGGAAATATCGCCTTGACTCAAGAAAACAATCGGGAACGGTTCTTTTTCTCATTTGCTCCTTCTCCTTGAGATTTCAGCGGGACCATTGGACCGAAAGCCCGGCTCCGTCCGGGAAGACCTGAAACGCCGTCGTGGCCTTTTGCTCGGCAGCTTTTCCCTTCCATCGGGTGAAGATCGCGAGGACCGCAACTCCGACCGCAAGGCCGCCGCTCACTCCCCACAGGGCGTTGGCCGCGTTCATGGTTCTTATCCCATTTTTTCGGGCCTTTTCGTCGCCCGGTACGTACCGGTCATTGAGCTTCACCGCCTTGACCGAGGTGGCCAGGGCAGCCAAGGCCGAGGCAGCGGTCAACGAGGCGCAGGCGACGAAGTAGCCGAAGTGAAGTCGTCCGAGTCCTTTCCGGTCGAGCCTGACCGGTTGCGGGGTAGGCAAGCCTGGTGGGGAAGGGTGGGAAGGAGGTGCGGCCGGGCGAGCGACCAGAGCCGCGATCACCGGGTTCCACGAGATCTTCTTGCCCGCGGTCAGGACAAAAGTCCTTGTAGCCGCCGCCCGATTCTGGATCGAGATCATCACGGTTACCTTGCCCGGCTTGGCCACAAGCTCCGCACGATGTCTTCCCAGAAGCCGGCCGTTCGCGTGGATGAGGGCGTTCGGGTTCGTTGTGGTTACCAGAAGCACACAGACCTGCTGCCGCGCCCTTACAAGCTCCGTATCCGGCTTGCGCTCGGAGCCTTTTGCTTTTTCAAGATACCTTCTGAGGTAGGTGACGGACAGGATCGGATCGTTCTTCAAGGCATAGGCTAAAGCGATGTTGTACAAAAAGGATCGATGGCTCCAGAGCCCGTGGGCCCGCAGAAACAGCCGGATTGCCGCGTCGTACCTTTGCTGTTTGTAGTGCCGTTGCCCCTCGGCGAACAGCTTTTGGGCCTCGATCCTCCGCTCGTCGGCCCGGGCCGATGCCCCGCCGAAGGCTATGATGAAAAGCACGGTTGAAAAAAGGGTCTTGTGGGTTTGGCTCATTGCCGCCTCGCTCGTCATCGCCCTGGCCTTGTCGCCTTTCGGTGACAAGACCAGGGTCGGCTTGTCGCTCGTCAGGGCTCGTACAATGCTATCACCGCGTAGCGCCTTACGTGGACTCCGGCTACACTCAAGTTATTGCCGTTTGTGGTGCCGAGGTCAAAAGGAGCCGACTCGTCGGCCGAGTGCAGCGTCGCCCGATAAGGTCCGCCGGCGATGGAGAGCTGGATGGTCGCGTTGTTGATCTGCGGGAAGTCGACATCGTGGCCCTCGCGGGGGATCGTGCACGGCGGGTTTACGCACTGCACAAAGGCCGATCCGGTGGCGTTGATGAGGTGGACGAGGTACTTCGGCTGCCCCATGGTCACGCTGTCCGCCTGGGGCATGATCAGAGTGGCGATGATACCTCGCGGGGCGGAAACGACTTTCAGCGGCCGGTTCGGTGTAAAAGCGCGCACGATGTTCGCGAGAGTCTGCGTGTACGACAAAGAGGCCTCGCTGACCGTCACGCGAAGACCCGTGCCGGAGGCGCGGCTTTCGTATGTCGGAAGAGCGTTTTGTCCGGGCGTGCCCGAATAGTAGGCGGTGATCCCGGCCGGGATCCATCTTTTCGACCAGGGCGCGCCGTACTTATTGTAAAGGCCGAAGCTGGGGCCCGAGGCGATGACCTTGATCCCCCCTTCGATGAGCTTTTCGATCGCAAGCTGCTGGGCCTTCGAGATGCACGAGACATCGGGTAAGATGAGCACGTCGAGGCTGGTGGCGAGCCCCTCGGTCAGGACATCGTCGTCCCTCAAGACGACGAAGGGGATGTTCTGTGTGAGCAGCGAATGGGCCCAGCCCCAGAACTCGTAGGCGGCCTGAGGCCGGTTGTCGCGGCTCTGAGCCGAGAAAAGGATCCCAACCGTTGCCGGCCGCTCCGCCGGCGAGAAGAGATCCGGCCGCGCCGCTTCCCACTGGACCAACGCGGCCAGGTGCGGGTCGCCCGACACGTCGGCCTGGTGCTCGGTCCCCTGGTGCCAGGAGCTCACGCCGAACGCTCGATCGAGCATCCAGGAGAAGGAGCGCTCGCATTTCTCGCCGGTTCCGCCTTCCTTGCTGTAGCGCAGGACGAGCACGGGCTTGTCGTTGGGCCTCGCGATGCTCTTTGCGATCTCGATGTCCGGGATCATGCGGCTCCACGTGTGGAAGTAGCCGAAGGAGTCGTTGCTGCTGGAGCTTCCGCCCAGGGAGATCTGCTCGAAGAAGACGAGGTTCGAGCTTTCTTCGAGCTTCTCGGACGAGATGCCGTTCTCGCGCGTGAAGGTGCCGGACAGCGCCGCCTGGCAGGCCCACATGGGCGCCCGCTGCGCCGCGGGGATGGAGCTCATGACGTCGTTGCGCAGCCAATCGTACCATTCGCCTACGCTCGACAGGCGGAAGCGTATCCAGGCGCGGAACTCTCCGTCATGGACGTTGTTCCAGAAGTCGGGATCGTAGCCGGCAAGCTCGGGAGCTATGTTGTGGACGCCGCCCTCGAAGTTGCGGTAGGCCGCCTGGCAGGAGGCGCAGTGGCAGCCGTAGCGCTTGCGTCCGCCCCCTGAATCGAAGAACCTCTGAAACCCGATGTCGTCGGGCTGAAGCCCGTCGATTCCGGTCTGGTTGAACAGGTCCTGCACGTGCAGCCGGTATGCATCGCGCGCCGCCGCGCGGTTGGGGCAGAAAAAGTGGTGGTGATTCTCGGCGGGGCACACGTCCGGAGGGCCGAAGGCGTCGACCTGGCAGACATCCGTCTTGGGACGGCCGTTGATCCGCTGATTTTGCTCGAAGAAAAGGCCCGCGCTGTGGTGCTCGACGACATATACGCCGGATTGATGTACGCCCTGGGTGAAGTCCCGGATCGCCGGCAACATCTGGCCCACGGAAGGCCAGTTGTTGGGGGGCGGATCATCTCGCAACCGGAAGTGGAAGCCCCAGTTGATCGCGGTGTTGAAGCCGGCCGAGGCGAGGCGGAGGCCGGTCTGGATTCCCTTGTGGAAGGGCGCTGTTGGCAGATCGCCCCACTCGGGGGATGAGCCGGGCTCGTCCGTCCACCTTACACCCGTGGCCCGGATGTTGCGGATCCATTTCCTGCTGGCGGTGGGCGCGAGGCGGCAGATTCCAGCGTCGCAGGCCCAGGGACCAGGGCATGAGGCACAGGTGCGGCCGCCGCCTCCGCACGCATCGCTGGTCGACCCGGGTCGGCACACGTTCTCCGCGTCGCAGCAGCCCGTGGGACAGGTCGTCGGGTTGCACGGCAAAAGCACGCACGAAAGGCCCTCGGCTCGGTATCCCTGCTCGCACACGCAGGACGGAGAACCGCCCGCCGTCATGTCCAGCACCTCGCACCGGCCGTGGCCTCCGCATGTCACTCCGTCGCAAGGGTCGGGAACGCACTCAAGCCCTTGAGCCCGGTAGGAAGGCTCGCACACGCATGTGGGCACGGCCTCGGCACCCTGGGCGGAGATCGCGGCCGACTCCGTCTGGCATATGCCGTGGCCTCCGCATGTCACTCCCTCGCAAGGGTCGACGCACAGAGGTCCGTGGGGGTAGAAGCCCGGTTCGCAGCGGCAGAAGGGCAAGGGCTCGCCGCTCGCCGTATCCACCTGGCAGGTGCCGTGACCTCCGCACGAGACGCCGGAGCAGGGATCGGGGGCACAGCCGAGCCCCACCTCGACATAGCCCTCGTCGCAGGCGCACGCGGGCGCAAAGACCGTGTCGCCGGCGGTCACGTCATCCGAGTCGGCGCCGTCGACGCTGCGGCCGATGCACTCGCCGTGGCCAGAGCAGGTCACGCCCCTGCAAGGGTTTGCCGAGTCGATGGGCAGGCAGTCGAGGCCGTCAGCGTAGGCGCCTTCTTCGCAGATACAGACGGGTACCTGATCGGACAGAGCCTCGCCGGCGAGCTCGCAGCGACCCCGGCCGGAGCAGTTGATACCCGCGCAGGGATCGGACGGATCATACGGCACGCACTCGAGGCCGTCCGCGCGATAGCCGGTGTCGCATACGCACATGGCCGCCCTGTCAGCCGGCGGCGCGGCGATATCGGCCTCGTCGATGGGGATGCAGCGGCCGTGGCCGGAGCAGAGGATCCCGTCGCAGGGATCCTGCAGATTGACATTGTTCGCCGTGCTCCTGCATCCGGCGTGTACCGCGAGTAAAGCCGCCAGAAAAAGCCAGAGGATCGAAGCACCCGGTCTCGTACGGGCTTTCATGCTTGAAAGCGTGTTTTGATGTGCTCTCATTGTTGCCTCCGTGGCCGGAAGAGCCGGCGCGGTTAAGGATTTTGACCACCCGTAGAGCAACAACCGGGCCAAGGTCTTTCCAGCCAGCCCGAGGTTGGGGGAATACCAGTTGGAGATCGAGCTGTTAGGGCATACCTTTTCCTCAGGAGCTCAGGTTTTCCCGGTGTCGCCGACCTGGCACTGTCACTCCAAGGCGACATCCGAAGACCAGGTCATCTGTTCCAGCTTCATGTTCGAGGGTGTGGCGGCAAGCGGGCTGGCGGGCACGCGATTCCGGAATTCCCCTCCGTTGCGTCGCTCAGTGCTTCAACCGGACAGAGACGCCGCCGCCCGCCGGCAGCAGAAGGGGCGCGGCAGAAATCCTCGGCTCACCTTCGTGCTCGGTTTTTTTCCACCGGGTGAAAACGGCGAGGACCGCGCCTCCCAGTGCAAATGCCGAGGCAACCCCCCAAAACGCGTTGGTTGTGTCCTGGTACATCATTCCCTTGTCCTTGAGGCCTTCGTCTAAACTAGAATCCCGCCATTTCTTGTTGGTCTTGAGCGCCTTGATCCCGGTGGCGGCGGCGGCCACGGCCGCTACCGCCGCCAGGGAGACGGCCGCCGCGAAATAGCCCCAGTGAAGTCGGCCCAGCCGGCGGCGCCTTGTGTTCGTCGGACGCCGATCAGTGCCGGGGGGGGGTACAAGCCCGGCCGGCTTGTCCGGCAAGGTCGGCCGCGCGGTACGCGAAGGCGTGGGGCTGACCGCGGGCGGCGGGCGCGTCGGAGGGGCAGCGGGCTTCACCGGGGCGGGCGGCTTGCGGGCAGGTTCCTTCGGCCGGGCGGGGACCGGCCTCGGCTCGGGCACGATGATCCCGGCCAGCTTCCACGGTGTCTCCTTGCCCGCTGGAAGATGAAAGGTTCTTCTGGCAACGATCCGGTCGCCGGAACGTACGACCACGATCCGGCGGCCCGGCCTGACCACGATCTCCACCTGGTTTTTTGCATCCGGCCGGCCGACCGGCCGGCCGTCGACAAAGACCGTGACCCTCGGATGGACATGCTGCACGATGAGCACGGCGACTTGCCGCTGCGCGCGCACAAGCTCGTCGGGAAGTTTTTTTTCCTTGGCCGTGGCTTTCTCAAGATAGGCTCTGAGGTGAGTCACGGCTCTTACGTCATCTCCCTTGAGCGCATAGGCCAGGGCAATGTTGTACCTGATGGAACGGTGGGGCCAAAGCCGAAAGGCCTGCTTGAACAGCCGGATGGCTTCGTCGTAGTTCTTCTGTTTGTAGTATTGCTGGGCACGCAGATAGAGCTTCCTGGCCAGAGCCATGTTCGAATCATCGGCCTCGGCGACAGAGCCGAAACAGAAAAGCCACACGACAAAACACGCTTTCGCAAGACGCGTCATCTGGTCGGCCCTCCTCTAAAAGGATCCCGGAGCGGCGGGAGTGAAGGACCCCGCCCGGGTCTCGGCCGCTCCTTCCTGGACTCGGGGCGGGTGACCGTTATCCCCGGGCGCGGTTTCCTGGATGAAGGTCCGGTGACCACGGGTCTCGGCCGCGACTTCCTGGGCAGGGGCTTGAGAGTCACCTTGAGATCGCTGTCCTGAGTGGGCACGACTACCAGCGCGTCGGACTGGAACCCTTCGGCCTCGATGGTGATCCTTTCGGGTCTTTCAGAACGTGCCACCACCGCCTTGAACACCCCACCTTCATATTTCTGGCCCCTGAAGCTAACGCGAACCGGCGCATCCGGTGGGGATACGGTGATCTTCAACGTGACCGGACCCGCGGCCGGGGGCGCTTTTCCGGTGGAAGCCGGGTGGTCGCCCGGCGTACCTTGCGGTGCCTGAGCGGAAGGGTTCTGTGTTTCCTTCCGTGGTTCTCCAGGTGACCGGCGGCCGGCGGGTCGCGCGGTCAGAAGCGGGAGGATCAAAAACACGAACACCACGGCCAGAGACACCACAAAGCCGGACACGAGGACCGGCGCCAGCAGTCTCTTCCTTCTCGCGATCCTCTTTCTGATCGGATCCGCCAGGGTGGGCGCCGCGCTTAACGAGCTTTCGACCTCCCTGACGACCGCAATGGCCCTGACCGTGGGGCTGTGCCGGTTCTCCAGCGCCTCCTTGATCTCCCTGTCCTTGAGCAGCTTGCGGTCGTGAAACAGGCCGGTGACCATACTGGAGAGATCGTGCCGGATCACGGAGGAGTCGCTGGCCGTCAGCACGGAGTTCAGGTGCTCGGACATTTCTTCGGCGGACCCGAACCGCCGGTCCGGGTCCGCGGCCAGCGCGGTCCGGATCACGTCGACCAACCGTTGCGGGATGTGCGGATTGAACTCCCTTGGATCCGGCACCGTAGCCTCGCGCACGTTCATGATGGTGGCCGCCTCGTTGGCCGCCTTGAACAACCTCTGGAGGCAGACCGCCTCGTACAGAACCACGCCCAAAGAGAAAATGTCGGAATGAAAGGTCAGTTTCTCGCCCCGGGTCTGCTCGGGAGACATATACGCCACTTTGCCCTTCAGCGTGCCCGCGCTCGTCTCGACCAGCTTTTCAGCCGCATAGGCCACGCCGAAGTCGACGACCTTGACGTGGCCGTCGTAGCTTAAAAGGATGTTCTGCGGCGAGATGTCCCGGTGGACCACGTGAAGGGGTCTTCCGTCCTTTGAACGTAGTTGGTGGGCGGCATGAAGTCCTGCCGCGGCGTCGGCCACGATGCGGCAGGCAAAACGCCATGGGAAGGCGTCCCTGCGGCGGGTGGCCGCCTTCATAATGTCGGCCAGGGTCTGTCCGTGGACGTATTCCATGGCCAGGTAGTACGTGCCCTTCACTTCGCCCATGTCGAAGATCGTCGCCACGTTGGGATGGTCGATGAGCGCGGCGATTCGCGCTTCGTCCAGGAACATGTTGACGAAGTTCTCCTCTTTGGCGAGGTGGTCGTGGATCTTCTTGATGGCCACCAGTTTTTCGAACTGCTTCGGTCCGCTAAGACGAGCCAGAAAGAGCGTCGCCATGCCCCCGTGTCCCATTTCCAGCAGAAGCTCGTACCGTCCGAGTTGAGTCTTGCATCCCTCCTTTGGGAAAGGCGCGGTGGGCAAGCTCCCTTTGTCGGCCGAGAGGTCCATGGTCACCTTCGGTGCGGCGCTGACGTGCCTTGGTCGGACGTGGTTTGCATTGTCCACACACGTCCTTTCATGAGTCTACGTGGGCCAGCCAAGCGGGTCAACCCCGCGAGTTGTGTTGCGCTGCATTGCTTCCCTACTGCCTTCTGCCGACTGCCGGACAGGTTGATGTGGGAAAGATTGTATGTTTAAACCCAACTTGACCACCCCTTAAAAAAAGACCTGTAGATTCGGCCACCTACAAAATGCCGTAGATACTAACAACCCATCAACCGG
>JAFGCA010000445.1 GCA_016932895.1 Sedimentisphaerales bacterium | reverse complement strand
TTGCGCAGCTTCGACGAGACGATGCCCGAGGAGATCAACCGGCGGGTCACCGACGCGATCTCGGACGTGCTGTTCACTCCGTCGGCCGACGGGAATGAGCACCTGCGGCAAGAAGGGGTCGATCCGTCCCGCATCCATTGCGTGGGCAACATCATGATCGACTCGCTGGCCGGCGTACTGAGTCGCATCAACCAGGACCACGAGTTGGCGACGCTGGAGCAGTTCGGCTTGAACCCGGGCGAGTATGTTCTGGTGACGCTGCATCGGCCGTCGAACGTGGACAACAAAGAAAGCCTCGGTCCGATTCTGAAGGTCCTCGATGAGCTGTCCGCCCGGGCGCCGGTGTTCTTCCCGATGCATCCGCGTACGAAGAAGAACATCGAGACGTTCGGCATCGACGCGTCGTTTCGAGACGCGTTTCACATCGCCGATCCCGTGCGGTACACACAATTTGTCACACTGGAGAAGAACGCGCGTTTCGTACTGACCGATTCGGGCGGTATTCAGGAGGAGACCACGTATTTGCGGCTGCCTTGTCTGACGCTCCGGCCGAACACGGAACGGCCCATCACCATCACGGAAGGGACCAACGAGCTGGCCACCATCGAAAGCGTTTCCGAGCAGGCGGGGCGCATCCTGGCCGGCGAATGGAAATCCGGCAGCGTTCCGGCCTTGTGGGACGGCAAGACCGCCGGGCGGATCGTCGAGGTCATCGCCGCCGTGGTCCAAAGGTCGTGACGGGACGTCGGACTTCGCAGAGACAGCACAAACTGATCTCCGGGCGCATTGATGAAAATAAGCATTTTTGGCATGGGGTACGTGGGCGTCGTCAGCGGGGCGTGCCTGCTTCGTGACGGCCATGAGATCGTGGGCGTCGACCCGGTCGCGGGCAAGGTCGCCGATCTCTCGTGCGGGCGGTCGCCCGTGCAGGAACCGGGCGTGGTCGAGCTGCTCGCCGCCGGGCACCAGGCGGGGCGGCTGGCGGCTACGACGGAGCCCCGGGACGCCCTGGCCGGCAGCGAGATGGCGTGGATCTGCGTGGGGACGCCGTCCGATCCCGACGGCGGGATCGACCTGACTGCCGTGGAAACCGTGGCCGGGCAGATCGGGCGGGTTCTGCGAACGTCCCCGGACCGGCCGCTGATCGTGCTGCGCAGCACGTGCCTGCCGGGCACGTCCGCCCAGCGCGTCATTCCGGTCCTGGAGAGGGAATCGGGATTGAAGGCGGGACGAGATTTCCGCTTCGTCTTTCACCCCGAATTCCTGCGCGAAGGGACGGCGGTGCGGGACTTCTTCGAGCCGCCCAAGATCGTTGTCGGAGAGAGCTCCCCGGGTGCAGCGGAGCCGCTGCTGAGACTGTACCGCCAATACGAGGCACCGGTCTTTCGTCTTGGCCTGGCGGAAGCGGAGACGGTCAAATACGGTGACAATCTTTTTCACGCGTTGAAGATTACCTTTGCCAACGAGATCGGCGCGCTCGCCAAGTCGGTCGGTGTCGATGCACGCCGGGTGGCCGAAGTCTTTTGTGCCGACACGAAGCTCAACATCAGTCCGCGTTATCTGCGTCCGGGGCCGGCCTTCGGTGGGTCGTGCCTGCCCAAAGATCTCCGTGCGGTTCTGCGCCTGGCCTCGCTCCAATCGGTCAGGCTGCCGATGCTGGAAAAAATTCTCGAGAGCAACGAAGTCCAGGTCGGCCGGGTGGTGCGGCGCATTCTCGCGCACCGGCCCGCGACCGTAGGTATGGTCGGTCTGGCCTTCAAGGCCGACACCGACGACATGCGCGAGAGTCCCTACGTCAAGGTGGCCAAGGCGCTGATCGGGGAGGGGATCGCGCTGCGGATTTACGACCCGGTGGTTCAGCCGGACCGGTTGATCGGCAGCAACAAGGAGCAGGTGCACAACGCGCTGCGTCATCTCGAAGAGTTGTTAGTCGGCTCGCTTGATGATCTTGCCACCACCGACCTGATCGTCGTGAATCATCCCACCGTCGGTGCGGCCTGCGTGCGGAGATGGCTCGATGCCGGGGCGGTCGTGCTGGACACGGCCGGGATCGAAGGGGTCGACCCGTGCACACCGGGCTATGAAGGCTTGTATTGGTGAGGCGGTAGCGTGCGCATCCTTTACATCCATCAGTATTTCGCCTCACGTCGCGGTCGCACGGGTACGCGGTCGTACGAATTCGGCCGCTACCTCGCGGGCAAGGGCCACCACGTGACCATGATCACCTCGGGATGGGCCAACGAGGAGTTCCCCGTCGCCGAGGGCCGGTCGCACTCGGAACATGAAGCCGACGGCATCCGGGTGGTCTCGGTCGCGGCGGCCTACAACGATCCGCACGTCGGAACGGCCACGCCCGGCTGGCGGCGCATGCTCAAGTTCTATCAGTTCGCTCGCGTCGCGTCCCGCGTCGGCAAGAGTCTCGACCGGCCCGACGTTGTCTTCGCCACGCACACACCGCTGACGGTGGGATTGGCCGGAAAAGACCTGGCACGCCACTTTGGTGTTCCGTTTGTCTTCGAGGTGCGCGACCTCTGGCCCGAGGCGCTGGTCAACGTAGGCGCCTTGAGAAATCCGCTCGCCATCGGGTGGCTGCGACGCATGGCCCGCAGGCTCTATCGCGCCGCCGACCACGTCGTGGCCCTGTCGCCCGGCATGAAGGAGGGGATCGTTCGCACCGGTGTCTCGGCCGAGAAGGTGACCATGATCCCGAACGCCAGCGACCTGGATCTGTTTCACCCCGACCTCGACGGCAGCGCATCCCGCAAGCGCCTGGGGCTCGGCGCGCGTTTCGCAGCGGTCTACTTCGGGGCGATGGGGACCGCCAACGGCCTGGAATACGCGATTGAAGCAGCACGTCTTCTGGCCGAGCGGGGCCGGGACGACATCGTCCTCGTACTGCACGGCAGCGGGGGCAGGCGGCAGGAGCTTCAGGACATGGCCCAACAGCACGGCCTCAAAAACGTGGTTTTCAGCGACCTGGTGCCGGACAAGGCGGAAGTGGCGCAAATCGTGGCCGGCTGTGACGTGTGCCTGACGATCTACCGGGCGGCGAAGGAACACACGTGGTCGCCGAATAAGATGTTTGACGCGCTGGCGGCGGGTAAACCCGTGCTGATCAACGTGCCGGGCTGGCTGGGCGAGACGGTCGAGAAGAACCAGTGCGGGCGGTCCCTGGACCCGCACCGGCCCGAGGCGCTCGCCGATGCCCTGGAGCAGCTCTCCGGCGATCCCGAGCTGTGCCGGCGGATGGGCCAAAACGCCCGCGCCCTGGCCGAGCGGGAATTCGACCGTTGTCTTCTGGCCGAGCGCCTGGAGAACGTCCTTCTCAGCGCCGTCGAACGCGCCGGAAACAAAACGGAGCGGTGCCGATGAGAATCGCACGACTTCTGTACAAAATCCGCGGCAAGGAGGTTCCGTACTATGCGGATTACCCGCTTTGGCTTATAATCTGGAAGCCCATTCGCAAATGGCTCAACGTGGTGCTGATTCCCAATATCGTTTCGACTCGTTTGCGAGTTGCGCTGTACCGGCTCATCGGTTTTCGAATTGGCCGGAACGTGTTCATTGGAATGAAGTGTTATATGGATGATGTGGACCCGGCGTTGACGACGATCGGGGACAATGCGGTGATTTCCTACGGGACCTATTTCGCCGTGCACGGTCTCGATCAGCAGCACACGCCGATTGCCATCGGAGAGAACGCCTATATCGGCATGCGCTGCACGGTGATTTCGGGCAAGAACGGGATCACCATCGGGCGCAACGCCGTAATCGGGGCCGGATCGCTGGTCAACCAGTCGGTCCCGGACAACGCCGTGGCGGTGGGCTGCCCGATCCGTATCACCGGCACCCGCGACGCCGAATCGCGCGGCGACACGGAAGACAAGCGTCTCTGACGCAGGACAAATCAAGACATTGACAGAAGGAAGGATCATGGAAGTACCTTTGTTGGATCTGAGGGCACAATACGCAACGATCAAGGACGAGGTCCTGGCGGCCGTCTCGGAGGTGCTGGATTCGCAGCGCTGCATCGGCGGTCCGAAGGTGGAGGAATTGGAGAAGAGAATCGCCGCGGCCAGTGACTGCAAGTATGGCGTCGGCGTCTCCAGCGGCACCGACGCGATCCTGAACGTCCTGATGAGCCTGGATATCGGCCCGGGCGACGAGGTCATCACGACGCCGTTCACGTTCTTCGCCACCGTGGGCTGTATCGCCCGCATCGGGGCCAGGCCGGTCTTTGTGGACATCGACCCGCAGACGTACAACATCGATCCGGCCCGGATCGAGGCGGCGGTGACGGAGAAAACGAAGGCGATCATGCCAGTCCACTTATTTGGCCAGATGGCGGACATGGCTCCGATCCTGGAGGTGGCGGCCAAGCACGATCTCGCGGTCATCGAAGACGCCGCCCAGTCGATTACCAGCACGTACAAAGGCCGGAAGGCGGGCAGCATCGGTACCGCCGGCTGCTTTAGCTTCTTTCCCAGCAAGAACCTCGGCGGTATCGGCGACGGCGGCATGGTCGTGACCAACGACGACGCCCTCTACGAGCGGCTCCTTCTGATGCGCAATCACGGGTCCCAGCCCAAGTACTATCATAAGTACGTCGGCGGCAACTTCCGCCTCGACCCGATTCAGGCGGTGGCCCTGCTGGTGAAGCTGCCGCACCTGGATGCATGGTCGCAGGCCCGCCGGGACAACGCGGCGTACTACAACGAGAAGTTTGCCGGCACGCAAGTGCAGACGCCCTATATAAGCCCTGATTGCAAAACGATTTACAATCAGTACTGCATCCGCGTGCCGCGCCGCGACGAAGTGGTCGCCCATCTGCACGCCCATCACATCGGCTGCGAAATCTATTACCCCGTGCCGGCCCATTTGCAGGAGTGCTTCGCGTATCTCGGCTGCAAGCAGGGCGACTTCCCCGAATCGGAGAAGGCGGCCAGCGAGATCATGGCGCTGCCGGTCTATCCCGAGCTGACCGCCGAGATGCAGAACGCGGTCGTAGAGCACATTCTTACTGAACTCTTGCAAAATGGAGAGTAGGCTTGCTGTAGGCAGGAAGAATCTTCTTCGTGATTTTTCCTCCCGAGAACGGAAGTGTTTCGTGTATGGGTCTACAAGCTCATTCTTCAAGGAAATCACACCAACGATTTCCTTGAAGAATATAAGCCTACTCTCCATTTTGCAGAACTCCTGTTCCTACTTTTCTTGGCTGACTCGCACGTGACGACTACGAATGACGGCCCGGTCGTATGGATTCTGAACCACTACGCGGGCAGCAGGATCCACGGCATGGAGTACCGGCACTATTACCTGGCCCGGCACTTCAGGCAGATGGGATGCAGGCCGGCCATCGTGTGTGCTTCGTTCCACCATCTACAGACGAAGCGGCCCGAGGGCCGGCGCGCGGAAGTGGACGGCATTCCGTACGTCTGGATCAAGACCTGTCGCTACGAGGGCAACGGCCTCGGACGCGTCCTCAACATGGCCGAGTATTCCCTGCGCCTGGTCTGTACTCGTCTGAAGGAATTGCCGCGCCCGGATGTGGTGATTGCCTCGTCGCCGCACCCGTTTGTCGCTCTGAACGGGCGACGGTTGGCGAAAAGGTACGAGGCGAAATTCATCTTTGAAGTCCGCGACCTCTGGCCGCTGAGCGTCCAGGAATTGGGCGGCTACTCGTCGCGACATCCGTTCATTCGGGCGATGGCCTGGACCGAGCGTTTCGCCTACGAGCACTGCGACGTTACCGTGTCCCTTTGCCCCGGGGCCAAAGAGTACATGGTCGCGCACGGTCTGGACGCCAAGAAGTTTGTCCATATCCCCAACGGTTTCGATCTGCAAGCGGCGGCGCAGAACGTGGAGGATCTCCCCGAGATGCACGCCGGCGTCATTGGGCGTCTCAAGCGGGAAGGCAAGCGGATCATTTTGTACGGCGGCAATCACGGCATCGCCAACGCGCTGGAGCACGTCGTCGCCGCCGCCGAGCTTTTGAAAGACGAGCCGGGAATTCATTTCTTGCTGGTGGGGCAGGGCCCCGAGAAAGCGGCTTTGGAAGAAAGCGCCCGCCGGGCGGGGTTGCAGAACGTCACGTTTCTGCCGCCGGTGACGCGGTCGCAGATGCCCGCTCTAACGCGCGAGGCCGATCTCGGCTACATCGGTCTGCAGAAGAAAGACCTGTTCAAGTACGGCGTCAGTCCCAACAAACTGTTCGAGTACATGGCCGCCGGGTTGCCGGTCATCTTCGCTATCGACACTCCATACGATAAGGTCTCCGAAGCACGGTGCGGC
>JAFGCA010000444.1 GCA_016932895.1 Sedimentisphaerales bacterium | reverse complement strand
TTGAGCACGCCGGCCATGCCGGTGATCGAATAAGGATGCACCTTTCCCTCGAGGACCTTGCCGACGGTCGAGCCTTTGCCCTTGGCGAACGTGTCGGCGTCGAGGACTTCTTTCCACATCGTGCCCAGGTAGACCAGGTGCTTGGCCTGGCCGAGATATTCCTGCGTCGGCTGAATCTCCATCATGGCCGGCGTCTTGACCAGCGCGCCGAAAAGCGGGTGGAACGGCTCTCGCGGCTGAAAGTCGATCGGCCCGTTCTTGATCTGCACCAGCACGTTGGGCCTGAACTGCCCCTCCAGCGCCATGAACTCGATGTACGCCCGCTTGGCCCGGTCCGGGTCCACGTCGTCGTCGTACACGAAGGCGCGCCAGATGACGTTGCCCTTGTGCGGCGCCAGGGCGTCGGCCATCAGGTTGGCCCCCTCGGCGTGCGTCCTCTTGTAGTCCTTGGGTCCCGGCTGGCCTTCCGAGTTGGCCTTCACCAGAAACCCGCCGAAATCCGGAATCAGCTCGTAAATCTCGTCCGCCTTGGCTTTCCACCAGGCCGCCACGCCCGCATCGAGCGGGTCGGCCGTCGAGAGGTTTCCCAGCCTCACCGGTGACGCGAAATTCACGGACAGATAGACGCGGATCCCATACGGCCGCCACACGTCCGCCAGCGCCGCCACCTTCTTCAAATACTCCGGCGTCAACATGCGCACGTCCGCGTTCACGTTGTTCAGCACGGCCCCGTTGATCCCCACCGATGCGCTCGCCCGCGCGTACATCGTATACCGCGGACTCAACGTGTCCGGCAGCTCGCTCCAATTCCAATTCGACCGCCCGCCGTAGCCGCGCTCGATAGTCCCATTGGGATTGTCCCAGTGATTCACCGTCCGCAGCATGACCTTCGGTTTTTGTGCGATGGCGAGATTCTCGACCGGCGATCGCGTCTGAATCAGCCGCAGCCAGTGGAACGTGCCGTACAGCGCCCCGATTGGGCCCTCCGACGCGATCACCGTGATCTTCCCGCCCTTCCACGTCATCGTCCGAATGATGAACCCTTCCGGGCCCAGTTGGGCCAGCTCGGCCGCGAGGGCCATCTCACGAATCGCCGCCGAATTCTCGGGCGTGCCGATGAGCACCGCGCCATCGCTCAGCTCGGGGCCGACGCGGCGGTCGGCGTCGCCCAGCATGCCGTTGAGCGCGAGCTTCATTTCCTCTCGAATGACGCGCGAGGTCGGCGAGTCGCCTTCGACCAGCACGCCCCGCGCCGCCGAAGTGTAGCGAGGCAGAACGTCGGCTTCAATTCGGGGATATCGCAGCCACAATTTGGAGCCGTCCTCTCCCGGAGGCTCGGCGCCTGTCGCCGTCTGTCCCAGGCAGGGCCGGCTCAAGCCGCCGGTGTACGCCGCCGCCATCGCCGTCAGGCCCGTCGTCACAAACGTCCGCCGAGAGATTTCCATGCCGACCTCCATCCTGCCTGTGCCGCCTCGATGCGTTGTTCTTCTATTCAAAGCTGACCCAGTCGATTTCAACGTTGCTCTCGTCACCCTTCAGGGTGACAATCAGATCGTGAACGCCCGAAGGAGCACTGGCCAGCTTTGAATTGACGATGCTCCAGTCGTCGCCTTTTTTGATTTCGACCTTCGCCAGCACGGGGCCGTCCGCCTTATCGAGGCGGATTTCAACGGTCCCTCCCGTCGGCGACACCGCTCTGACGTTCACCGATTTCAAATCGCCGGCCCCGAAGTCAACCTTGTTGAACCGGACCCACGCGTCGTTTGCGGCAAGCGCTATCTTCCATCCTTCATTCTTGTTGGCGTCGTTGAGGAATGAGACCGAGACCCCTTCCTCGCTTATCGCGCTGTACCTGTCGATCTGGACCTTGCTTTGGGCGTTGACGATCCCGACGCCACGGTGGGTCGGAATGACCTTGCGGATCGTCCCGTCCTCGTTGAAAAACAGATAGTCCGCCTTGATCGCCCTGTTCTTGTCGAACTCCGGGGACAGGTCCTTGTCGTGATAGAACAAGTACCACTGCCCCTTGTATTCGACGATGGATTGATGATTGGTCCAGCAGCCGCTGGGAGTCTCATCCATGATGACTCCCTTCCACTCATACGGCCCCAGCGGACTCTCGGCGATCGAGTACTCAAGTCTCTCCGTCTCCTTCTGCACGTGCGGATAGGTCAGATAGTAGATTCCGTTGCGCTTGAACGGAAAGGGGCCTTCGATGAGGCCGGGCCTGGGAAGGTTCTGCACCCGCTGCGGCTGTGAATCCAGCTCGACCATGTTGTCCTTCAACTTGGCCATGGATATCCCGCCCCAGAACAGATAGGCGCTGCCGTCGTCGTCGATGAGCACTCCGGGGTCGATCCCGCGCACGCCCTGTATCGGCTGCGCTTCCGGCGTGAAAGGACCATAGGGCTTGTCCGCGATGGCGACCCCGATTCTGCCGCCCGTGGGATAGTAGAAATAGTACTTTCCGTTTTTGAAAACGCAGTCCGGCGCCCACATGTCGTACGACGGCCGATCGCGCCAGGGGACCTTGGTCTGCTCCAATATGACGCCGTGGTCCGTCCAGTCCACGAGGTTTTCGGAAGAGAAGACGTGATAGTCCTCCATGACAAACCAGTTGGCGCGACCTCTGCCCGGGCTGGCGGGAATGTCGTGAGAAGGATAGACGTAGATCTTGCCCTCGAACACCCTCGCGGTCGGATCGGCCGTGAATTGATCCATGACGAGCGGATTCTGCGCCGCCGCGATGCTGACAAGAAACAGTGCTCCAAGACTCAATGCCGGCAGATGATGTGTGTAGCGGTTCATTTCACCATGTCCTCAAATCGTTCTCAACCCGTTCTGAATCAGTGACAATCCGTACGACGGCAACTGCCTCCATTCTCTGCGCCCGGGTCTCCTTGTCAATGAATGGATGAAAAACGCAACCCGGCCCGGCCGTGCCGCCAAACCCCCATTTCTCGGCGCCATTTGTCACTGTCCCTGTTTCTTAAGGGACGATCACGCAATCGTAGAGACGCACGTCGTCGATCAGTCCGGACCAGAACGATTCCGGTCCCAATCCCTTTCCGGCCCCGATATGAAGGCCCGCACGAGATTCTTTGAGTTGACCAGACAGAAGGTCTCTGGCCGCTTCGACGCCGTCCACGTAGAGAATCCTCGCGGAGCCGGCCCAGACGAGGCCCACGCGATGCCAGTGGCCGTCGGTCACCGTAAGCGGCGCCACCAGGGGAGGCGTTGAAAAGCGGCCCGCCGGCGGGCATACGCCGGTCGAGAGTTTGCCCTCCAATGGATCGGTCGACAGCCAATCCGCCGAGCCGTCCTGCGAGAGGATCACCTGTCCCGGCATTGTGCCTTTGATCCAGGCGAAAACACTGAACGCCCCTTCGGCAGGGTCCAAAACGAAGGGCGCGCTGACATAATCATCCACACCGTCGAGCTCGAGGGCGCCGCCTGTCCGCCCGCCGTCGGGTTGCCAGAGCAAATCTCCTATCACCGTGGCGTCGAATGCCCCGGTGCTGTCGTAAGCCGAGGCGCCGGCCGTTTCGTCCAGCTTCCAGTAGGCCTTCAGCCCGCCGGACAAGACCTCGTCGAGCCAGTTGTCGGCCAGGAGCGCCATGTCGCGCAGGTCGACGACGCCGTCTCCCAGCGTCGTGGGGCCGAGGTCCACGTTCGGGTCATCCCGTTTCCAGGACTGTACCAGACGGGCATAGTCCAGAAAGTCAACGCGCTGGTCGGCGTTGAAATCCGGCGAGAGGGAAGCGCCCTGCACGCGCATCCGCAGCGTGTACAACGAGGTCCGCGCGGTGATGAAAAGGGTCCTGTGGTCCTCCCCGCCGAAGGTCACGTTGGCCGTCCCCTCGGGGACGCTGATCGTCTCGATTCGCTTGCCCGAAGGGTTGTAGACCGCGACACCGGCGCCGGTGAGATAGAGATTGCCTTCCTGGTCGAGGGTCATGCCGTCCGAGCCCTGCCCACAGAACAAGGTCTTCTCGCCGAGCGTGCCGTCGGGTTGGATCGTATATCGATAGGTCCGACCGGCCCCGTAGTCGGCCACGTAGAGAAAACGCTCGTCCGGCGTGCCGATGATGCCGTTGGGCTGTTTGAGATCGGCGGTCACCTGTGTCAACGTCTGGTGGTCCGGCGCGAGGTAGAAGACGTGCTGGCCGCTCTGCTCCATCGGGCCGCGACGCCAGTAGTTGCGTTGAAAGTAGGGATCGGTAAAATAAATGCCGCCCAGACGCCTGATCCACAGGTCATTCGGGCCGTTCAGCAGCTTGCCCTGGTAATCCGTGATCACGACCGTGACGTTTCCCTGGCGATCGATCCGCCACAGCTCGTTGTGCTCGTCGGCACAGGCCCAGAGATTGCCGTCCCTGTCGAAGTACAGTCCGTTGGACCGGCCGCAGGGGGCGAGGAAGACGCTCAGTGTGCCATCCGCGGACCACTTCATGATGCGATCGTTCGGCTGGTCCGTGAAGAAGACATTGCCCGCCGCGTCCACGGCGGGGCCCTCCGTAAACGAAAAG
>JAFGCA010000443.1 GCA_016932895.1 Sedimentisphaerales bacterium | reverse complement strand
TAGCAGAAATGATGAGTGAAGCCCGAGGTGACTTATGACGTATCGCGGCCGGGTCAAGAATGGTGTCATCGTGCTGGAGTCGGGCGTGCGTCTCCGCGAGGGAATGGACGTGCGCGTCGAGCCGGTCGAGGAGGCCGAACGAACAGCCGCCGCCTCGCAAGAGGCGGATCAACTGCGCGAAGGGCTCCTGTCGTTCTCCGGAGTGGTAAAGGAGGGGCCCTCGGACCTGGCGCGA
The DNA here is from genome assembly GCA_016932895.1 of Sedimentisphaerales bacterium. The sequence goes on along the minus strand of JAFGCA010000443.1, from coordinate 18,943 downwards.
AACCATGACCACTATCTCCACGGAACCCCGCGACAATGACCGCGTGTTTCGCCGACACCTACTTCTTCATTGCCCTGTTGTTCGAGAACGATGAGGCTCACGCCGAGGCGCAGGCACGAGCTGCGGCGTTATCAGGCCGGCTGTACACGAGCGTGTGGGTCCTGACGGAAGTAGCGGATGCCTTGGCCATGCCGGGCCGGCGCGAGCGATTCTTGCCCTTTCTGAAGTTTCTGCGCGCCAACCCATCAGTGACCATCGTACCCGCCGAGCAGGACATTTTCGACCGCGGCGCCGCTCTGTACGACGAACGACCCGACAAAGCCTGGTCTCTGACGGATTGTATCTCCTTTGTCATCATGCAAGACTACGGCCTGCGCGACGCCCTGACCGGCGACCACCATTTCGAACAAGCCGGCTTCAACGTGCTGATGACGTGAACGAACGTCGCGGCAGACCTCCCCCGCAAGCTCGATCCGCCGTTGGGCCAGCCGCACAAAGGAGGGAGGTGACGCCCGGGATCGGATGCCGCAGCACGAAATACGTATCCTGTCCCCCGATTTCCCAGAGAACACTGAGCCCCACAGAGAAAGAGCCAATAGCGCGTAGGATGGGCAACTCGTTGCCCATGCAGATCGTTTAACCGCAAAGGACGCCGAGGGACGCGGAGGAAACCACAAACCAGGGCGTAGGCCGGCGTCCACCACGCCGACTTCCGCTTGACAGGTGGTCACTTCGGATGTATCATCTTACTGGTAAGACAAGCATGTAAGGAGAATCGCATGGGATCGGTATCTACGACGAGGATGTCATCGAAGGGACAGGTGGTGATCCCCGAGGATATCCGCCGGCGGCTTCGGCTCGACCCGGGCACGCAATTCATCGTTCTCGGTGAAGACGATGTAGTCATCCTGAAGATGGTCCGCCCACCATCCATGGGCGACTTCGACCGCCTCGTCAAAAAAGCCCGCGCCCAAGCCCGCGCAGCCGGCCTGAAACGCTCCGATGTCTCCGCCGCCGTCTCTCGCGTTCGGAAACGACGATGAAAATCGTCCTCGACACCAACGTCCTGATGTCCGGCATCCAAGTCCTCCGCCCCAAAGCCTTCGTCGAGCAATACCTGTAGAAGGTTATCCATCCCGTACGTGCCGTATACCGCATCCGTTGTTGATTCATTGTGCTGTCGATGGTACAATGACGAAATGGTAAAACGTCGCGGAATTGAGGAAGAAAACATGAAATACCCTCGCTGCCAGGGAGCCAGAACGCGGGCGAGAACTCGGCTCCAAGGCGACCGTCATATCTCTAGCTTTGGTCTGCCCCCATGTGTATTCGCGCGCCGAAGAGGTTTTGGTGAGAGATGAATCATGGGAGTCTTTACTCGGAGACAACTTCAAGAAAGGTTGAATTCCTTCGGTACAATAGTGAGCAAGAAGAAACTCGCACGGATGATAAGGGACTTAAACATAGAAGGTAGCAGCCTGAACAGTAAACGATATTTGGAATCTGTGGGGTTGGCGTGGGAGATTGCCATCTTGTCCAGCTTCATTCGTTTGGGTAATACACAATACGAAAGAAAAATATCCAACGGCAGGAGGCCTGATATCTTCTTCGCTGATACAAAAGCTCCATTACTAGCAGATATAGTGACGGTGTCTGATGACCAGCAGCACAAGAAGAATCCGGCAAAACCCTTTGCTGACATCATCATAAAGTTGTGGAACGATTCTGGTCTCCAAAGAGGAAGCCTTTCATGGCGTATCGAGGGAGTTGATCTTGAACAGCAACCGAACACGCCAAATACTTGTGGGGCCGGGGAGCCATTCTATCTGACTTCGGGGCTCCGCCCAATCCGCCGACGGCCTGTGAAGAGGCTGGCTCTCCCCCCAGCCGATCAACTGAATGACTATGTGCGCAAAAAGACGCGTCCACTTTTTGCCGCTATACACGCGCGCCCCGAGGAACCAGCACGGTTAGTCGTCGATGAACAGTTCAGCGAGACCATCGCGGTACGCTTCTCCTTGTCATATAATCCGAATGGTAAGTATTTCACGGGCAACTACCCTTCTTATACCCAGATCACGGACATCGAGAGCCACGTCCTGTGGCGCAGATTGACTGAGAAGAGCGAACAGTTCTCTTCTGCAACGGAGGACGTGCCACGCGTGGTCTTTGTCTGCGACGGAGGCTGCTCTGGACTACGTGACTCGTCGGTCGGAAGTCCGCACGCCTATTCTTGTGGGAAGTTACTCGACCATTTCTGGCGACGCCCGATCTTCTCAGAAGAGCAGGGGCAGTCATGGATAGTTGAGAGGGGCATCTCAGCGGTAGCTGTGTTGTCAATCGAACCGGTCAATGCCCCTTTGCCTGGCCCCAATCGAAGAGATTTCTTGCTCAAGGCGACCCTCTATCCCAATCCCCACGGTTCGCATCCGCTTTGCCAGAGTACGGAAGAGTTGCTTAGTCAAGTTATCGCGCTGCTTCCGACACCCGTTGAATCTCCCCAAAACACACTCCGTTCAATGCGCGCGATGCGCATCCCCTCGCGTCGTTTAGGATTCTTCAGTATGGCTCACAATCGGGTAGAAATTTCTGGTATTGAATTGCTTCGGATTCTTGCCGGCGAACTTACGATGGAGGAGTTTTGCGCGAAGTACAGACTATCGTTGAACCCCTTCAAGAGAGCACTCACGGAATGCAAGCCGATAACATCCGTTGCTGTTGAACCTGTTCCCGACCGAGACGACGATAGGATCATCATCGAATTCGGTGTTCACGATGCAGCCCTTGGCCCATTCGTTGTCCCCGAGAATGCCGAATAAGAACAGCGCCGAGAAGAACGCACGTCAAGATGCGAAGTTTGCCAACCTTCATGCGAGGTGTCCGATACAATATCGGAATGAACTGGCGGAGCGGACCCTTGAATTGATTACGGATGATTGATCATCGACTATTCCCTCGGTGGTCTCGGTGACCTCTGTGGCGGAATGTGGTTTTTCGCGTGTTTCGCGGTTTGGACGCGGTGTATTTCGTATCTTGCATTCTCCGTGGCTTTGTGGCTTCGTGTGAAGTGCCTTTCCGTGCGGTTGAGAGCCCGCATGGGCAACAGAGTTGCCCATCCTACCGGCGTCACGGCTTTGGAACCGCAGATAAGCGCAGATTTTAGATCATTGCTCACGCAGAGACGCTGAGACGCAGAGAACACCAAGTCATCACCACCTTTTCAAACCCAGCGTCTCTGCGCCTCCGCGTGAGATATAATTCGTTGTGTCCCAAGGATTTGCATGATGGCCACAGAATCCGTGTCCATCCGCGTTAATCCGTGTCTGATGGTTCCTCTCGGTGTTCTCTACGTCTCGGTGGTTCTTCTTTAGGCTGGAGGCGGGAGATGATGAGTCACGCTTTGCGGTTCTTGTGAGGACGCTGGGGTTGCGGCACGGAGACGCTGGGTCGGCCCGGCGCGACAGACCCCTTGCACGGTCGCGCGTTTCATGGTACGACACGCCCTATGAAGCCCAGGATCGCGCGCAACCTGACTGGCAGAGTTCTACGCACGTGGAACTGGCTGCGACCGAACGTCGATTTGCTCATGCTGGCGGCGTTGGCGCTGATCGCGGTCGGCACCTGGCTGCTGGTCGAATTGGCCGACGAGGTGCTGGAAGGCGACACGCAGGCGTACGATGAATGGGTGTTGCGGCGACTCCGATCTCCGGACGATCCCTCCGACCCGATCGGTCCGGCCTGGTTCGATGCCCTGTGGCGCGACGTGACCGCTCTGGGCAGCGCATCGGTGCTGGTGCTGGTCACCGTGGCCGGAGCCGGGTACCTGGTCATGGGCCGGCGGTACCGCACGCTGGCTCTCCTGCTGGCGGTGACCGTCGGAGGTCTGGCCATTTCCGTTTCCATGAAAGCCCTGTTCGCCCGGCCGCGACCCGAGTTCATTTCGAGCATGGAGCACGTTGTCTCGCCCAGCTTCCCCAGCGGGCACTCCATGCTCTCGGCGGTGGTGTATCTGACGCTGGGGGCCCTGCTGGCGCGCACGAGCAACCGGTGGCGCTACAAGATTTACTTTCTCACGATGGCGCTGCTGCTGACGCTGCTGGTGGGAATCAGCCGGGTCTACCTGGGCGTCCATTACCCCACCGACGTGCTGGCCGGCTGGAGCGCGGGCCTGATCTGGGCCCTGACCTGCTGGCTCATCGCCTACTTCCTCCAGAGACGAGGCAACATCGAACCGCCTCAAGCCGCCGGTTAACCCGCGTGCGCCTCTCGTTGTTGCATGAGCTTATGGATGTCGTCCGCCAGCCTCGCATCCGGCAACGTCACGTCAAGCGGCAGGTCCGGCAGCACGCCGCGCCTGTCGTCGTAGCCCGCGCGGCGCGTGGACAATTTGGTGCCGATGCCACAACTCAGGCCGGTGTGCGGCAGCGAAACATGCACGATGTCCCCGAAGAAGGACGCCCTGCCGACTCACCACGCCCGGCTGTTCAGCTCCTTCCGCGCGCACGACCGCATGTGACCCCGCCACGAGCAAGCAGACCACAGCGAATGCTCGCGCAAGGAACGTTTGCCCTGTCCATACCGGCTCGGTATTTCCTCTCGCTGCCATATCTCGGGCCTCCACAAAAATACCGGTGCTCCTTCACATGTCCTCACGCGCGGTCTTGAAGCCAAGGGCGTACAGATCGGCGTCGCGCAGAGCCAAACGCAGGCGGACCGGCTTACCGGCCAGGCGGCCGACGTCGGCGCCGCCCTGCCACTTCACGATGCGCTCGATGCTGTCGCCGTAGATCTCCGCACAATCGGAGAAGGCGAATCCATCGAGGGTCCGGCCTTCGGCATCTTCAATCTGCACGCGCAGACCGCCGGCGGCCGATGTCGCGACATTGAGAAGAAGCCTGTCGCCCTCGAAAACCAGTGGCTTCGTGAGGACCACGCCGCCTCCGAGCGCGGCATACAGCGAGACGAAACCGTCGATCCGGCACGTATACCGGCGGATCTTCACGCCTCGGCCCTGGTAGTAGTATCGCTCGTTGGTATAGAGGGACAGCTCCTTGTCGGCGCCGGGCAGCGCCGATTCGGTCTCCACGAGCCCCCACCAGATGTAGTTGCTGCGGTTGTGCCATTTCTCGGCGATCGGCCCGGGCCGCAGGAACGCCTCGGCCCAGCGATGAAAGGACCGGCCGTCCCGACTGGTCATGAAGAGACCCTCGGTCAGCGAGCCGCGGTCGGGCACGTAGCGCGTGGGAAAGCCGACCAGCAGATGCCCCGCGCGATAGTAGGGCATGATCTGGTTGGTGTACAAATGCTCCTTCGGCGCGCCGGGGAACGTCAGCCACTCGGGCTCGCTCCAGCGGAGGAAGTCCTGCGACGTCGAGACCTTGATGTCACGCCGGCCCTCGCGAAAGTCCCGGAAGTAGCAGCGATACTCCCGGCGCACAGAGTCCCAGAAGGCGAGATTCTGCGAATCGAACGCGCCGTCGGTGATGATCGGCTCGTCGGCGAGCCGCCGCCAGCGCAAACCGTCGGCCGACGCAAACGCATGGAGCGTCCTGCCACCGTCGCCCGGTCCCCTGCCGACCGCCTTGTAGCGCGCGTCGGCCTGACAGGCCGGATTCGCGTCCTTGAACGGCGTGAAATTGTGCGCGCCGACGCCCTGCCAGATGATGTTGTTCTGCTTGGAGCCGGCGAACTCGACCAATTCCAGTTCCGGGCGGTTCCAGCGAATCCCGTCGCCGCTCTCGGCGTAACAGACCAGCTCCGGATGCACGGCCTTCTTCTTCTCCATGTCGAAGTCCGAGCCCCGGTAGTACATGCGATACAGCGGTCCGTCCCGGAAGATGGTATGGTAACCGCAGGTGTTGCCCTCCCAGGGCTTGTCCAGAACCATCACCACCTCGCGCGGCGCCGGAGCGTGCAGCCGCAGCTCCACGTCCCCTTCCAGCCGCTCGATCAGGTAATCATCGACAAACAGCTCCCATCGACCGCCAAGCTCGATGGGCCCGGCCGCGCAAGCCCCCACATCGCCTACTCCCAGCGCGACCAGAAGTGAACACGTGAGAACCTCGAAAAACCTGGATATCGATCTCGTCATAGCAAACTCCATCCACCAAAATGCGAAAGTGCGTTCCGCCAAAACGCAAAACCGCTACCTGCATCCTCAGTTTGTCCCGACCGATTCCTTCTTCTTCCGCGCTTCGCGCACGGCGCGCCGGCGGCCCGCTCTTCGTTTTGCGCGACCATCTGCGCCTTGACCTCCTCCTTCGTCGGCGGATCGACGATCTCGTCGCGCAACACCGTCCGACGCAGTTCCGGGATATCTCTGACCAACCTGAGGTGCGGACGAACGACGTCCAGGAACAGATCGTAATTGCGGCGGCAATAGCCCATGTTGACCCCGGCCAGAGAAAGATAGCGCACCCGCTTGTCGCGAATGTTCTTGAGAAACGTCACTGTCTCCTGGTGATAGATGAAGTACTGGCCGGCCGGCCCGAACAGTTCGCAGGGATTGATCTGCACCATCATGTTCCGGGCGCCCGCGGCGCGGAACGGCTCGATCTGATCGGTGTTGAGATAGTGGCTGATGATCGTGCCGGGGAACCGGCTCAGCACCCACTGATAGAACGGATGCGGCCGGTCCCGCGAGATGTCGCTCGAAGTCAGGCAGATGACGGTACCGGGACACACCTGACGACAGGCCAGGAGAAACGGCTCGACCGCTTCGGCCATATCGGGATTGTCCTCGCCGCCGCCGAACAGATCGAGATTCAGCTTCAACACGTCGGCGCGACGCTCGGCGGGAACGTCCGCCCCGAGCCAGCCCTTCAGCCAGGCCGCGAAAGAGGCCTGCGTATTGACCGCCGGCAGATTCGCCGGCTCGACCGCCACCAGAAAGCCCTTCTGGTGGGCGTACGACACCACGCCGAAGAAGACCTCCTCCAGCTTCGGATTGACGCCGGCCCGCGTGAACAGATGGCCGTCCGCCACGCGAATCCTGTCGCTGATGCCAAACACATTGAAGCCGCCCAACTGCGCCGCTTCGTCCACCCAGCATTTCGCGCGCGCCAGATCCCAGACGAGACTCTCGTAGCGTGGATACATATCGAACGGAGAACTGTGCCCCGTCGCAATGTAGCGTTGACTCAGCTTGCGGTAAATCTGGGGGCCCGCCGGATCGGCCCAAATCTCAAACTCCGAGAAGACGAAAAACGTGTCCGCCCCGCCGCCGTCCACCGTCGCTCCCCGGGCAAGGCGAAGCGACCCCAGACTGATGAGCAACGCCGACAAAACAAGGAGATTGCACTTTCGCGAAACGTCCCCGAATGACCGCATTTTGGTTTTCCTCCGAATGACCGCAGCGTCAGTCCCCATTGTCTCCGGCGAAGAGTAAGCGGCACGCCCGCGCGCAAACCGGCAGACGCCGCGCCGAAGGGCGCGTCGTCTGCCGGGCGCGACAACAGGACGTGCGATCAGTCGATTTCCTTGATCTTCATGTTGCGAAAGTAGATCGGCGCGCCGGCGTGCTTGCCCTGGAGGCCGACGTTCCCGTGCGTGGGAAGCTCGGCGAAGGGCGTGCTCAGCCACGAAGGAATCTCGCTGCCGTCGGGATTCGTTTTGGCGCTGGTCCAGAGGGCCATGTTCATCTCGGTGACCGGCTCGCCGTTGAGCATGACGTAAATCATCTGGTCCCGGCACGTCACGGTCATGCGGTTCCACTGGCCCGGCTGCTTGACCATGCTCTTGCTCGCGGGCAGATGGCCGAAGATGGCGCCGCACTGCCAGGTCTTGGGGCTCTTGGCCCACTGCTCGGCGAAATCGTCGGCGATCTGGACCTCGACCGAATTCGGAATCCAGTTCTTCATGTCCGTGCAATAGACGATCACACCGCTGTTGGTCCCCTTGTCGGTCTTGAACTCCAGGTCGACGATGAAATTGTCATAGTCCTTCTTGGTCCAGATCACCTGGTCCTCGCTGGCGGTCAGGACGCCGTCCTCGAACGTCCAAACGCCCGCCGGGTAGAGCGCATCGGACAAATCCGGGGCAAACAGATCCTGCCACTGCGCCGCCTTCGGGTGCGTCTTCGGCGGGACCGAGACCGTCTGACTGCACGAGGACAGCAGCACAGCGCCGCTCAACATCGTCAAAACCAACATCTTCTTCATTTCCAGCTCCTTCTCAAAACAGATTGCTACTGACGCGTGTAGTCCATGAAACACGCCAAACAGGTATTATATACGGCCGGCCGGACCTTTGTCGCCGTCAAAATCGGCGTCTTTCCCGTTGTCCCGGCGTTGACACCGACATGGCGGTCGCCGGTATTTTCCTGATGGCTCCCTGAAAACATGGAAATACTTTCTCCCATCCACGACTACAAATGTAGATGCACCAGAGAGGTGCCCTGCACGGGAAACCACACGAAAGGGGTCCATCATGAAGCAGCCACCAAGCAAGCCGCCAGCCGCCCGCATCGTCCGCAACGAAAAGCGAATGCTCCTGCCCGTCTCGACGGTCCTGTGCAGCCTGGTCCTGTCCGCATCCGTCTTCGGCAGTGCCGGTGTGTCGCGACAGATGGGCCCCGCTGCGGGCGACATCGAGGTGACGGTGGATCCCCGCGTGGAGCTGATCGGCATCGTGTTTCGCCTGGCGGGCAATCCGGAATACACTGACAGCTCTCTGCGCCCTTACGCCAGAGCCATCGAGCGGCACTTCGGCGATTCTGCCAGTCACCCGGTGGTCAAGATGGCCGCCCAGCTTCGCAACACGCGTCTGATGAGCGCCGATGGCCCGATGTCGTTGGCCACACATATCGACCGCGATTTCCATCCGAGAAAGAGTTTTGAACAGTGGCCCTGGGAGGGACTCGACTTCCGATGGGAGAGAGAGGAGACCGAGGAGTTTTTGGAGAGACTCCGCCAGTTCGGTGCCGAAACGAAATTCAATGAGTTCTTCGAAGCCCAGGCACCGCTCTACGAAGAAGGCATTCTCGCCTGCAAGACCCTCCTGGCACAATATCCGGATATTTGCAAATGGCTGGATGAGTTCTTCGGTATCGCAACGAACGATGAGTTGAAGCTGGTGTTGGGCTTTGTCAACGGGCGCTGCAACTATGGGCCAAGATTTCAATCCGGCCAAACGAGTGAGAAGTATGCCATAGTCGCACCGCTTGCCGATCCCGGGGGCAATCCGGCATTTATGCTCCAGCAGTTCGGGATAACCGTGCACGAGTTTTGTCATTCCTTCAGCAATCCTGTCGTGGATAAGTACATGAAGCAACTGCGGCCAGCCGGAGAAAAGCTCTTTGCAACTCACAGCCAGGCCATGCGGAAGAGGGGCTATCAGAACTGGGATGCGGTGATGTATGAGACGGCGGTGCGGGCTTGTGTCGGGAGTTTCGTGCGAGACGCATTACAGACCATGCATTCGGACTATTACTTTCAGAGAGAGGTCAGTCATGGATTTCTCTGGACCAAAGACCTTACCGATTTGCTCAAGAAGTATGAGGACAACCGGGACAAATACCCCACGTTCGAATCCTTCTTTCCGGAAATCGTAACGTTTTTGAATGATTACAGCATCAAAGCAGAGATGCAGGAAGAGTAGCAAGACAGTGCAACCACAAAATGAAACCCGCGCGTTCAGGAGCAGTCCGATGAAAGAAGACAGAGTTCTATGGATCACGAAGACGTTTGTCAGGTCGGCTCTTGTGCTGGTCTGCATGGGCGTGGATTCCCCCGCTCTCGCTGCCAACCATCCCCCCGTAGTGTACCGAACGAATGTCGGCAAGATCACAATCGAGGTCGATCCCCGGGTCGAGTTGATCGGAATCGTCTTTCGCCTGGCGGGCAACCCGGAATACACTGACGGCACGCTGCGGCCCTACGCCAAGGCCATCGAGCGGCACTTCGGCGATTTCGACGGTCACCCGGCAGTCAAGATGGCCGTCCAGCTTCGCAACACGCGCTTGATGAGCTGCGACGGGCCGATGTCGCTGGCGGTCCATATCGACCACAACTACCGGCTGCGCCAGACCTCCGAAGACTGGCCTTCCACGCTCGACTACCGCTGGGAGAAAGATGAGACGGGCGAGTTCCTGGACAAACTCCGGCACTTCGCCGCCGAGACGAAGTTCGACGAGTTCTTCAAGGCCCAGGGGCCGATGTACGAACAAGGCATTCGCCCTTGCGAAAGCATAATGAAGCAAGAGAAGGTGGCAAAAGATCAATCCCGCTCGGAGTATGTAGAATTCCTGAGTGTAGACCTCGGAGAATGGTTGAGTGGTTTCTTTGGGGTTGAAAACCCGGGCGACTTGAGGCTGGTGCTGGGATTTGTCAGCGCGTTTGCCAACTACGGCGTACGATCCGAAACCGGCGACGTCAGTGAGAAATACGCCATTATCGGTATGCGTCCATTCGACCCGGCAGATACAATCATGTTTCTCCCACAGCAAGTAGTGACGACCGCCCACGAATTCTGTCATTCTTTCGCTAATCCTGTCGTCAAGAAGTACATGGACCGACTGCAACCTGCCGGTGAGAGACTGTTTGCAGCTCACGAGGGGACTATGCGTGCGATGGGCTATCAGAAATGGGAGACGGTGATGTATGAAACGGCGGTTCGGGCTTGCGTGGTGAGTTTTGTACGCCAGTCCATTGTCGCCCCCACGTTTATGGACTTTGTCCTGAAAAACGAGGTCGAACACGGATTCCTCTGGAGCGAAGACATGGGCGATTTTCTCAAGACATACGAGAGCAATCGGGACAAATACCCCACCTTTGAATCCTTCTTCCCGGAATTCGTAAGGTTTGTGGACGATTACAGCACCAAAGCAAAGATGCAGGAAGGGTAGTAGTAGCAAAGTGGAACACAAGAATCAAAGACCGCGAGTTCGGGAGCGGTCCAATGAAAGAAGATGTGCCCAAATAGCATGAAAGAACAGTTCTCGCCCCAATTGCCGGACCTTTTTGGTGCTTTTGTGCGGCCGGGCATGTTTACCCTGCCTGAGTTCTTATTGATCGTGAGATGAAATATGTATATTACTGGACTTGCGGCAAGCAGGAGTAGTTCCGTGAAATGTATATGGAAAATCCCGGGTAAGCTATGGCTTTACGGCGTTATCGGCGTTCTGCTGTCCTCGGCTGGTATGTTCCTGGGTTGGAATCTTGGCTCAGACGCGGCCGGTCTACTAGGGGGCGAACCGAGCATATGGGCTCAGGTGGGTAAGGGATTCGTCTGGGGTGTAGTCATAGCCGGGATGCAGTGGTTTATCGTTCGAGGTCTGGGTGTGCCCGCTATACGGTTTCTTGTGGCAAGCGCTGTCGGCTTTGCAGTGGGTTATCCTCTTGGCCAGAGGGTCGCGCCCATGATAGATTTGGGTTTGGGCTGGAAATGGAATTTCCTATCGGTGCTTACCATATACGGATTGTCTCTGACCGTTCCACAGTGGTGGATATTCCGTCGGCACATGCAACGGGCAAGCCTCTGGATCTTGTTTAGCATGATAGGATGGATGCTGGCCGGCGTGGCCTGCCTTAATTGCGGTGTTAACTCTGGGGTGGAGGGTATCGCGTACGGTATTGCTACTGGCCTTGGCCTTGTCTGGCTGGTGCATTCGCCTCGAACCAGTGACGTTGGCCTGCCGGAGAAGAATGCCATCTGACAATTCCGGGGGTCGGCATGTTGGTGCGGAGTCATGCACTATGAAAGAAATTCAACCTTAAATGAGTACACAAGCAAAGCGGCACAGTAGGGCGCGAATCGACAAAGTGAAACAGGAGAATGAAAACAGCGAGTCAAAGGCAGGTCAAATGAGCAGAAACGGGGTGCCACAGATTACCAGAGCCTTTCTGGTTCCGGTTGCTATGCTGGTCTGTAGCATGGGCCTGCCTTCGCCTGTCGGCGCCAGCGACGATCCTCTGGCAAAGAACGGGCCGAATGTCGCGGTTATCACCATTGAGGTCGATCCCCGGGTCGAGTTGGTCGGAATCGTCTTTCGCCTGGCCGGCAACTATGAGTACAACCAGGGGCGGATACGATCGTACGTGAGGGATATCGAGCGGCAGTTCGGCGATTCTGACGACCACCCGGTGGTGAAGCTTGCCGCGCGGCTTCGCAGTACACGGCGGATGAGCTGCGACGGCCCGATGTCACTGGCGGTACATATCGATCGCGATTACCGGCCGCGAAGGACTTTTGCACAATGGCCCTGGGGCCTCGACGGCCGCTGGGAGAAACAGGAGACGGCTGAATTCCTGGAGCTACTCCGACAGTTTGCCGCCGAGACGAAATTCAATGAATTCTTCGAAGCCCATACTGCGTTGTACGAAACAGGCATTCGTTCCTGCCGGGCCGTGATGGCACAATACGATCTGCAAACGTGGCTCGGTGAATTCTTCGGCGCCGAAGAAACGGGCGATCTGAAACTGGTGCTGGGTTTTCTTAACGGCTCCAGTAATTATGGGTCAAGATTCACCGCCGGCGAAATCCACGAGAAGTACGCCATTGTCGGCATGCCCTTGCCCGATGCGGACGGCAATCCTGTGTTTCACCCCGGGAAGTTGGAGACCACCGCGCATGAGTTCTGTCATTCGTTCGCCAATCCTGTTGTGGAAAAGTACCTGGAGCAGCTCCGCCCGGCCGGGGAAAGACTCTATGCCGCCAAGGCTCCTTTGATGCAGCGGATGGGCTATCAAAGCTGGCGGGCGTTGATGTACGAGTCGGCAGTCAGGGCCTGCGTGGCATGTTACCTGCGGCACTCGTTTGAGCCGGAGATCCTCCAACGCTACCTCGACGAAGAAGCCGGCCTCGGATTCGTCTGGACAAAGCAACTGAGCGACCTGCTCCAGACATATGAGGCAAACAGGGACAAATACCCCACGTTCGAGTCCTTCTTCCCGGAATTCATCACCTTCTTCGACAACGTGCGGCCCCCCGGGGGGCCAGGGGACAGGAGATTGACCTCAACCTATCGACCAGAGTGACAGCTACAGAAAAATGTGCGGACAATCCTCTACACTACCTGGGGTTCTTGATTTACGCGCGATTCCCGGTGAACTCTGTTCCTGAGAGATGCGGCCTTTGCCATACGCGACAAATGGGCCCGTCGAGAGCGGGCGGTGACGCTTGCCGTCAGGGACACAGCGTGTTTTCCCACGACAGGCGGGGGTAGTCCTGATTTTCGCAGATGGTCCAGATCGTCTCGAAGTCCCAGTCGATGAAAGACCCTTCAGACTTCATCTGGCTGTCAGTCAAGGCCTGTCCGAATGCGTTGTCAGGGACAGGCGAATCCTGGCCCAGCAGGTAGTAGCTGTTGACGATGTCTCCATAGGCGTGTAGGCCGATCAGTGCGCCGAACGTCGCCACGGGCGAGACCGATGCCGTGGTGTAGCAGTTGGAAACGTTGCCGGTGTGGCCGACACTGCCGCGGCCTCCTTGCCGTCCATTGCCGCCGATGAGGCCGCCGACGCGCTCCAGGCCGTGGACGGAACCGGATGTGTAGCAGTCGGTCACGTCTCCAAGGTTCTCGCCCACGAGCCCACCGACGAGACCGAGACCGTTTATGGTGGCGGTGCTGTAACAGCGGGCCACGGCACCGTAGTTCTGCCCGGCAAGCGCCCCGCAAGGGGCTCTACCGGTGATGCGGACGTTCTGCAGGCCGAGTTCCAGCACGCGACCCTCCTGCGCGATGATGCTGAACAGACCCAGGGGCCCGGCGTCTTCGCGGGCCTGGATGGTCAGGTTTGCGATCGTATGTCCCCGGCCGTCGAGGCTTCCGGAGAAGATCTGGATGTACGGCGGGAACAGGGCGTGCGAGTAGGTCCTCCCGATCAGGTCAATGTCACTTGTCAGGACGAAGTGCGCGCCGTAGAGGTCCGGGCGCTCGATCAGGGACTCTAATTGTCCGGGCGTCTCGATCTCGTAGGGCGCTTCGGCGGAACCATCGCCCGGGTTCATGGTTTCCCACTCGTAGGCGCCCAGACTGACAACGAGGTAGATCGGGCTGCCGAGTGGGGCATACCCCGCGCCGCCTTGCGCAAACGCCAGACCTACACGCCCCTGGGGGACGAAAAAGTAGTCTTGCCCGATGATGTCCCCGAAGGCCAGTCCCAGCACCTCGATCTCGTGGCGCGCCTGTTCGACGGTCAGCCCGCTCAGGTCGGGTACGGCTCGCGCGCCGCTTGCTTCGGTCTGCCAGGTCAGGACCGGCTCTGCGCCGTCGGGCATAAACCAGTGATCGTCAGTTCCATCCTCGTCGCTGCCGTAAAAATCCCAGCCCGCGAAATTGGCCTTCACTTGCATCTGCGGATGCGTCAGGGGTGTGCCCGGACCCTGGCAGGGAGCCTGCTCGTCGGCGATGAGAAAGAAGCTCTCGATCACATCGTCCGCGTCCCCGCAGCCGACGAGGCAGGCGGGATAATAGAAAGCGGAGCCCTTCACCGAGGCGGTCGAGTAGCAGTTGACGACAATTCCCGCTGCGGCTGCGATTCCTACCGTGGCGCGCGTTCGCACGGAGCCTCCCGTCGAGCCTGTGGTGCCCACCAGGGCGCCGACGCAGGTGGACCCCGATACCGATCCGCAGGCGTAGCAGTCCTGCACGGCACCGGAATTCTGGCCCGCCAGGCCCCCGACGGTGTTGCCGGCGCGAATGGATGCGTCCGCATAGCAGCAACGGATGGACCCTCCGTTGACACCCACCAATCCGCCCACACGGTTCCAGGCTTCTATGAAGACCGTTGCGGAGCATCGCAGCAGCTCGGCGCCGGTTGCCTCGCCGACCATCCCGCCGATCGCATTGACGTTCGAATTCGTTGCGTCAATTTCGCCGGTGACGTGGCAATCGGCAATCGTGCCTTCGGCGGTGCCGGCCAGGATGCCGACTCCTCCCGAAAAGCCGCACGTCACCTTCGCGTTGCGAACGTTCAGATTCTGAATCTTCGCTTCCGGGCCTACCTGTCCGAACAATCCCAGAGCCGGGCCGCCGCCCTCGGGGCCGGTGGTGTCTATGACGAGGTTGGCGATGCAGTGCCCCCGGCCGTCGAAGCTTCCGGTGAAAGGCGGAACGTCGATACCGGAGGCAATCAGCGCGGTGGGGTAGCTTCTGGGGAATAGGTCGATGTCGCCGGTCAACGCGAAATGGGCGTCCCACAGTCCGGGGTGGTCGCGGAGGGATTCCAGTTGGCCGGCGCTGGCGATGAGATAAGGGTCTCCGGCGACACCGGTGCCGGGATTGTCGCTCCAGTCGTACGGCCCCTGGCTCAGGACCAGTCCGACGGCGCTGCCGGCCGGAGCGTAGCTGCGCGGCCGTGCCAGGAGCACGGAGCCCGCCGGGAGGGTCCTGTGATAGTCCGTCTGATTCGCATCACCCGGCGCGAAGCCGGCGCTCTCGAGCTGGCTCCAGGCCTCCTCCGGCGACATGCCCAGGATTTCCGGGATGGGCACGAGGCCCGTTTTCTCGGTCTGCCAGCTCAGGAGCGGGTAGCCATCTTCCGGGCCGAACCAATGGTCCGCCGGGCCGTCTTCGTCATCGTCGTAGAAATCCCAGCCGACGAAGCTTGGCGGCGACCGCATCTCCGCGTCGCTCAGGGGCGTTGCCTGCCCGTTATCAGGCCCGCCGCCGTCGTTCGGGTCCAGGAAATAGCCGTTTCGGAGCTGTCCGAGATTTCTGCCGATGAGGCCGCCAATGTAATCGGATTCCCCTAAAGGTGGCCACAGCGGATAAATCGCCCAGGAAGACACGTTCCCCGTCGCATAGCAATTGCGGACGCGCCCCGTTGTTGGCTGCCCGCTCCAGTCGGTGATTGGATTGGAATTGTATCCGACCAGACCTCCCAGGTTGTTCTGTCCGGAGACCGGGCCGGTAGCGTAGCAAAAGGTGATCTCGCCCGCGTTGAAGCCGACCAGTCCGCCGGCGCCGGCATCGGGCCATTGATTGACATTGTAGCCCGCCCGTACGGTTCCGCTGGCATAGCTACCGCTGATGAGGCTGGTGTTATCGCCGACCAGTCCGCCCACTGATCGAGAGTCATCTCCAATTCTGACGTAGCCAGTGGCCCAGCAGCGGAAGATATTTCCTCGCTGAGAAGGATTCTCGGAGCGGTTGTTTCCCACCAGCCCGCCGACGTACCGAGAATTCTCGCGGCCGGTCACGGGTCCTTCGGCGTGGGAGTCCGTGATCGTGCCGGTGTTGTCGCCCACGAGTCCACCGATGTTCTCCTGGCCCGTGACTTCCACGGCCGCATGGCATTCGGTGACCGTGTTCGTGTTGGTTCCCACGAGGCCCCCGGCACTGGAGGCGGTGTAGCCGCCGGGGTAATAGTAGTTGCTCACAGCCACGCGCCCGCTCACATGACAGTTGTGAATCCAGCGTCGGTTTTCGCCGGCCAGGATTCCCACGTGGGGACCCCCACGAATGTCGGCATTCTCGACCCTGACGTTGCGAATTTCGCCGTAGGTGATATCAAACAGACGGGCATTCAGGTGGCGGATCGTGTGGTTCCTGCCGTCGAACGTGCCGGCAAAGTCTCCGGGCCGGGGCCCGCTGAAGTCGATCACGGCCCCGCCGTCCTGCCTTCCGCTCATATTGATATCGTCGGTCAGCTCGAAGCACGCCTCCGCGCGATTGTAGTGGTCCGAGACGGCCTCCAGGACTCCGGCCGTGGCGATCCGATAAGGATCGTCCGGCGTCCCTGCGCCGGGAACGTCGTTCCAGTCGCACGGACCGCGACTGACCACGATGTCCACCTGGCTGCCGGCGGGGGCGTACCCGTACGGATCGCTCGTGATTACGTCTCCGATGGCCTTCGTTCGGTGGTAGTCCCGGAGTGGCTCGGCGCCAACGGTGAACCCGGAGTCTGCCAACACGGCGGCGGCCTCCTCGACCGTCAGGCCGTTGACGTCCGGGATGCCGCGCACGTCCACTTGCCAGTTCAAGACAGGATACGAATCGTCCGGGAGGTACCAGATGTCATCCGTGCCGTCCCGGTCGGTTTCCACGAAGTCCCATCCGGCGAAACTCCCTCGCTGCGTCAGCGCCGCAGCCGACAGCGGCTGGCCCAGCCCGTTGTTCGGGCCGCCTCCGTCCTCGGCGCGCAGGAAGTAACATCGTGTGGCGAAATCCTCTTCCGGCATTCGCAGGTGGTAACCCACCAGCCCTCCGACATGCGCGGCGTTCGGATCAGAAATGACTGTACCGGCGGCATAGCAGTTGACGATGGGGTCCCAACGCATGGCGCCGTAGTTGTCGCGGCCCACCAATCCGCCTACATCCTCGATTCCGGTCACGGAGGCGGTGGAATAGCAGTCTCTGATCTTGCTGGCGAATCCGTTTTCGCCCACGAGTCCGCCCACGCGCGTCGTGCCGCTTACGCTGCCGGAAGTATAACATCGCTCGATGAAGTCCAGGTTGCACCCGGCCAGGATGCCGATGCATTCGCCCTGGCCTTCTATTGTGGCGTCGCACACACCGAGTTCCACCACCGGAGGCCGCCCGAGGCCGAGTGGGTGAGATGCAATCACGCCAAACAATCCAAGGTAGCTGCTTCCCGGCTGCCCGGCGATGGTCAGGTTCGCAATCCTGTGGCCTCTGCCATGAAACGATCCGCTGAACGACGTGCCCTGAAAGCCGGGTTCGGAGTCGTCCAGGTCCGGGGCAATCACCGCGCGCGCAAACGTGTGCCCCGTCAGGTCGATCTCGGCGATGAGCTCGAAATGTTTGTCCAGCAACTCGGCGGTCGAACCGATGGAGATCAGATGGCTGGGCTCGGCGATTTGGTAGGGATCGCTGAGGGTGCCGGAGCCGCCGGCAAATTCATAACCGTGGAGATTGGGACTCGCCAATGCCGCGACGAGGATGAACATACCCGATAATTGCTTCCAACGGTACGAGCCTGACATTGTGCTGTCCTCCTGAAAGCGAATCGTATGCCCTGGTGACGCGATTCCCACGCGATACGGCCAACCTACCCAACCAGTATACCATAAATCCAGATGTGCTTTCAATTTGTCACTGAACTTCTGCGAAATTCCTCCTTGTCACTTCAAAAACGCTCGGGACGCCGCGTTGTGGGCTGATCCTCGCCTCGTTCACCACACCGAGAGGGCCCAAAAGAGACGCCGCAGAACGTGTATTCTGCGTAAACGTCCGGCGAAGTACGCCCCCGAGTTGTAAACAAAGGGCCGGCGGCTCCGTTCCCCGCCGACCCTTCGGTGTGGTTGCCAGGTGGGTGAGATGTCTTATGGCTTGACCGCGCGCCTGTAAATGCGGAGGTCGTCGATTTGGCCGGAGTAGAAGCGGCCGGCGGTGGCTCCGACACCGATCATCAGGCTGGCATTGGGTATTGCCAGTTCCGCCTGTTCGTCCCGGGCGACCTCCTGCTCATCGACCAGCAGGATTCGGTCGACGCCGTCCCAGACCAGACCAATGCGGTGCCATTGGGCGTCGGTGATGACCACATCGGAAAACAGCGGTACACCGTTACCCGCGATAGAGCTCAGCGCGGTCATCAGACTGCCGTCGGCCGGATTGGTGTAGAGCCAGTCCGCTGTACCGCCCGAGAGAAGGACCTCGTCCGCCGCCCCGCCCTTAACCCAGGCCAGAATGCTGAACGGCCCGTCTCCCAACCCCGTCGGCAAAGCCGCCAGGACGAAATCATCGACGCCGTCGAGTTCCAGGGCCCCGCCCACCTTACCGCCATCCGGCCGCCAACTCGCACCGCCCATGACCGTGCCGTCACTATCCCCGGCACTGTCTTCGGCCGTCATCCCCCCCGTTTCGTCCAGCTTCCAATGGGCAATCAGTGTCCCATCGACGACTTCCTTGCCGATATACTCCGCAAGCACCTTGAGGTCCTCGACATCGACAACCCCGTCGCCCCAGGCATAGGGCCCAATGTCGCAGAGCGAGTCACTCCCGCCCAATTGCACAACCATGGCAAGAAGGTCCTTTCCATCG
>JAFGCA010000442.1 GCA_016932895.1 Sedimentisphaerales bacterium | reverse complement strand
GAGGCACGTATGCGTGTACCAAAATCTATCGCACTTTGGGTTGTGTCGGGGTTCCTGGCCGGCATGCCAACGTCGGTCCGCGGGGACAACTGGCCCACGTATCGGCATGACAACCGCCGCAGCGGCGTCACGAGCGATCGCCTGGAACTGCCCCTGACGCAAGCCTGGGAATATGTCTCCCGTGACTACCCGAAGACGGCCTGGGCCGGACCGGCCAAGTGGGATTCGTACGCCAATATTCGCAAGCTCAAGTCGATGCGCAATTTCGACCCGGTCTTTTACGTAACGGTCGCCGGGCAGCGCGTTCTCTTCGGTAGCTCGGCCGACGACGCCGTCCACTGCCTCGACGTCCGCACGGGACAGGAAATGTGGGTGTTCTTCACCGAGGGACCCGTCCGCCTGCCCCCGTCGTTCCACGACGATAGACTGTATTTCGGATCCGATGATGGATTCGTTTACTGCATCGCTGCGGACTCGGGCGATCTTCTTTGGCGCTATCAGGCCTCGACCGAGGATCGAAAAGTGCCGGTCAATGGAAAACTCACTTCATTGTCTCCCTGTCGAACGGGAGTGCTCGTACAGGATTCGAAGGTCTATTTCGCCACGTCGCTGCTGCCGTGGGAGAACACCTTCTTGTGCGCTTTGGAGGCCGACTCAGGAGCGGTCGTATATCGGAAACCGTACGATCGACTGGCAGCCCAAGGACCCATGTTGGCCTCGCCCACAAACCTGTATATCTCCCAGGGCCGCCAGAGACCGACCGTCTTCGAACGCGACAGCGGCCGGCTCTTGCAGAGTCTGGGAAGTTCCGGGTTCGGCGGTGTCTTCGGCCTGCTGACCGAGGATTCTCTCTTTGTCCATGGTTTCGGACAGAACCACCGCGCTGAAGGCGAGCTGCGCTTCTTCGGCAGCGAGGCGAGAGACCTGCTGGTGACGCTCCCGCGCGCTACGTCCATCGCGATCCACAATGGCGTCATCTACGTGCACGCCGACGGGGAGCTTCAGGCCTTCGACCGAAATACCTATGTGGGTCTGCAAGATCAGATCCGGTCCTTGCAGCAGCAGGCGAAGGATCTGTTGGCGCAGAAGAAGAAACTCGGCGCCGACGCGGGTGATTCGGACCGCCGGCGTTTCGATGCCGGAATTGCGTCCGCCCAGGAGCAGATCACGACGCTTCAGGCAGAACTGCCGTCCGCCTTCCTGTGGCGCGAGCCGACCGACTGTTCCCTGACCTTGATACTGGCGGGAGAGACGCTCTTCGCCGGCGGCGACGGGAAAGTAGCGGCGTATGAACTCGACAGCGGCCGGCAAACCTGGAGCACCCCGGTTGCCGGAAGAGCCTACGGTCTGGCCGCCGCCAACGGCAACCTTCTCGTCAGCACCGATCGGGGCAGAATCATCTGTTTCCACGATAGCACGGAGAAATAGCACGATCACCCACAAGAGCGCGGAGCGGTTCTATTTGGCGGTTCGCAAGGGCGTCGTGGACCGTGCCCGGCGGGCCTGTGAAGCTTCACGCAAGGGCGATTCTGTTGCGCGCCGGTTGCGCGCGGCCGCCGAGAGCGAGAAAGAGAAAAGGCTCCAAAGCGTAAGCGCTTTGAAGCCTTAGTCTTACAGATCGAGGCCGAAGGGACTCGAACCCTCAACCTTCGGATCGACAGTCCGATGCTCTAACCAATTGAGCTACGGCCCCAGATCTTGGGTAAACCAGAATTATAGCGGGGCGGTGTTTTGGCTGTCAACGTTTTTTTTGCCGCAATTGTGCATCAAATTCTTGGAAAGGCTCGCTCTTGCACGATGGGAAAACCGCCACGGCGTGGCACAGGGGCAAGGGGCATCCTCGCTCCTGGTAAATTGGGGAAGATTGTCTTGACTTATGAAACATATGTTTTAAACTTATGTATAAAACGTATGTTTGGGGTTCTGCAATGAGTGAGTCGAATCGGGACATCGCAAGCGGCCTCACCGTGCAGCAGCGGTTGCTGGGGGCGGCGGAATCGCGCTTCTGCGAGCAGGGATACAACAAGGCGAGCGTTCGCGACATCGCAGCAGCGGCGGACTGTAATGTCGCCTCGATCAATTATTACTTCGGCGGCAAGGAGAATCTCTACGTGGAAGTGTGGCGCCGGCATTTCGCGTCGCTGCGGGGGCGGCGTTTGGCGAGCATCGACAAGGTGATGTCGGGCACTGTGCAACCGGAGCTCGAGGAGCTTCTCAGGTCGTATGCGGAATCGTTCCTGGAGCCGCTGGTCGAGGGCGGCCGCAATTGCCGGTTCATGAACCTGATGGCCCGGGAGATGATCGACCCGCACCTGCCGCCCGACATGTTTCTACGGGAAATGGCGATGCCGGTGATGACGGCTCTCGGGACGGCTTTGCAGACGATTTGTCCCTGGCTGGAGGAATCGCTCGTACGCCCGGCGATCTTATCCATCGTCGGGCAGTTGATGCAGATCGTGCTGGCGAAGGGAATGTTCGAGAAAAGCGACTGTTTTGAAGCACCGGAACTCGATTTAAGTGGGATTGTGAATCATGTTGTCAAGTTCTCAGCCGCTGGCATACGAGCCTATGCGGATGGAACGGAGGAGAAACCGGATGGTTTGCGTGAGAAAATGTCTGCTCCTGTTGAACCTGGGAGCAGTCGTGTTGGTGGGTGGTTGCATGGTCGGACCGGACTACTCCCGGCCGAAAACGCCGGCGGACGAAGTGACCGGCTTCGTGAATGCTCCTGAAGAGGTGCCGGATGCCAACGAGGCCGAAGTGCTCGACCGCTGGTGGGAACGATTCGGTGATCCGATCACCGCGGAATTGGTCAGAGACGCGTTGGATCGCAATTACGATCTGAAAGCGGCCGCCGCCCGTGTGCTTCAAGCCCGGGCAGGGTTGGGGGAAGCACGCGGACGGTTGTGGCCTGAGGTCTCGTACAACCTGGGCCGGGACCGGAGCAAACGCTATATCAACTTCGGTGGCGGCGGCGGTGGAGGGCTGAGCGACCCGAATCTGGGGTTCGATTTTTCGGGTTTCAAGTTCAGCCCGCTGACGACGACCTGGTCACAGGGGGTTTCGGTGTCGTATTTGGTGGATCTTTGGGGCAAGTTGCGGCGGGCCGATCGTGCGGCGTGGGAGGAGCTTCTGGCCACCGAGGCAAACCGGCAGGCGCTGACCCATTCCGTGGTTGCGTACGTTATCCAGGCGCGGGTCGACATTGCCACGGCGCAGAGGCGTCTGGCGCTGGCCAAGGCCAATGTCGAGAGTCTCCAGCAGACGGCGGAGATCACGGAGCGTCGCTACCAGCAGGGGCTGGTGACACCTGTTGACGTGCGGCTGACGCGGGCCAATCTGGAGTCGGCCAAATCGCAGGTGCCGTTGCTGACGGCCACGCTGGCTCGCGCCCGTCACTCGCTTGACGTGCTGGTGGCCCGGCCGCCCGGCAGGTCGCCCGATCTGCCGAACACGTTGCCGGACCTGCCGGAACTGGGTGCTTTGCCGGTCGGTATGCCGGCTTCGCTGCTGGATCGACGCCCCGACGTACGGGCGGCAGAATTCTCGGTGCGTGCGGCCAACGAACGCGTCGGCGCCAGCATCGCTCAATTGTATCCTGATTTGACGCTGACGGGCAGCTATGGAACCAGCGCGGACCGCTGGGAAGATATCTGGGACCGCGAGTTTGAGATTTACTCGGCGATCACCAATCTCAGCGCTCCCCTCTGGAAAGGGGGGCAGATTCGGGCGCAGATCGATGCGGCGAAGGCGCGGTATGCGGAACTGGCGGCGAATTACGCGGGGGTCGTGCTCGAGGCCATGCGACAGGTCGAGGACGCCCTGATCAGCGAGCGGGCGCTGCGTGCTCAGATCGAGCACGTGCGGGTGCAATTGGAGGAATCGCAGGCGGCCGAGCAGTTGTCGTTGCGGCGTTACGAGCGCGGCGTCGATAGTCTTCTGACGGTACTGGAGTCGGAGCGTCGCCGGCGCATCGCGGAACAGGAATTGACGATTCTCAAAGGGCAGTTGTGGACCACACGGGTCAACCTGCACCTGGCCCTGGGGGGCGATTGGGGCCACAGCAAGGACGCGGAAAGGCGAACGGTGAAGAAATGACAGACGAGAAGACCAGCGATGGTGCGGCAGAAGGGATTGAGACGGGAAAGGCTTGGGGGGCGCGCCTGTTGCAGGCGTTGTGCGCGGTCCTTCTTCTGGCCGTGGGGGTAGCGATTGCTGTGGCTTTTCTCAAGCTGAAGAAGCCCCCGGCGCGCGTCGAGCAGGTGGTGCTCACGCCACTGGTGCAGGTGCGCCAGCTCGACGTCGCCGACCGGCAGATGGTGATCGAAGGCTACGGCACCGTGACACCCAAGGTCGAGGTGGACATCATACCGGAGGTGGGCGGCAAGATCGTTTTCGTTCATTCCGAACTGAAGACGGGGGGAGTGATCTCCGCCAGCGAGAAAATCGTGCAAATCGACCCCAGCGATTACAAGCTGGCGGTGCAGCAGGCCCAGGCCACCGTGGCCGAGGCACAAGTCCGGCTTGATACGGAGATCGCGGAGGCGGAAGTGGCCCGCAAGGAATGGAGTCAACTCCATCCGGAGATCGAGCCCGACTCGCCGCTGGTGCTTCGCGAGCCGCAGATTCGGCGGGCCCGGGCCGGCCTCGAATCGGCGAAAGCGCAGTTGTCGGTGGCAGAGCTGCGTCTGCAACGAACAGCCATCTCGCTGCCTTTCCAGGTCCTCATCGTCAGTGAGAACGTCGATTTGGGCCAGTACGTCGGGATGGGACAGCCTTTGGCGAAGGCCTACGGCACCACGGCGTTCGAGATCGAGGTCCCGCTCGAAGACGACGAGCTGGCGTGGTTTGACGTATTCGGAGCGTCCACGTCGCTGGGGGCGGATTCGGGCGAATCGGGACGCGCGCCGGCGGAGGTACGAACGTCCTTTGCCGGAGGAGAGCACACTTGGCAGGCCTACGTAGTCCGCACGACCGGGCAGGTGGACCGGATGTCGCGGATGGTGCCGGTGGTGGTGGAAGTGCCGAAACCGTTGGAACTGTCGAACGGCAAGCCCCCGTTGTTGCCCGGCGCCTTTGTCAGCGTGCGGATTGTCGGCAGGACGCTGCGGGGGGCGGTCGCTGTGCCGCGGGACGCCATTCACGGCGGCAACCGGGTGTGGCTGGTCAAAGACGACCGGCTTCACATCGAAGAACTCAACATCGTGCGTGCCGACAAGGACTTCGCATACGTGACAGAGGGCATCCCGGATAACGCGGTAATCGTTGTCAGCTCGCTGGATGCGGTGGTGGAGGGGATGCAAATCCGAATACAGGCCGATGCGGACGAGCCGAATGATCTCACGAATTCGGAGGCTCCCGTCGCCGAGGCCGGAGGGGGGACCTAAGTGTCGGACCGGGAAGAACGAAAAGGGATTCTGGCTTGGTTTGCATCGAACCACGTGGCGGCCAATCTGCTGATGCTGCTCATCGTGGTCTCCGGCCTGCTGTCGATCTTCGGGGCCAAGATGGAAGTATTCCCCGAGTTCAGCCTGGACATGATCAACGTCTCGGTTCCGTATCGAGGGGCTTCGCCGGACGACGTGGAAGAGGGGGTGTGCGTACGTGTCGAGGAGGCGATTGCCGGTGTCGACGGCGTCAAGCGTATGACTTCGACGGCGGTCGAAGGCGTCGGCTCGACGCTGGTGGAGGTGGAGGAATACGCCGACGCCACGGAAGTGCTCGATGACGTCAAGGCGGAAGTGGACACGATCATCACGTTCCCCCAGGAGACGGAGAAGCCGATCGTGGCCGAGATCAAGACCCGACACAAGGTGATCTCGATCGTGCTCTACGGCGACGTATCCGAGAGGACGCTCAAGACGCTGGCCGACCAGGTGCGGGACGACCTGACGGCCATGGAGAACATCAGCCAGGTGAGCATCTCGGGCGTGCGCCCCTACGAGATTTCTATCGAGATTTCGGAGGAGAGTTTGCGCCGGTACAATCTGAGTTTCGACGCGGTTTCGCAGGCGGTGAGCCGGTCTTCGCTCGATATTCCGGGTGGCTCGGTGAAGACGTCGGGCGGCGAGATTCTGGTACGGACCAAGGGACAGAAGTATTCCGGGGCGGAGTTCGAGAAGATCATCGTGCTGACCCGCAACGACGGCACGCAGGTTCGACTCAGTGACATCGCCACCGTGCAGGACGCCTTCGAGGACGTCGATCTGTACGCCAAGTTCGACGGCAAGCGGGCGGCGTTCATCTCCGTCTCGCGCATCGGCGAGCAGGATGCGGTGGACGTGGCCGATACGGTCAAACGGTACATCGAAGAGAAAGAGAAGCACCTGCCAAAGAGCGTTTCTCTGGCCCTATGGGAAGATGACTCGCAAATCCTGAGAGACCGGCTCAGCCTCCTGAAGCGCAACGGGTACATCGGCCTGGCGCTGGTGTTCCTGTGCCTGACATTGTTCTTGAACATTCGCCTGGCGTTCTGGACGGCGATGGGGATTCCCATTTCGTTTCTCGGGGCCTTCTGGATCATGCCGTATTTCGACGTCACCATCAACATGATGAGCCTTTTTGCGTTCATCATGGTTTTGGGGCTGGTGGTCGATGACGCGATCGTGGTGGGCGAGAATATTTTCTCGTATCGCCAGCGGGGATTGGACCGGGTTCAGGCGGCCGTGCGCGGAGTGCGCGAGATGGCCATGCCGGTGACGCTTGCGGTCCTGACGACGATTCTTGCTTTCGTTCCGCTGGCGTACACCAAAGGCATTATGGGCAAGATTCTTCGCGTGCTGCCGATCGTGGTGGTCAGCGTATTGTCGATCTCGCTGGTGGAAGCGCTGTTGATCCTGCCGGCCCACCTGTCGTTTGGCAATCCCGCGCGGCGTGGGCTCATCCGACGTTTCACGGACCGGATCAACCAGTGGACGGATCGGAAACTGCGTGCGTTCGTCGACGGTCCGTTCGCCCGCTTCGTGGAGCGGGCCGTACGCTGGCGCTATGTCACGTTAGCCGCCGGCATCATGGTCTTCCTGGCGGCGGTCGGTGTTCTCCTGGGGGGCTACATCAAGTTCGTCTTCTTCGACGCGGTGGAGGCCGACAACATGGTGGCTTTGCTGACGATGCCGCAGGGCACGCCGGTGGAGCAGACGCGCAAGATCATCGAGCGGGTCGAGCAAGCGGCCCGGGAGGTCGTCGCGGAATACGAGCGGGACCGGTCGGGGCAGCCGCCCTTGATGAAGCACGTTTCGCTCACGGTCGGGGCGCAACCGACCATGGGGCGCGGCGGTCCGGTCCAGGTGGACATGGGGCAGGCCGCCCAGTCCCATTTGGCGGAGGTCAATGTCGAGCTTCTGGGCGGGGAGGTGCGCGAGGTTTCCAGCGTGGAGATCAAAAACGCCTGGCGCGACAGGGTGGGGGAGATCGCGGGCGTTTCCTCGTTGGAGTACTACTCGGAGTTTCTCGACCTGGGCAAAGCCGTCGAGGTCGAGCTGTCGCATCAGGATTTCGATACGCTGCTGGCGGCCTCGGAAGAACTGAAGAGCATTCTGAGCAACTATGCCGGCGTGGGGGACATCGCGGACGATTTCGAACCGGGCAAAGGCGAGCTCAAACTCAAGTTGAAGGATACGGGGCGCACTCTCGGATTGACGCTGTCGGACCTGGCGCGTCAGGTCCGGCAGGGATTCTACGGCGATGAAGCGCAGCGCATCCAGCGCGGCCGCGACGACATCCGGGTGATGGTGCGCTACCCCCAGCGCGAGCGCCGCAGCGTAGCGGACGTCGAGAACATGCGCATTCGTCTGCCGGACGGGACGGAGATTCCTTTCGGCACGGTCGCGGAGGTGGAGTATGGTCGCGGGTACGCCACGATCATGCGAGTCGACCGGCGCCGCGTCGTGAGCGTTTCGGCGGACGTGGAAGAGGCGGTAGCCAATGCGCGCGAAATCAACGCGGAACTGTACGCGGCCGTGCTGCCGCGCCTGGCGAGCCAGTTTCCGGGCCTCCAGTTTCGCCCCGCCGGCGAGGAGCGGGAACGCAACGAATCGTTGGGTAGCCTGTGGATCAATTTTGCCATTGCCCTGATGGCGATCTACGCCTTGTTGGCCGTGCAGTTTCGCAGCTACTCGCAGCCCGCCATCGTGATGTCGGCGATTCCTTTCGGCCTCGTCGGCGCGATGGTGGGACATCTGGTCATGGGTTTCAACCTCAGCATTTTGTCTTTGTTCGGCATTGTCGCTCTTGCCGGAGTGGTCGTAAACGACTCGCTGATCATGATCGACCTGATCAATCGGGAACGCGCCGAGGGCATCGGACTGGCCTCCGTGCTGCGGGACTGCGCCACGCGTCGTTTTCGCCCGATCATGCTCACCACGCTGACCACCTTCTTCGGCCTGCTTCCGATGATCACCGAAAAGAGCCTGCAGGCGCGTTTTCTCATCCCGATGGCCATCAGTCTGGCCTTCGGGGTTATGTTCGCCACGTGCATCACGCTGTTTCTCGTGCCCTCGTTGTATATGATCCTCGAAGACGTCAAATCGCGTGTTTTCGGCCTGCGGTAGCGTTGTTCTACAAGGCTCCGGCATTGTGCTGACGCGGCGTGCTATTTTGCAGGCGGCCCGATATTTTGTTGACATCGTTTCAACGCCGGTAGGATAATGATGGTTGCGTTTGCCGTTTACGGAAAGCGGTGGGTTATGGTTTTGCAGCCGACGGCTGTTTTAACGCCGGAAGATGCTTTCGACCTGGGGGGTGATACCGTGCCTGTTCGACCGGAATCGACGATTTCCAAGTAGCGAGTCAGGTTGGTTATTGAGGCGGCGAAGCTATGGAAACGACGGCGAAATTTCGACCGAATGTCCAGGTCGCTTGCGACGCCGAGAATCTTGCCCGGCAAACCGCGGGATTGTTTGTTTCTGCGGCCCGAGATGCCATTCGGTTGCGGGGCGTCTTCTATGTGGCTTTGTCCGGCGGAAGCACGCCCAGACGTTTCTTCGAATTGCTGCCTGCCACAGCCGAGTCCCAATTCCTGCCCTGGGAGAAGGTGCAGGTGTTCTGGGTCGATGAGCGTTACGTCCCGCCCGACTCGTCGTACAGCAACTACCGCCTGGCGGCCGATACGTTCCTGAGCAAGGTGGAGATCCCGCCAGCCAACATCCACCGAATTCCCACCGAATACGATGACATCAAGGTTGCCGCACGCACCTACGCGCAGACGATTCGGGAAGTCTTTCGTCTGCGAGAGGGTCAGGTCCCGTCGCTCGACCTCGTCGTTTTGGGCATGGGGACCGACGGTCACACGGGATCGCTCTTCCCGAATTCGTACGCCCCGTTTGATACCGAGGATCTGGCCTGCGTGGTGTACGTTCTGGGTGATGCGCTCAGTCGCATCACGCTGACGCATCCGGTTTTGCGCGCCGCCCGCTGCCTGGCGGTTCTGGTGTCCGGCGCCGAGAAGGCCGATACGTTGCGTGCGGTATTGACCGAGGAGCCGGATGAGGTGAAGTATCCGATTCACATTCTATGGCCGGCCCTGGAGAAGATCACGTGGTTTGTCGACCGCGCGGCGGCCCGGAGTATTTGACCTGAGACGAGGCGCCGGCGGTGCTCAGTCGGGAATGATGAGTTTTACCCCGGGGCTGATTTTGTTGGCATCCTTGATCGTGTCTTTGTTGGCCGCCACGATCTTTCGCCATTGGTTGGGCGAGCCGTAGTATTGTTGTGAAATGGCGGACAGCGTTTCGTCTTTCCGCACGATATGGAATCGGGTGGTCGTGATCTTCTCGTCTCTTTCGTACACCGTCAGGTCGGGAGGAGGCGTCCGGCCCTGTACCGACTCGTCCGGGGGGGGCGTGTCCGATTCAGGCAGCAGTTGTGCGAGCACATCGGTGTTGACTGGTGCAGGGGGCGGGCTCGACGGAGTTTCCGTCTGCGCGACGGGCTCTGCCCGGGACGGGGCGGGCTCGACGGGAGGCGTCTCGCCGGCGGGAGGCGGGTCTTCCGCCGCGCTGGCCCGGGCCGACCGGAGCATGCGCGCCTCCGGGCTCAGGCTGGGTCGGGTCACCAGCCAACCGAGAGCGACCACGGTCGCCGCCAGCCCTACGATCAATCCTGTCTTGTAATCCTTACTCATTGTACGACCGGAACGTGCGTGGTCCGCCGTCTGCATTCGTTGCGTGCCGGCTTGCTCGTTTTCCTCACCGCGCGGCGGCCTTGGACCGCGACTTGGCCGCCTTGGCGTTGGTCGCTTTGTCTTGCCCGCCGGCGCCGCCCAGCAGCAGCAGGGGGGCCGCGATGGCAATCGAGGAATACGTACCGATGATCACGCCAAACCCGATGGCAAATGTGAAGCCTCTGAGGCCCTGGCCGCCGAAGATATACATCACCAGCACGACCACGAACGTGGTCACCGAGGTCATAATGGTGCGGGAGATCGTCTGGTTGATGCTGTCGGTGATGGTCAACTGGCTGAGCCGGGCTTTGTGTCGGTTCTCACGAATACGATCGAACACCACGATGGTATCATTGAGCGAGTACCCGATGAGCGTCAGAAATGCCGCGATCATGGCCAGGTCGATCTTGAAGTCGCCGACGAGCAGGGCGGTGCCGAGGACGGTGCCTGCGATATACGTGCAGGCGGTCACGGCGCCCAGGGTGATGCTCACGTCATGCACCAGAGCGACAATCGCCGCCAGGCCGTAACGCAGGTCGCCGAATCGCAGCCAGATGTAGCCGACGATCGCCGAGAGCGACAGCACGATGGCGATCATGGCTCGGGTCTTCTGCTGCGACCCGACCGAGGGGTCAATCTGAGTGACGCGCGGCAGAGACGTTTCCATCGTGGTTGCGGCGCGGACGCGCGTCGTTTCATTCTCGACGAAGCGATTCCACTCGTCCTCCCCCAACTCGCGCAGGCCCACTTCAGGCGGGGCACTGACGTAGACGAAGTTTTGCACGGGTTGATTCGGATCGGTCTGCTTGAGATCGGGCCCGAACAGTTTGTAGGAGTATTGGGCCAATTGCTGCGTGTCGGGTTTGAACAGCAAATCCCCGATCCGGCCTCTGATGTCCTCCAGGGACGCCGGCCGTACGATGCGGCAGTTGATCCGCAGGCCGCCCATGTAATCGACGATCTCGGGATACTGGTCGATCATCTCCTGGGTGATTTCCTCGGTGGAAACGATCGTCGGCTGAAGGTTCTCCTGAACCTCCAGGTCTCCTTCGAAGGCCTTTCGGATGGCATCGTTGACCACTTCGTCAATTTCCGGCGGGGAGAGCTGGGCCTGCGGAAACGCGGTTTGCAGCACGCTCTCGAGCAAGACCGGATTCACCCGGCTGGTCGTGACCGCGAAGGCTCCGTCGCCGGTCTTGGTGACCTGCAGGTCGGTCAACTCACGTCGCATTTCGGTCAGCGTCGCTTGGATAGCGTCCGTGACGCCTTCCGTCGTTTGCTGGGCATTCGGATCGGAAGCAGTGAACGAGAATTCGCCCTTAACTTTGTTGGTGGCCGTAGTCGTAATCTCATATTGCCGGCCGGACTTTCCGACGCTGTACACGTTGGCCGCTTCCAGGGCCGGGTAGCCTAACTGACGTCCCATCTCGTGGATTTTGTCCTGGACGTCCTGTCGCGAGAACGAGGTGCCCTCTTTCAAGTTGATCTGGACACTGGTTCCGCCGGTGAACTCGATGTCATACTTGTTGTTCTTGGCGTTGTCCCGGGTGAAGAACACCGCCAGTCCGGCGACGATAAGCAGGGCGGAGATCCCCAGGAAGACCTTGCGCAAGCCCATCCAGTTGACGTTCGGCTCGTGGATCAGGCGAAGCATGAACAGGTGATTTTTCATCACTCGTTTGGCGACCAGCAAGTCGAAGACCAGGCGGGTCACGAAGAGGGCCGTGAACATACTCGATGCGATACCCAGCATCAGGACGATGGCGAAGCCCTTGATCTCCTCCGAAGCCACGTAGTAGAGAATGGCGGCCGTGATGAAGGTGGTCAGGTTGGCGTCGAAGATCGCCCGGAAGGCTCGTTGATAACCGTTCCTGATGGCGACGGCCAGGGCCGAACCTTTGCGCTGCTCTTCGCGGATTCTCTCGAAGATCAGCACGTTGGCGTCCACGCTCATGCCGATGGTCAGGATGATACCGGCGATACCCGGCAGGGTGAAGGTGGCTCGCAGTCCGGCCATGATGGCCAGGACGAAGAGAATGTTCATCAGCAGGGCCACGTCGGCAATGCCGCCGGCGAGCACGTAGTAGACGAGCATGACGCCCATCACCACGATCAGGCCGATGAAGCCGGCGCGAATGCCCTGGTCGCGGTTGTCGGCCCCGATGGAGGGGCCGATGGTCTTTTCGGAAATCGGCTGCTCGATCAGGCGGGCCGGCAGTGACCCGGCGTTGAGCTTGTTGACCATGTCGCTGACTTCGGTTTCGGTGAAGCTGCCGGTGATGATGACGTTTCGCCCGATCGGCTTGTCCTCATCGATATTGGGGGCGGAGATCGCCATGCCGTCGAGCAGGATACACAAAGGCCGGCCCGGGTTCTTTCCGGTGACGCGGTAGAAGATGTTGCCCCCGCGCACGTCCAGGAGGAAGCCGATGGCCCTGCGCCCCATCTGGTCGGTGGTCGGTTTGGAGTTCTCCAGTTTCCAATCCTTGCTGCCGGGGGCGTGGAGCATGGCCTCGTCCAGGCGGTTGCTGGCCAGGACGTACGACTTGTCGCCGAACTCGGCGACGATCGTTCCCGGTGCGACCCATTCATCCACATCCTCAATCTCGCACCACACGTACCGGCTGTCCGAAGCGTATTTCGGGCCCTTCTCGGTCAGCGCTTCCTTATACCGTTCGATCTCCGCGGCGCTGGGCTCGCTCTGCCCGGTGGTCGGGAGGATGCGAAATTCGAGAATTCCCGCTCCCTTGAGCATGCGTTGCAGGTCCCGGGGATCGTCGAGCCGGCCTCGATAAGGCCGATAGCCCGCGTAGGCCGTTATCACCTGGTCGATCTCTTCGACGCGGTCCGGAAACTCCGTCTTGAGCTTCTCAATTGCGACCGGACGTCGGGAGGAATTCTCGGGCAGATCCAGTGCGTAGTTGATTTGATCCATCGTCAGATTGAGCTGGTCCAGCTTGCGCTTGGCCGCTTCGTAGCGGTCGTTGACGCCGGACTCGGCCGTCAGCCGGTTCAGCACGTCCGCCAGGTCGGCGTAGGCGGTGACGTACTCCGTCAGCAGGGCCAGCGATTCTTCGTTGCCCAGAAAGTCCTTCAAGGTCGTCGCCAGCGCCTCGGCGTCGAGCTTGGCCCAGTCGCTGCGATTGGCCTTGATTCGTTCGAGGTCGAGGCCGGCTTGCGATATCTTCGCTTCGAGATCGGCGAGCGTCTTCTGATACGTCCCGCGTTTCTCGTGCATCTCGGTGCGCTCGTCGTAGACGGTCGCCAGGTTCTCGAGAATCTCCACCCGGTTGGGGTCGCCCTGGGCGATTTCCTTGAACGCCGCGTCCCGCTCTTCGGCCGGCAACTGCAGATTCCGCAGAATCGTGGCAGGATTCACGTTCTTCTTGAGCAGGGTGTTGAGCGCCGTTTCGTACTCTTGTCTCTTCTGCTGCGTTTCCTGGCTGGCCAGGGGCATCTGAATTTCGAAGCGCGTGTTGCCTTGCGGGCGCCAGACGAGGTTCTGGATGTTGGTCGGATCAATACGCCGGCGCAGCGTGGTGATCATCTTCTGCGACAGGTCCTTCTCCTCGACGGGGGTGAGCCCCGTGGTGTCAATCGCATAGATGAGACTGGTTCCACCGGCCAGATCGATGCCCGGTTTGAGCCTCTTGCTCGGTGGGTACAGGGTGTATACGGCTCCGGCCACCAGAGCGATGACAAGGACGAGTTTCGGTAGCAAATTCCTGCTCATAAGTTCTTCCTATTTTTAGTTAATCGCCAGCGTCAGTCTTTCTTCGACCATCTGCGATGCGCGCTTAATCTTTGCCTTCCTCCGACAGGTTTTTGCCGACGGCGGAGGTGCTAATGCGTATTTTCGTGTTGTTGGATTCGTCGATCTTGAGCGTCACCTCGTCGTCCCGGACGTCGACGACGGTCCCCATGATGCCGCCGATGGTTCGGACCCGGTCGTTCTTCTTGAGAGTCTGCACCATCTGCTTGTGTTTTTGCTGTTGCTTTCGCGGCCCCCTCATCAGCAACAGGTACATGACCACGAAGATCAAAATCAGCGGCAGGAACTGCAAGAAGGGTGAGCCCTGTTTTTGCCGCGTGCCGGCCGGTCCCTGCGTGTTGGGATCGGCTGTCTGCGTCGTCATCTCTTCCTGTGCCGTTACCGGCTCAGAGAGGATTTGCGACGGGGCCTGATTGCTGTCCGTTTGCGCTAATATCCACACATTGTCCATGCTGGGTTCCTTTCC
This sequence comes from Sedimentisphaerales bacterium, assembly GCA_016932895.1. The sequence goes on along the minus strand of JAFGCA010000442.1, from coordinate 10,509 downwards.
AATGGCTACGATACAATCGGGATAGACTATCTTGAAAGACGGCCCCTGTCAAATTCAAATAGGAATTGCGCGCGGAAAACCAGAGTCGGGGCGGTTGTTTATCGGACGGTGCGGTATTTTTCCAGGGCGTCGGCCGCCCAGGCGGCAAAACGGCCCTTCTCGATCTGCTCGCGGATCGTCCGCATGAGCCTTTGATAAAACCCCAGGTTGTGCAGCGACAGAAGTATTGGGCCCAGCATTTCACCGCAGTTGAAGAAATGCCGGATCGCCCCCCGGGTAAAATTCCGGCAGCAGGCACAGTCGCACCCTGGCTCCACCGGCTCGGTCGAATCGATGTGGACGCTGTTGCGCAGGCGCAGGGGGCCGCGCTCGGTGAAGGCGAAGGCGTTGCGTCCGTTTCGCGTGGGCAAAACGCAGTCGAACATGTCGACTCCGGCGCGGACGGCGGCGATGATGTCGGCGGGCGTGCCCACGCCCATCAGATAGCGCGGGGCCGCCGCGGGCAGCAGCGGGGCGGTGAATTCCACCGTCCGGATCATATGTTCGTGTCCTTCCCCGACGCTCAGGCCGCCGATGGCATAGCCGTCAAAACCGATCCGGACGATCTCTGCGGCGCAGTGGCGGCGCATCTCGGCCTCGACGCCTCCCTGTACGATGCCGAAAAGCAGTTGGTCCGGTCTCTGGTGGGCGGCCCGGCAGCGTTGGGCCCACGCGATCGTCCGCGCGACCGCCTTTTGCAGAGCGGCCTGCTCGGTCGGAAACGGCGTACACTCGTCGAAGGCCATGATGATGTCGGCGCCGAGCCGGCTCTGGATGTCGGTGGCCGTCTCGGCATTCAGGCGCACCCGCGTTCCATCGACGTGGCTGGCAAACTCGACCCCCTCGTCGTCGATCTTGGTTAACGCGTTGAGCGAGAAGACCTGATAGCCGCCGCTGTCGGTGAGGATCGGGCGATCCCAGGCGGTGAGGCGGTGCAGTCCGCCCAGTTTCTCGACGACGTCAACGCCCGGCCGAAGCATGAGATGGTAAGTGTTGGCCAGGATCATCTCGGTCCCGGTGTGGCGCAGTTGGTCGGGCAAGATTCCCTTGACCGCGCCGGCGGTGCCTACCGGCATGAACGTGGGCGTCTGCACCGTTCCGTGCGCAGTAGTCAGCACGCCGCGTCGGGCCGCGCAAGCGGGATCTTCGTTACTAAGCGTAAAGTGAGACATGAGAATTTCTTATGGCCTGAAGGTCGAACGTGCAGGGGCACGGCGCTCCATAGTTTCAGTGCGGCTCTTTCAACAGGTCCTCTCCATAGAGACTGACAATCCTGGAGCCGGGGTAATAGTGTTGCAGTATCTCCTCGGCGCTCTTACCGAGTCGGGCCATTCCCTCGGCTCCGTATTGGCACAGCCCGACGCCGTGGCCCCAGCCCCGGCCGGACAAAAACGCCCAGCCATCGCCCCAGGCCACGATGTGGCAGGCGGTGCTCTTGATCTTTCGCCCGGTGGGGTCCAGGGTCAAACGAAGATCCTCGCCCCGCAGAACGTCGGTTTTCCCCGTCGAGCCGATCAGCTTGATCCGCGTCAGTCGAGAGAACTCGCCGTAGTCGGTCTTCTCCGTGGCAATGATGTCCTTGATCTGTCCCAGCGCCGCCAACTGGGGGTATCTTTCGACGAGACGCTCGGTCGCCGTGGCTCGGTCGAATTGTGCCATGGGCCAGAAGAAAAACCCGAGTTTCGCCACGTCTTTACAGTAGGGACAGGGGGCGCCCTTGAGAGGACCGAACGTGTCACCAAAGACGTTGGCGCTGTCCTCCGTGTGCCCGCCGCACACGGAACTGTAGTACGCGGGGAACAATCCCTGCGGACTGATCGTCACATCGCGGCGTCCTCGCAGGGCATCGGTTGCGGAAAGCAGCACCTTGCCGTACGTGCGGTTGACCGCGTTCCAGACCTGCACCGATTCGGCGCTGACGCCCGCGTAGACCTGGCTGGCCTGCGTCTTGCTGACATCCCACCGGCGGTTGACGCCGAAGCGGTTCTTGCTGTACAGGCAGTAGGTCCGAGCGGCGATGGCCTGGGCTTTCAAGGCCTCCGGCTCCCAGTAGTCCGGCATCTCGGCGCCGACCACGCCGGCCAGGTAGGGTTCCAACGGAACCAGGTTGACCGCCTCAAAGGCGCGTCGTTGCGGATCGAGGGTGAGCCGAAGCTTGCCGCGGTACTCCCGGCCGTTGAAGACAAAGACGTGCGGCGTTTCCGGGTTGAGCGTGATCTCCTTGCCGGGAAGGGGGGTCCCGCCGAGCACGAGTTGTCCGCCCGAGACGACCACCTTGGTCGCAACGCGCAACGGCGGCAGGGAAGGTCCTGATCCCGACGACACCGTGCCCAGACCCGGACGAACCAAATGGGCCGGCGAACGCGTTCTCAGCGTACACTCGGTCAGGTCTCCACCCAGAAGGACACGGACCCAGAACTGTGATTCGATGTTCATCTGCGGCGTCGGCCGCACGAGCTCACGCTGCTCACAGCCGTGAAAGAGCACTGCCACCAGGGCCGCACACACAACGCCGCTTAGCCCGTACAACAGCCAGGAGCGGTGCGCTCGTTGGAGGACGCCGACGCGCTTGAGACCTGCCAGCAGCTTATTACGGTACGGTACGGACATTCATCAGGACGGGGGCCTAATCGAGGCTCCGCAGGGACAGCCCCAGACCGCCCAGTGCCTTCTTGATCTCGTTCAGACTGGTGACCCCGAAGTTCTTACAGCCCAGCAGTTCGGCTTCCGTCGTCCGGCAAATCTCGCCGATCGTGTGAAGATTGAGCTTCTGCAAACACTTGCGGGCCCGCACGGACAGTTGAAGATCCTCAACCGGTTTGTTGGAGAGGCCCTGATCCTGCATCTCGGCGGCGTCCGCCGTTTCTCCTGCTTGGAGCTGGCTGTCTTCCAGGGCCATGCCCAGGTGCAGGCTCTTCTGGTCCAGGACGGCCTTGATCTCGCGCAACGACGTCTCGCCGAAGTTCTTGTAGGAGAGCAATTCGGCTTCCGTGATGTTGAGCAGATCGCCCAGCGTTCGGATGTTCATTTTGCGCAGGCAGTTTCGGCTCCGCACGGAGAGCTCGAAGTCGGAGATCGGTGTTTCCAGAATCTGGTTCTTCCGACTGCGTTTTCTTTCCTTCTCCTCGTCGTAGTACATCGTCTTGGAGCTCTCGATGTCCTTCTTGAAAAGGCGTGCCCGGGGATGATTCGGGTGGCACTCGAGAACTTTGTCCACGCAGACGCCCGCCTGGTCGAATTTGCCCCGGTCTTCATAGAGCACGGCGAGATTGAGCAAGGCGCTGACGTAGACGGGCGAATTCGCCACGATCTGCTTGTAATAGCCGATCGCGGCGTCCTCGTATCCGGAAAGGTCGTAGCGGTACGCCAGGTGAAATAGGGCCTTCTGGTGCTCCGGAGCCAGTTCGAGAGCGGTTTTGTAGTTGCTCACGGCCTCGTTATACTCGCCCTGTATTTCCTTCAGACGGCCCAGTTGATAATGGTACTCGGCGCTGACGTTCTCAAAGTTGGCGCAGGCCTTCAACTCCTGGGCGGCGGCCTCCGTGTCGCCGGCGTAGCGGTGAGTCGCGGCCTTTTCCAGGCTTACGTTCAGGGCCTCGGCGCCGGCCTTGGAGGCCTGCTGGAGGTTCTTCAGAGCGGCCTTATAGTCGCGCAGGCAACGCTGGGCCAACGCCATATATATGAATTTCTCTTTGCCGTTCGGGGCCTTGTCCAGCTTCTGGATCGCCTCGGCGTACCGGCCCAGTATGAAAAAGCCGATCCCCACGGCCAGAACGATGGACGGCGTGGTCTTATTCCGGTTCGCCTCGACCTCGGCGGCGAATCTCTGCCGGCTCGGCTCGCTGGAGTGGACCATACGCGAAAGCGTTCTGAGGTTCTCCATCGACGGCAGTTGGTCGCCAAACAAGTTGATGTCCAACTCGACTGATTGCTCCATGGATAGTGTCTCCCAAAGGTTCTTGCTTGCCTGTTCTCTAAAAGCCCCAAGCTTTGACGAGTTCGTATTATAGAGTCGGCGGGCCGGTTTGCAACAGGTTTTTGTCGCGTTGGCCCCGAAGGGTGCGTCCGGATTGCCGGAATGTGCCCGGGCGGCCCCCAGGCGGGAGGACGGCCGTCGGAACGTGCCTCCGGAGGCACGCGCTGACGCCTTACCGGTCGATCCGTTCGATCAACGCGACCCAGTCTTTGTCGGTATCTCGCGCCGGCTGCCCGATGTCTACGAGGCCGGGGCCGCTGGTCGAAACCAGCGTTCCCGTTTGCAGAGGGCCTCCCTCACGCGGATTGAACCAGCGGACTCGAAACGTTCCGGTTTCGGCCCCGACGTCCAGATCGGTCGTTCCCCCGTAAGGCAGATATACCGCATAGACGGACCCGGGATTGGCAAAGCAGTAGTCGTCTTCGGCCGAGGTCAGCTCGTCGTGATGCTTCATCCGGGCGAACGGCAGGTGATCGTGGAAAAACTCCAGCGCATAGCGGGTCATTTCCCACATGTGCTCGCGGCTGCGCCAATTCTCGCAGTTCAGATCGTTGTGTCGGAACCGGTAGCCGAAATACCATTCGACGCCGGCGCCGCCGGCCATCAGGTTGCCCCATAAATGTTTCTTCCGCACGTTGTCGTGCCAGTAGTCGTCGTTATCGGGCTTGACGCCGGTATGAGCCGGGCCGATCTCATCGAGGCAGACGAACCATTGCCGTCCCGCTGCGGCCGAGCCGTCGAGCCACTTGACGGTCTGACGGTGCGTGTCGTTGGTCTGCAGCGAAGGCCCGTCGAAATACTCGTAGCCGAGCAGCGGGCTGTACACGTTGTCGTATTGGCCCGGGAACGTGTGGCAGACGATCGGATGGTCGTAGGGGTCCACAGTGCGGATGTACCGGCAGAACGCCTGGCGCTGGGCGTCGGTGTTGGTATTCTCTTCGCCCAGGTTCCAGACCAACGCCGGATGATGACCGAAGCGCGCGATCAGCTCGCGATAGTACAACTTTCGCTGGCGCCCAAGCGCCCCGCCGTCCAGACCCTGGTCGTTTTCCTGCTCCTGTGTGACGACGTGCAGCATCAGGCCCAGCCGGTCCATGTGCGAGAAGACGATCTCCCACTGGGCCAATTTGCTGCAATCGAAGCGGAACTTCTCCTGCGGGTCCACCCAGGGCCAGACGTCCTTGCCGTCGCCGCCGTCGATGTTGTACGTGATGAAGTAGACGCTGTTCATGCCCCTGGAGGCGAGATAGTTCAGCGCGCCGATCATGCCCTTGCCTTTGCCGCCGGCCCAGGTGGGGTCGCCCGGTTGCCAGTCCGGGACGTGGTCGGGATAGCGATGGATGAATTTCGCTCCGGTCGCTTCTCCTTTGCGCGTGAGTTCGGCCGTGTCGTAGGTCCCGTCGAAATCGGCATAGGCCAGGAAGTTCTCCGGACTGTCGGCTCCGCCCTTGAGGAAGTAGGTCCCTGTGTGGGCGAACCGGAGGTAGCGCTGGCCCGCGTATTGCAGCAGCCCCTGGGCGCGGAAATCCCGGCCCGTCTTGTCAGTGGGAGCGATGCGGAAAGAGCCCGTCACCCCGTCGAAGGCGACCGGTTCGCCTGCGACCGCGTTGGGGTCGATGGCGATATCGTCACCCGTTCGGAAGGAGGCGGTGTAGGTCCACACTCCGGGCTCATCGGGCAGGAAATGGACGCGCCAGGTGCGGCCGGCCTCGGCGCTGGTGTCGGCGGCGTCCGCGTCGGCGGCATAGTAGCCCGGCACCACGTATTGCCGCCCGCCCTTGGAGAAGGTCACGGTGAGGCGGTACTGGAGGAAGGGATTGGGCTCGGCCAGCTCGCCGGTCTTGGGACCGTCGAACGTCAGCGTCATCGTGTGCCATTGCATCATCTCGCCCGAGGCCGTCGCGTGATGCGTCTCGGTGCGCTGGAACAGAGCACAGCCGCCGAACAGGGTCAGGCAGATCAGAAACAGCGGAATCAATCCATGCCACCTCATACCAAGGCTCCTTATTGAACGACCGATTCTCTTCCGTGAAAGCATGGTATAAGCGAGACCCAAGGCTTGGCAACAGAATTTCCGGACCGTGCGGCTGTGGCAGGAGGCGTCACGTTCAATGAGGCGCATGGGCAAAGCCAGGCCGACTTGACGCCGGCCCGGCCGAATTTGTGATGCGAACCGGGGAGCGTTTCTGGTTCTGCGCTATATACCGCCGTCGAGCTGGAAACGATGGGCTTGATTGTCCTTGCGAAGGGCGAGGTTGTGCTTCTTGGTGTGTCCGGATTTGAGCTTGATCTCGTAGGGTATGAACCAGCCCCGATAGTTGGCGGATTGGAACGCCTCACCGATCGAGACGATCTCCAACCCGCCGAGGCCGTCCTTCATGGGCTGCGAGACGCCCGTCTGGCCCAGGAACTTGACCAGTTCATCCCAATCCTCTTCAGCGCAGGCGGTGAAGAACGCGGTCGCGGCCTCCTCCGGCGTCATCTGCTCGTATCGCTCGTTGTCCGGGAGGATTTCCGGCGGCACGCTTCGGATGACGTCCGCAGGCAGATCGAGCGCAAACAGGCCCGGGTCCAGGTCGATGTTGTACTCGGCCTCGACGAGCTGGACCACCAGGACATCCCGGCCATTGTCGTGGATGTAGATCTCGAGATCTTCCAGCAGCTTGGTTTCGGCGTTGAAGCGGTAGATCTTCAGATGGTCGGCGTTCTCGATGTATTTGTTCCGCAGATAGTCCCCCGGGGGGACATGCGTTGGCATCTCCACGGTGACGACGATCATCTCGCGACCGTCGGGGTCGGTCTCGCGGGAGGACGTGAACGCCGCCGGGCGCTGCGACGCGGTTTGGGCTTCCCGCCCCATGACCTTGTTGACTTCGACGAGACATTCCTTCCAGTAGCGCTCGGGACTGGGGTCGTCGACCTCATGGACCTCGTTAAGGTGCTTCATGAACATGGTGGAGGTCCCGCCGTCCATGACCACGACCCGGCCCGGCGATTCCAGTCGCCACCGGCCTTGCTCGTCGTCGGTACACTGCTTCCAGAAGTCGATCTCCGTGAAATCACCGTCCAGTCGAATGTAATGGAAATTGTCGGCTGGGGGCGTACGCATTTTCACCTTGATGTGGAAGGACGTCAGGCCGTTCATCGCCTCGGCCGCCTGGTAGAAGATATCGGCTGCGGAAGCTACCGGCGTCGATTTTGTGAAGATCGACACGGACAGAATCACTGCCACGGCAACCAACGCCGCCACCGTCAGTTTGGTGATTGGGCTTTTCATGATGAGTCTCCTGATCTCCGGCCGCTGCGCAGCCGGCGCTTGTCTTTTGCGTTCTCTCAACACGCCAAGCAGGTGCTTCAGGATTCGCTCGTGCGCCTCGGCGCCGGGCGGCTCACGCAAACGTCTGATCATCTGCTCGACTTTCTTCTCGGGCCTCATGGCTCCACCTGACCATTCAACATCGACTTCAACCTGTTCAATCCGTACCGGTACCGGCTCCACGCGGTCTTGGCGGAGATGCCGTGCATGCGTGCGATCTCGCGAAACCGCAGCCCGCCTTGCAGGTGCAGCAGGACGGTCTCCCGTTGCTCCTCGGGCAACTCCGCCAGCGCCGCGATGAGCTGCTGCCGCTGCTCGTCGGCGATGGCGGCCTGGAGGGGCCCGGAGCCCGGGCATTCGACCGAATCCGCCCTCACCAGGGGCTTGCCGGCCCGGCGTTTCTTCCTGCGCAGGTTGTCCCGTGCACGGTTGACGACACATGTCGCCAGGTAGCTCTTCAGACTCCCTGTCAGCGTGAAGGTGTCGATGGACTCGATGAACTTCACAAAGACGTCCTGGAGAACGTCCTCCGCCTGCTCTGTTCTACCCAGCAGGCTCGTAGCGAGCGTCAGCAGGTCGGTCTCGTACCGATCGTAGATTCGGCGTAAGGCCGATTCGCTGCCCCGCTTGACTGCCCACACCAGATATCGATCTTCGAGCATCATCATTGGCGAACTGACGTCAGAACCATCAACCTTCACCAATATAACGCATTACCAGCATGATTTTCTTCGTCCAGCCTTCGAATCGCGCATAAAAAAAGGCCGAACCCGGCGGCTCGGCCTCCTTCTGTCACAAGGGCCCATTACAGCGATTCCAACCCGGCCAGCTCTTTGGCCGTGACGGTCCGGACGCTCAGGTCGCCAAAGATGACACGGTATTGGCCGTCGTCCAGCTTCCATCGCAGCAGCACCTTCTCGGCCTCGCCCGGCCTAACCGTATCGCCGTAATAGGCAGGCTCTTTTTGATCGTCGGACAGTTCTCGAAAGAACATCCCGGGCGCTCCAATCGTCGCCATATCGCGCGATATCCTATTCGCCTCATCCTCGGAATACTTGTCCCAGGCGGGTTTGCCGGCCTCGTCTAACTCCGCGCCCAGAACAGTGTCGCACTCGGGCCCCCATGTGTCCAGACTCCTCGGATAGGCATCGGCCCGATCGCGGAAGAAACGTAGACCCTCTATGGTCGCTTCCTCATTGGATGCCGGGAGAATGAGGCCGTCGCCTCCTATCGATATGTAGTCTTCCGGAATCACCGGCGGGAAATCCTCTCCAGTGACAGGCACGTTCCAGCGGAAATCGTCGGTGACCTCGTGAAAGCGCGAACCGCTCTTCTTGACAATATCTTCGACGAGCCTCATGGGCAGACGGGTCTTCACATCCACCCATAGTGTGACATCAACCTCTTCATTGCTTCCCATCCAGTCAGATATCTTGAGAAAGCCATCCTCGTAGTTCGGATCTGTCGTCCTGAATCCCTCGACGGTTATCCCATCGATCACCGACTGTCCGAGACGGACGTGTTCACAGTTGAGCAGCCCCCTGACGATAGTGCGAGGATCGTTGTTTTCTCCTTTGTATTGTTCCAGTTCGGCGGGTTCCTGGAACTTCAGGCGAACGTACGCTTTCCTGTCGTGTGAGAGAAACAATATGCAGTCTTGTTCAGGCAAGACATAGTCTGTTTCACTGATTCGTGTTTTGGCCGTGTTAGGATCCGTGCTTCTCGCGTCTATCCTTATTCCCTGGTCTCGCGAGACCAATACGGCGGCAAAGCGTTCCTCGCGGCCCTGTGGCCGGGTCAGTGTGGTGCGTGTCTGATAGCGGTAAGTCGTCACTTGTTCGAGTTCTTCCAGCACGTCGGCCAGGGTCACGCCGGAGCTGGTACCTTTCCAGAGCGATACGCCCACCACACAGGCGATGGCAACCACTGCGGCTGCAGCGAGCTTCGTGATTGGATTTCTCATGATCGTTCTCCATCGTCCCCGCTGAGAATCGGGCGGGGAGCTGTTCTTCAGGTTGTTCAATCGCCTCAGAAGGTCGTTAAGTACGTTCCGGTTCGCCTGATCGTCTGTGTGAACCTTCGCCTTGGCGATTGAATTCTCGATGTCTCTCCGCGATCTCACTGTGACACCTCACCATTGAGCATTGACCGCAGCTTCGTCAGCCCGCAGCGGTACCGGCTGAGGGCCGTTTTGAGAGGCACGTGCTGGAGTTCAGCAATCTCCCGGAATTTCAGGCCGCCCTGGAGACGCAGGGCAATGACCTCACGCTGGCTCTGCGGCAACTGCGTCATCGCGGCGGCGATTCGCTCCAACTCATCGCTGCGGACGATCCATTGGTCCGGTCGCTCGGATGTCGAAACCATCGAGCTTGCCTCGTCCAGAGTCGCGTACCGGCGGCGCCCGGCGCCCCGATTGGCATTCCGGGCCCGGTTTGCCACGCAAGTCGCCAGATAGCTCCGCAGTGAGCCGGTGAGCCGGAACTGCCTCGACTGGTCTATGAACAAGACAAACACGTCGTGCACGACGTCTTCTGCCAGTGCGGCGTCGTTGGACAGCGAGACCGCCAGCCTCAGCAAAGCATCTCTGTACTTCTCATAGATGCGGCAGAGTGCTTCGGAGCTTCCCCGCCGCAGGCGCCAGACAAGAAGTCGATCTTCCAGCACAGTTCCGCACCTTTCGACACATTGGATTGATGCACTGCCGCATATATAACACCCATGCGGTCCCGTTTACCCATGGCAAATCGAATTTTGTGTTTTCCGGCTCTCGGTTGGACCCGCCGCAGTGCGCGCGAAAGTCCGCGGTTTCTCACGCACGACTCGATTCGCGCAGCGATGCACGAAGGAGATTCCGGCAGATTTTGCTTGACGGGGTGCAGGCCATGTGATACATAAAAAACAAATATAGTGCGATAGCAACGAGAAGCAGGCAACAAGCGATCATGGCCGGCCAAGCATACATCTTTGTGGTGCAGTCGGGCGCGCCGACGGCGGGGGGGCTGTGGGGTGGGGGCAGGTACGTAAACCTCCCAAGTAGCCCAGGTTTTCAGGTGTGCTGCGGGTGCGGTGGGGGGGGCGAGAATGAGAAACAAAGCCAATTTCGCTGTTCGTGGCCGAAAAATGGGGGTGGGCGTGGAAAACGAAGCCAATCTTGCCCGGTCTCTCGCGGGCGAGGCCG
>JAFGCA010000441.1 GCA_016932895.1 Sedimentisphaerales bacterium | reverse complement strand
GCCGTCCTCGAAGCCGAGGATGTGCTTGTAGGCCCAGTAGCCCAGGCCGCCGTCCTTGGGCAGGCAGTAGCCGCCGATGCCGGGGCCCGGGAAGATCATGTTGCTGTGGGTCGGCCGCATCTTGATGGCATTGATGACCTTGATCAGATCGACGCCGTTACGCTCGGCGAAAAGGCTCCACTCGTTCAGGAACGCCAGCGTCGTCGCCCGGTACGAGTTCTCGACGATCTTGGTCGTCTCGGACTCGATGGGGCGGTCCATGACGGTCAGCGGGAACTGGTCGGTGTTGAGGACCTCGTGGAGGAACTTCTCGACGCGGGCCCGGGCCTCGGCGTTGCAGCCGGAACAGACGCGCCAGAAATCGCGGATGCTCGAGACGTATTCGCGCCCGGGCATGACGCGCTCGAAGCTGTGGCTCAGCAGGGGCACCGCCTCGATCCCGCGGCGGGCGAAGGCCTTTTTCATGATCGGCCAGGCCACGAATTCGGTGGTGCCCGGGGCGACGGTGGTCTCGATGAGCACGAGGCAGTGCGGCTCGATCCTGTCGCCGATGGTCTGCATCGTGGCCTCAAGCGCGCTCATCTCCGTCTCGCCGGTCTTCATGTTGCCCAGATCGTGCTTGGTGTAGTCGCATTGGACGTCCACGACCACGCAGTCGGCCAGCTTGAGGCAGTCGCTGTTGTACGTGGCGATGAGCGTCTTCTTCTCCAGGACGCAGCGCGCGATCATGGGATCGACTTCCGGGTCCTCGGCCTTGACGGGGGACTGCCCGCGATTGAGCAGGGGGATCTTCCAGTAGCTGCGGGTGCTGGGCCGCTGGCAACCGATGACGAATTTGTTGGGCTGGCCGGTTTCCTTGTCCACGGTATCGGCGATGATCGCGGCCATCACCGCGCCGACAAAGCCGACGCCCATGACCACGACGATTTCCTTGCCTTCCTCGCGCGCGGCGCGGGTCAGGGCCTCGATACGCTGGAATTCCTGCGCATATTCTTCACTTCGGGGCAGCTCGAACTTCTCGCCTGCGGGGCTTGCGGAGTAGTCAGCCATTTTCAAGGACCTCTCATTTAGTTCCGTTATAGGACCGTGCCTGTTGCGTGCCGTCGCCGAACGCCGGCGTACGGGTGCCAGAAGTGTAGCAATGATCCGGGGGGTATCAAGGCTTTTCTGGTCCGGGTGACGCGCGTCAACGCCCTGCGGGGCCGGCGGCCTTTGCACTTCGGGTCCAAAATGTGCTATAATGGGACTATAGTAGGCGGGCGCGCAAGGCGCCCGAAGGTTCTTTTTGCGTATAGAAGGAGGTGTCGAAGGATCTCCATGCCAGGCGTGAGCGGGCCGGTGTCCGTAATAGTCGTGTTGTTGTGTGTCACGGCGGTCTCAGCCGGTGAGGCCGCCTTGGAGTACCCGTCTGCCCTCCTGGACGTCTACGACGCCGACCAAAACTGCTGGCGTGGGATGGACGCCGACGGTCTGTGGCGGGACGGCGGAGACGGGCCCGGCGTCTCGGTGGTGCCCGCACGGTGGCTGGTGGGGCCGCCGCCTTCGGACTTATCGGCGGTTACGTTCCCCGAAGACCACTGGATTCACCTGGGTTATTCCGGCCGGATCGTGGATAACGACGGCAACGATATCGTCCTCGTGGAGTCCGGACGGGTGGGCGAGCAGGCCCTGATATTCCTCACCGACGGGGCGGATCAGGAGTACGTCGCGGGGCTTGCCGTGGCCGAAAACTCCGGCGAGCAGGCGTTGACGTACATTGCGTTGGACCTCGCCGGCATTGAGATTCCGTTTGAGGCCCGCGGCCTGCGGGTCGTGGCGGTGGATCTCGGGGGCGGCTCGCCCGGTTTCGATCTGGCGAACATCCAGGCCCGCGTCTCCCACGACGCCGAGCCCCGAGCAACTTGCCCGAACCCCGTCAGCGGGGCTCGTGATATTGCGCCCCACGTCGAGCTGCGATGGACGCCGGGCAGTTCTACCCGGGAGCAGGTGGTCTACTTCGGGGACGTCGCCTCCGAGGTTCGATCGGGCGCGCCGGGGATTCGCTACCCCGCCCAGCCGCACGATGCCAACACGTTCGCGCCGCCGGAGTTGTCGCTGGGCCGAACGTACTACTGGCGCGTGGACGAAATCGGCGCCGACGCCAACCCTCGCGGACAGGGTGACGTCTGGTCCTTCACCGTTTCGGACCGGATCGTGGTCGATGACTTCGAGTCGTACGATCTCCTGGACAACTACCTGTACGAGAGCTGGCCGGTGCGAAGCTGGGCCTGGACCTCGCTTGAATGGGATGTCATCCGCAGTTGCCTCCAGTCGATGCTCTTCGAGTACCATTACGATGCCGTCTATTTCGCCGAGACGTTCCGCCAGTTTGAGAGGCCGCAGGACTGGACGCGACACGGCGTGCAGGGTCTCCAGGTCATGCTCCACGGCAAGCCCGGCAACGCCACGGACGGCCGGCTCTACCTGACGCTCGGCGACGGCGCCACCGAGCAGTACGTGCTCTACCAGGGGGACATGGACGCGCTGGCCCGAGACGAGTGGTCCGCCTGGCGGATCGCCTTCGACGACTTCAACGGCGTCGATCTGAGCCACATCGAGAGCATGGCCATCGGGCTGCGGCCGCTCTCGCCGCAACCGGGGCACCGCAGCGAGGGGACGATCTACCTCGACGATATCTGCCTGTACCCGCACCGGTGCCTGATGGAGCTTCAACCGGCGGCCGACGTCACGGCCGACTGCGCCGTCGATTACCGCGACGTCGAGCGGATGGCGGCCGACTGGCTCGAGGCCCGCCCGCTTCGGCTGCCCGTGGAGACGCCGAACGACCCGGTCCTGTGGTATCGATTCGACGGCCATACCGGAGATGACGCCGGCGGCGGCGACGGCGAAATGCACGGCCGGCCCACGTACGCGCCCGGCAGGCTGGGCCAGGCCCTGCACTTCATGAACCAGAACGATGCGGTGACGGTCCCCGAGCCGGCCGCCGTCTTTGCCGGCATCCGCGAGGCGATCACCATTGCGTTCTGGCAGCACGGCGACGATTCCCCGCACGTCAACGACACCGTCTGCTGCTCGAACTACGTCTACGGGCAGTCGAACCCCGCCGTGGCCGTCAACCTCGGCCTGTGGCGCGACCCGGGCCAGTATCGCTGGGACTGCGGCTCTCCCTGGTCGATGGACAACCGCCTCGCCGGACACCACCAGAGCAGGCGCGACTGGGCGGGCCGGTGGAACCACTGGGTCTTCACGAAGGACGTCCGCCCGAGCCCGCATGGCGAAACCGGCCGGATGGAAATCTACCTCAACGGCGTTCTCTATGACAGCCGCACGGGAACGGATTCGCCCATCGAGAACGTCACGTCCTTTGCGATCGGCTCCGGCTGGTACGGCCATTACGACGGCCTCATTGACGATTTCCGCATCTATGACTACGCCCTCTCGGCGCCCGAGGCAGCCTGGCTCGCCACCGACGGGACCGGCGTTTTCGACGACCCGATCTCCTTCCCGGCCGACCTCAACGCCGACGACCGCGTCGATCTGCGCGACTTCACCATCCTTGCCGACCAATGGCTCGAAACCGGCCTGTGGCCCTGAGACCGGGCGAGAGCAGGTGTCTGGCTGGCTTTCCTGCTTGTCCCGGCCGCCAGTCTGGACGATAATCCAACCAATGGATCAGTGCCGCATGGCGACGCAGCGTTGCGTCGAAACGCAGGCATTAGACTAAGGCTTTGTTCGCGTGCATCCAAGGTTGCTGGAAATCCCGGTACTTCACCTGACCCTCTGGAGCTTTGGCCTGATGATGGTGCTGGGATTCGTCGCGGCGTTGCTCCTGGTGCGGCGGCTGAGCCGGCGCGCGGGTCTGGACCCGGAAACGATCTCCAGCGCTGCGTTGTACGCGCTGGTCTTCGGCATGCTGGGCGCGCGCGTCTTTTTCGTGGTCCATCACGTCGATGAGTTTCGCCACGATCCGCTCGGCGTCTTCGCCGTTTGGCGGGGCGGCCTGGAATTCCTCGGCGGACTGGCCCCGGCGGTGGTCTTCCTGCTGCTGTACCTGAAGTGGCGTAAGCTGCCCGTCCGCCGCTACCTGGACATCCTGGCCGTCGGGCTCATGGCGGGCCTGGCCTTCGGGCGGATCGGCTGCTTCCTCAACGGCTGCTGTTATGGCAAGCCGGCCGACTTGCCCTGGGCCGTGCGCTTTCCCTACGGGTCGTACGCCTACCTCGGCCAGATCAACCCCGACCCGGCCCGGGACCGGGCGCAGCCCCATCTGAACCTGCCGCCGACCGGCTATTTCTACCTCTCCGAGAAAGACCTGCGCCGCCACCTGAAGCCTTTCGACGCGCTCACCGAGCGCCAGCAGTACGAAGTCACCAGGGGCCGGTATCAGTGCCTGCCCGTTCACCCCACCCAGCTTTACGCCTCGGCCCACGCGCTGCTGCTCTGCGGACTTCTATACCTCCTGTGGCGTAAGAGCGTGGAGCCGGCAAGTCCCGACGGCAAGCACAGGCTGCGCGGCCGGCCCGGCCTGGCCGTCGCGGGATTACTCGTCTTTTACGGCATCGGCCGCTTCATCCTGGAGGTCCTGCGAGACGACAATCCCTACGAGCTCGGCGCCCTGACCATCTCACAAATCCTCGGCATCGCCATGTCCCTGGGCGGCCTCGTCTTCCTGGCCGTCCTCCGGTTCAATCCAGGCGTTCGTCCTGCTCGTGTTCGCTGAGATCGAGCCAAATGGTTTTGGTTTCCATGTATTGGTCGAAGGCGTGCATGCCGTTGTCCCGACCGCCGAATCCGGAGAGTTTGTACCCGCCGAAGGGCGTGGTGATATCGCCTTCACCGTAGCAGTTGACCGTGACGGTGCCGGCCTGGAGACGCCGCGCCGCACGCAGGGCCTTCTTGGTATTGGAGCAGAAGACCGAGGCCTGCAGTCCGTAGCAGGTGTCGTTGGCCAGTTCCAGGGCCGCGGCATCGTTCTCGACGGTCATGATGGCCAGCACCGGGCCGAAGATCTCCTCCTGGGCGATAGTCATATCAGGTGTCACGTTGTCAAAGATCGTCGGAGGGATGAAACAACCTTCGCCGATCTGCAAAGGCTCTCCACCCAGCAGCACCGTCGCGCCCTCTTGCCTGCCTTTCGCAATATACCCGAGGACATCATCGTACTGTCGTTTGGAAACCATGGAGCCAAAGGCGTTTTGGGGATCCAAGGGATCGCCGGTTTTCCAATCGCGCACTTTGTCCAGGAGACGAGGAATGAGATCCTCTCGGTGTTTCTTATGGATAATGAGCCGTGAGTTTGAGGTGCAGTTTTCGCCCATGTTCCAGAACACGGCATTAATGGCCTGTTCGGCCACGGCGTCGAGATCGTCTACATCTTCCAGGACCACGCAGGGATTCTTCCCCCCGAGTTCCAGGGTTACCTTCTTGAGATTGCTCTCGGCCGCATAGGTCAAGACCTGACGACCCACCTCGGTGGAGCCGGTGAAGGACAGGGCCCGAATGTCCATGTGACGGCCCAGGGCCTCACCGATCACGGAACCGGGCCCGGTGACCACGTTGAGCACGCCTGCAGGCACGCCGGCTTCCGCAGCCAGCTCGGCCACGCGCAGGGCGCTCATGCTGGTCTCACGGGACGGCTTGACGATGACGCTGTTGCCCGCGGCCAGGGCAGGACCGACCTTCCAGCCCATCATCTGCAGGGGGAAGTTCCAGGGCAACACACAGGCAACCACCCCGACGGGTTCCCGTACGATCAGGCCCATGCCGTCGTCTGTGGCCGGGGAGATTTGGTCGTACAGTTTGTCAGCGGCCTCGGCGTACCAGGCGAAGCAGTGCAGGGTCTCGGGGAGGTCAATGGTGGCGATGTCCCGTACGGGCTTGCCGCTTTCGAGGCTCTCCAATACCGTCAGTTCGTAGCGGTGCCGCTTCATGAGCTTGACCAACTTGATCATGATCTCCTTGCGTTCAGCCGGGTGCATGCGCGACCATACCCCGCTCTCAAAGGCTTGGCGGGATTTCTTGACCGCGTAGTCGACATCCTCGACCCCGCAGGAGGCGATCTGGGTCAGTACCTTCCCGGTAGCAGGATTCACGGATTCGTAGGTCTGGCCCGATTTGGCGGCGGTGAATTTGCCGTTGATATAGGCGTTGGTCATCAGACTGAGCTCGTCCGCAATAGCGTGGTATTCTTGACGAGAGAGTATATCAGACATCGGGTTCTCCTTAGGCGTTCTTGAGCACGTTGGCAATTGTGGTGCGTGCCGTCAGAAGTGCGTCACGCAGCGTGCGCTTCAGTTCCTTCTTCACCGGACGCAGCGGCAGGCGCACGGTTGCGCCGGCGGGTAGCCCGTCCAGTTCGCAGCCGTATTTCACGCACTGTACGAATTTCCCGCCCCGTTCCAGCACGGTCATCAGGGGCAGCATGGCCTTCATGATGCGCCGTCCCGTGAGGAAGTCCCCCTGTATGACGCAGCGCTCGTACAAAGCCACGCACTCCGGTGCCAGGAAGTTGCCGGCCGCGCAGACCCAGCTCCGCGCGCCCCACACAAAGAACTCCAGAGCCTGATCGTCGGCCCCGCAGCTCAACTGCAGGTGGGGGAACTCGCGGGCCAGCATGTGGATGCGGTTGATGTTGCCGCTGCTCTCCTTGATGGCGCGAAAGTTCGCGCTCCGTGCCACGCGTTCCAGAAACTCGTGACCAAAGCTCGTACCCGAACGTCCGGGGTAGTTGTAGAGCATGATGGGCATGTTCGCGGCCCGGTCCACCTTGAGGGCGTGTAGGGCCAGTTCCTTTTGATTCGGCACGGAATAGGGAGGCACGGCCAACAGCAAGGCGTCGGCGCCGGCTTTGTTCGCGGCCTGGGAAAACGCACATACATCCTCGGTGCGGATGTCGTTGACGCCGGCGATCCAGGGAACCCGCCCCTTGATACATTGGTGGGCCACCTGGAACTGATGCACGCGTTCGGCCGCGGTCAAGGCATAGTTTTCACCCGTGGTTCCGCCGATCACCAGGCCGTGCACACCCTGATCGATCAGGTGATCGATCATCGTGGCATAGGCCTTCTCGTCAAGCCCATAGTCCGCCTGAAACGGGGTGATGACCGGGACATAGATGCCCTCAAACTGCATAAACGTCTCCCAAGTTCAAGATGCGCCGGAAAGCCACGTATCGTCGCTATCTAGCGAAAGTCAATGGAGAAATCGCTCGTATATTCTGTCCGGTTGACAATGTCAAATGGAGACTCTACCCGTAACCTATCTTGATGACAAGCATCGGAGTGGAATTTTGTGTAAGCCGAGATTTCCCGCTTGACACCACAACCTGGCGCTCCTGCACGCAACACCGTCAATAATGCCAGAATCGGGGTCTCTATTTCAAAACGTGTGGTCACCAACGTGCCGGCCGACAGCTCCGTGAAGGCCTCCTTCATCGCGGCCACCGCCTCGACCATCGGCAGCGCCCGGCGAATGTCCCGGGACGAGAGAATGCGAATGCTCGTTGTGGTCATGTTGGCTCCTTTCGCTTTGCCTGTGCCATTTGCCGGCGGCTGTCAACCGTTTGTCTGGGGCGGCCTTTGCAGGCGCGCCTCAATCGCCTTGGAGGTCCCGGTTACCGAGAGCCCTCCCAGCGCCGTGCAGCGGAGCTCATGCGGCAGGCTCCGCCCGACCCGGTCCATCGCCTCGATGACCTCGTCCAGCGGAATCACGGGATCGTACCCGGCCAGGGCCATGTTCGCGCAGGCCAGCGCGTTACTCGCGGCCATAACGTTCTTGCCGAGACAGGGCACCTCCACGCGGTTGGCCACCGGGTCGCAGACCATGCCGAACGAGTTCTGCAGCGCCATGGAGGCGGCGGCGACGGCTTGCTCTGCGCTGCCGGCGCCGAGGGTTGCCAGGGCGGCCGCGGCCATGCCCGAGGCGGCGCCGCACTCGGCCTGACAGCCCGCGACTTCGGCGGCGAACGTCGAGCCCGTGGCGATGAACACGCCGACGATACCGCCGGCCAGCATGGCCCGGGCCGCGTCGTCGTCGCTGCGGCCCACCGCATCGGCGGCGCCGAGAACCGCGCCGGGCAGGGCCGCACACGCCCCGGCCGTCGGCGCCGCAACGATGACGCCCATAGCACTCTTGACCTCCATCAACGCGGTGACGTACAGAATGATCCGGTTCAGCATGCCCGCGTCGAGCAGGCTCGCATTCTCGATGTGCTGCGCGAATCGTCCGCACTGGTATCCCAGGATGCGGTCCCGGTATTCGGTCCCTTCCAGGCCTTGTGCCAGCGAGGTCCGCAGCGTCCGGACGATTGCCAGCATGCGTTCCAGCACGTCCGGCTCGCTGAGATTGCCGCGCGCCGCCTCGTACGTCGCCGCCAGCTTCCACAGCGGCACGTCCCGATTCCCCTGGCAGCGAAACATCCCTTTGCACGTGGCGAAAGGGACCTCCAGGCGGGCCCGCGACAGTACGGGCAGCACGGGCCGCAGCCGCTTGACCGCAAGCACCTCGCGCTCTGGCTCTAACGCCGCCAGGGCCGCCTCCGGTACGAACTCCTGTCCCTTGCACTCGACAAGCTCGGCGCCGTCATGCGTATGCACGAGAATCTCGTCACAACAAGCCGCCTCGGCCAAACGGTTGGCGATCTCCCGGCCACCGGTGCGGACGAAGAGTAACGTCTCGGCGTAGTCGCCCACCATGGAGACGACGAAGCCGTCGATCTCGACGATTTCGATCATGCCGCCGCCGGTGGAAAGGGCGGTCAGCGTGTGCCGCTGCCGGGCGTTGTTCAGTATCAGGCGGTAGGTGTTGGGGTGCGTAAAGCCGAAATCGTCGATGGTGATGGAAACCTCGACGCCAGCGGCGCCGATCGCGCCGGCGGCATCAGCCAGCCGCTCGTCGGTGGCCTCCCAGCCCAGAAGCCCGCCGAACAGGCCCATATCCGAGCCCTGGCTGGCGTGCGTCGTCGCCAGCGACCCGTGCCGGTCGAATTCGACCGACACCGCCTCGATGTCACCGTCCATCAGGTCGCGGGCGAGCCGGCCGATGCGCAGCGCCGCGGCGCAATGCGAGCTCGACGGCCCCCGCATCACCGGTCCGATGACGTCATTGAAGATGCTTATCGTCATTCGATGACTCCAAATCCTCGAGCGGGCGAAGCCGCCGCGCCTGCACCGCAAATCTCCAGTGTCATTCCACGCGGGAAACTCGCCCCTTATGTAACGCCTCCGAACCACCCTGGCAATGAATCCGTGCGAAACACCGCGGTCTCGGTCGCAGTCGCCTCTGCGTTGTGCTCGTGCTCCGTGGCTTGTTGTGGATTGGATGGGGGATTTTGTCATTGAAAGGGGCGTCGAAATCAGTTATAAACAAACGGTTTACGGTCCGGCCGGGGATGTAGTCTAATGTCCTGCGGCCCAGAATCGAGGCGGTGGCAAGGAGTCGCACCGTGAGCAAACGCAACAGAGGACAACGAGCGTTGTATGAGGCGATGAGCCGGACGCACGCTAAACCCAGGCGGCGAAAGGTGTTAGAGGCGCTGCGCCCGCAACTCGCGCGGATACGGGTCCCGTCGGTCAAGCAGGTGGGTCCGGCGTTGGAGCGGCTGCGGCAGGCCGTTACGCCCAAGCCGAAGGAGCGTGTCGAGCCGGTCCGCCCGGTCGCCGAGATGCCCTCTGCGCCGCCTGTAGTGCCGCCGAAGGTGGTTGAGAGACCGGAACCCAAGCCCGTTCAGGGGCCCAGCCAGACGTGGCTGCGACCGAAACGCGTGCAGCTAAACGACGGCCGCATCGAGATTTCGCTGCCCTGGCAGCTCGGAGTGGCCATCGGCCTCGGACTGATTCTCGTGGTCCTGATTGCCTTCCGCCTGGGCCAGATCGACCAGAAGGCCCGTTTCGCCGGCGCGCAGCAGCCCGTGCGCACCGGTGCACCCAGCACGACACCCGCCGGCGGTGCAGTGGCGGCGGGGTCCAGCGGGGCGCCAGCCAGCAGAGCCGGTTCCGGGGTCGGGGCCACAGCCGGTTCCGGGGTCGGGGCCGCAGCCGGTTCCGCGACGCCGCCGGCATCCACCGGCGACCACGTGATCGTGCTGGCCCAGTACCCGGTGCGGACGCATCTGGAGCCGGTACGGTCGTATTTTTCCAGCCAGGGCATCCAGACGGAGATTCTGGCCGTTTCGGTCCTGCGGCAGTATTTTTCCGAGCGCGGGCTCAACGCCGCCGTGCTGCCCAACAAAGACGGGTTTATGCTCGTCACCAGCGGCACGCTCTACGAAAACCCGAACAATTCTGACAGCGACGGGTACACGATGAAACAGAAGATTGTCCGGTTGGGCGCCCAGTACAAGGCCCCGATCGGCTATGAAACGTTTGCACCGAATTACTTCAGTGACGCCTACGGAATGAAAATCAGGTAACAGGAGAAGTTTTGCATGTCCATCGACAGTTCACTTAAGATCAGAAACGCACTGATTCGTCACCGCAACGTTCTGACGCGGGCCGAGCGTATCAAGATACTGCAAGAGGAAGAGCGCTGGACCGAGGAGGAATCGGTTCTGGGGCTGCCGAAAGTTGAGCACCGCAAGAGCGCCGCGGGCAAGAAGAGCAAGGGCGCGCCGGAGGCCGAGGCCGGGGCCGAAGTCGAGAAGGCGGCCGAGACTCCGGAAGGCGGCGAGAGCGAGTCGTAACGTCTCTGAGGCGGCGCTTAGGCGCTGTTGTTGGCGTATTCGGGGACGAGCTGCTTGATGCCGGCGGCGATGGCCCCGCGATCCTGGGTCGCGGACGTGGAGACCAGTTCGGCGATGGCGGCGCGCAGCCGACCGCGGTCCAGGGGAATGTTCTTCCAGATGCTGATCTTCGGATGGCCGGTGCGCTGCATGTCCTCGCCTTCGATGCGGAGCTCCTCGAAGAGCTTCTCGCCGGGGCG
>JAFGCA010000440.1 GCA_016932895.1 Sedimentisphaerales bacterium | reverse complement strand
TTGCAAAATGGAGATTAGGCTTACTTTAGGGAGGAAAAATCTCCTTCGTGATTTTTCCTCCCGAGAACGTAAGTGCTTTTCGTATAGCGATATAAGCCCCATCTTCAAGGAAATCACACCAACGATTTCCTTGAAGAATATAAGCCTAATCTCCATTTTGCAAAACTCTTGTAAGGAGGCAGAAGCACGGGAGCAAACCCAAGCGCCCGGCGTCGCCCGAGCACCCGGGGTGCACCTCTACAGAGGCGTATCCTCCCGGCCAACAACGAACATTGTGCCGTCGCCGTATCGCGCGTCAAGCATGCTCTCGCGGGCTCATCCGGTCGCACATTGGCCACTATTTCAGTTTCACTTCGGCGCCGAGGTAGAATCCGGGTTGGGTGGGCTGGTTGTAGGCGACGTTTTGCCAGGCGACGCTGAGGCGGTAGACGGGGTCGTGCATCAGGGTCCGGAGCCGGCGATCCGTCACGATCGTGGTCGTAAAAATGCGAAGTTCCCGGCCATCTCTGGTCCTCCAGATCACTTCTTCGCGCCAGTCGCCCAGAATGTCGGCGCAGAGACACGGATTGGCCTTGGTCCCGTTGTTGCGGACGCAATCGTAGTCGTGGGCCGAAAGCAGGCGCGTCGCCGTCCCGCTCTCGTAGTCCCACTTGTCGATGGTCGTACCGTCGAGGATCTCGCGGAGCGTGTCGGCGTCCCACCAAACGCCCATGTTGCAGGATCGGGGCTTGGCGTCGGAAATCTTCTCGCCCCTGCAGTTGTACAGGCCGTCCAGGCCCCGGCCGGAGGCCCAACACTCGTAGCCCCGGTGGCGGGGGTCGATATCCAGGGCGACACCACGACCCACGTCGGGCGATTCCAGGCCCCATATCACTCGCCCGGTCGCGGCGTCCCGGAGGTTGGCGCCATAGGGATGCTCGGGCCGCTCGTGGATGGCCCACACTTCCAGGCCCG
This sequence comes from Sedimentisphaerales bacterium, assembly GCA_016932895.1. The sequence continues at coordinate 7,675 of JAFGCA010000440.1, read as the reverse complement.
GCCGGTCCGGGTCGATGTCGGACAGGTGCATGGCGTCACCATGGCCCAGACCCGTGGTGTAGAGCCCCGTTCCGTCGTCGTCAATGGCGCAGGCGCCGTAGACGATTTCATCCCGGCCGTCGCCGTCCACGTCGCCGACGCTGAGGTTGTGGTTGCCCTGCCCGGCGTAGTCCTGGTTGCCGGGGGTCCCGTCGTCGCTGTCGAAGGTCCAGAGGCGCGTGAGCCGGCCGTCCCGGAAATTCCACGCTGCCAGTACGGTGCGCGTGTAGTAGCCCCGACACATGACCAGGCTGGGGCGCTTGCCGTCGAGATAGGCAATGCAGGCGAGGAACCGGTCGACGCGGTTGCCGTAGTCGTCGCCCCAGTCGGCGACGTTGCCTCGGGGCGGAATATAGTCGGTGGTGACAAGCGCGGCGCCGGTCCGGCCGTCAAAGACGGTGAGAAACTCTGGGCCATCCAGGACGTAGCCTCTGGTGTTGCGGTAATCGGCGTCGGGATCGCCGATCGCGCGGCCGGCGCCGTCGACGGTCCCGTCAGCCGTCTTGCACGCCACCTCGGCGCGGCCGTCGCCGTCGAGATCGTAGACCATGAACTGGGTGTAGTGGGCGCCCTCGCGAATGTTGCGGCCCAGGTTGATCCGCCAGAGGAAGGTGCCGTCCAGTTCGTAGGCTTCCAGGATGGGCGCGTCGGTCGTTCCGCCGCGCGAGTTGTCCCGGCCCCGGCCCGCCTGGTGCAGGACGATCTCGTATTCCCCGTCGCCGTCCAGATCGCCGGCGGAGGCGTCGTTGGCCGCGTACCCGTCGGGCGTTTGCAGAGGGACCGAGAGGTACGGCTGGGCCGGCGCATCTGCTCGTAGCGTGAACGAAGCGGACGCCTCTTGCTCTTTGCCACCGATCACGGGCCTGACGAAGTACGAATGGGATCGGCTCGGGCCGGCTTCAGCATCGACGTAATTCGTGCCGGCGGCAATGGGCTGGTCGTTCAGCTTCACCGTCGTCCCGGCGCCGGAGGTGCGGTAGAGACTGAAGGCGATCTCGTCCGGGTCCGTGCCCAGCATGCGCCACCCGACGTACACCTCGCCGGCGGCGCGACGGACCGCAACCACGCCACGTCCCAGAGGCTCCATCTGCCGCGAGACCCGGGCGGCGGCGGCAAGCGACAGGCCCGCCACCGCCAGGAACAACACCATGCCCTGTCTTCTCATGTTGCCCTCTTTCGGTACTCGGACTTCTCCGGTGCGGCCGCTCAGACGGCGTTAGACGACCTGTGCCTCGAAGCCGCAGAGCTGGCAGAAGTCGCGGACCTGCTCTTTGTAGTCCCCGTAGAAAAAAACCTGATGGAAACCGGGGAAGCTCAGGACTTCCTGGCCGCCGTCGAATTTGACCTTGACCGAGACGACGCAACCGCCGCCCGGCGGCACTTCCATATTGTCTACCACCGTGCCGGCCGAGACGAGCACGGTCGAGGGCTTCGTGGCGTTGCCCGGCATCAGGTCGATGCTGGTGACTCGCTGGCCTTCGCGCCAGATCGTGCGAGGCACGGCGTCCCGGTTGCCGTGATGATGCTTGATATCGAACGGCTCGGGCGGCGCATCGTAGCCGTTGAGGCGCGTCGCGCACGAGCAGTGGGCGCCGATGATCGAATCGTCGGCCGTATCGGCAACCGGGTCCTGCTGAAAGCCCGGCCGATCGAACAGGTAATGCGTCATGACCAGCGAGGCGACCGCGCCGGTATCGGCTTCGCAGGCAGCCGGGATGCCGTCATCGTTCATCCGCGACCACGCGATGCAGGGCAGGCTCACGTCGATCTTGCCCAGCGCTCCGAGGCAGTCCATCGTGATGGCGTCGCCGCCCTCCCGCTCCAGGAGCCGGCCGGCGACGTGGTAGCTCTTGAGCCCGTTGATGACATCCTGGCGGGTCGCGTCGATGCGCTTGCGAGCCCGGCTCATGTAGCTGTCGGCCATCGCGACAATTTCTTCGCTGTCGGGGGTGCGCCGGTATTCCTCGATGAAATCGCCGGCGGGGATGTAACGCAACGTGATGCCCGTGTCGGCCAGCGGCACGTCTCTGCGGTTGTTGCCCCGCAGGACGACGCAGCGGGCGGCGCGCATCTTCGTGGCCGCAGAGAGCATCTTCATGCCGTAGGCCGCCTGGCCGAAATCGTTGGTCGAATAGACCACGCACCCGGGCGTATCGGTCAGGTGAACCGTGTTCGTGGTGAAGGAGGTCCCCAGCGGGCTGAAGATGATCGAGGGAATCTCGCTCTTGGCCACGCGCTGGGCGGTCGGCCAGGAGTGCTGCTGGCGATCCAGCATGACGAGCATCAGGCCGTCGGCCTTCTGCGCCTCGGCTTGGGCAATCCAGGCCTGTCCTTCCTCCAGGTTGTAAATGGGCTCGGGTCGCAACTCGAGTTTGGCGCCAAGCCGTGCGGCGGTCTCGGCCATCTTCCCGGCATACATCGTGCGCGCGGCCTCGCCGTCATACACGGCCCCGGGCCACCACATCCCGTATTCCTCCTTGCGTCGCACGAAGGCGGCGCGAATCGTCGGCGTGCACTGCGACGCCGGGCCGCAGGGGCGGATCGGCGTGCCCACGATCTTTTGATTCGAAAACGAATTGCAGCCGGCCAGCAAAGACGAGCCGGCCAGAAATGCCGTCGAACCCTTGATAAACGCCCGCCGACTCACCGAACACCCGCCGTGACAATGCAAAGGACACCGTCCAGAACCCATAACAACCTCCCATAAAGAGACAGCTCGAACTCACCGGGTCGGCGGGCTAACTCGCGCCACGCCTGCTGCCCGAAGCGACAAGGACCATACTACGTGGAGCAGGAGCCGGATTCAAGTCTTTCCACGAGTGTCGCTGCCGGAGAGACGTCGGGGAGGAAGAAGAGACGAGCAAGGGAAAGCCCTCGATGCGAAGCGCTTCACTCAGTCTCGCGTTCGACGGGCCAGAAGACCCAGTCGCCGTTGTTGGCCCACATTCTGGGTTTGCCGGCGTTGTTCGTGCCGAGGCAACCGCCGTCGTCTTTGCGGTTCTCGCCCCAACTGTAGAGGACAAATCCGTCGGTTGTCTTGCGGTATCCCAACGGCCGACCGCTGTACGGATCATCGGGGATTTTGCGTACGTATCCCGCGACCAGAAGCGCGTCGAGATGGTCGGGGTAAACGCCCTTGTCCTTCCGGTAGCGCAGGACGGCCAGGATCGTCACCAGGGCGCGGCGGTCCGTCTTCGTACGCCAGGCTAAGTGCCCCAGCCGCACAGCGGAATCGGCCACCGCGTGCAGCAGGAAGCTGTCGGCCACGATCTTCTCGAGCCTCTCTGCCTCGTCGCCGCAACCGGTCTGCCACGGCGGTCGCTCCAGCAGCCGTTCCGCTTCGTCGTAGAACGCATCGATCTTACGCATCATCTCGCGTCGGCCCGGATAGCTGAACGTTACGAGTCCGAGCAGCCCGTCCTTCCAATGCCCGGCCACCAGTGGCAGCGCCTCCTTCAACGGCCGGCCCCCCCCCGCGCCGTCATCCGTGAACGCCTTTTGGACGTAATCGTACCAGAAGATCTTCTCCGCTTCGAGACAAAGAACAACGTCTTGTCCGGAGAACCGATCTTGAAACTCCTGCTGCATCGATCCCAGAAGATCGGCGGGGACGTCGGCCCTGTCCACTATCATAAGGACCGTCCCGCGTGCCAGGGCTTCGATGGCGATGCCGACCATCTGCTCGAGGATGAGCCCCCGGCCCTCCATGTGCCATCCGATCCTGTGCAGCGCCAGGCAATCCGCGCAGGCGCCCTCCAGGTCCCCCTGCCACGCCCGCCAACGGGCCCGCAGAGCCAGCTTCTGCGCAAGCTTCTTGTAGCTACTAAGCGATGGCATGATCCCGCCGATAACGTCCGGCGCCAGCCCCGGGCCGGCAATCTTCAGGGCAGGGTCCTGTCCGAATGTGCGTGCCGGCTGCGCCGCTGGCGGGCGATAGTCGGTCCAGTAGCCCGGCTTCGTCACGCCGCGGCCGAGCACGTCGAGTGCTTCGGCGCCGTTCTTCAGCAATTCGGCCACCGCCCGTCGCTGCGGCTCGTTCATGTCGCCCGGCCACCAGGATTCCCGTTCCTTGAGAATCTCGTAGACGTAAGGCTGTGCCTCGGCGAGCTTTCCGGCCTCGTCGAAGTAGGGTTTGGCGTTGAACGACTCGTCTCGGCCCTGGCGGACCTGCTCACTCAGTGCGACAGCGTAATCGACCTTGACGTTGGGCCTGCCCAGAAAGAGTCGGCCCGAGCACATCAGGAAATACAGGACGATGATTCCCAGCACCTGCAAGGAGCGAACGACGACCTTGGCCCACAGCGGGCGGCAACGCTTCTTCGCCCGACGGCACAGAACGGCCAGCAGCTTGGCGTCACCGAAACTCTCGATGAGGCGGCGAGCCTTTTCCTCGCGCTGTTGCGGCGTCGCGCAGCCTCTCAATTCATCCTCGAAATGCGCGACCAACTCGCTCCTGACGCTGCGCCTCGTCCTCCTGCGGCCGCGCATCTTCTTTACAACGGCGGCGATGTACTCCTCAGCACACTGCGGAAGAACAGAATGTCCGTCTTTTTCTTCGTCGTGTCGTCTCATACGCCGTTGTCCACCTCAACTCTGCGCTCGCGCCACGGGCCAGAAGACCCAATCCCCATCGCTGGCCCAGTAGTCATCCTCGTCTTTGCCCGGTTGGCCTCCGTCGTCGGTGAAATTTTCCCCCCAGCCGTAGAGCAGGAAATCGGCGCCCGTTCGGCGGTACGTCAGCGGACCGCCCCTCCAGGAATCGGCCGGCACACGCTGGAGGTAGCCGGCCGCCACGAGCTCCGCCAGGTTTTCCGGATAGCTGCCCCTCTCGGCCTGGAACCTCAGCAGCGCGACGATCGCCAGCGCCGCGTCGAATCGAACTTTCGTCAGATAAGAAAGCTCGTGCACTCGTCCCAGCGACGGCACCATCACCTCCAGGAGGAAGTTGCCCTTGACCGCCTTCTCCATCTCATCACTGACGTCGATCCCTTCGGCTCGTAGTTGCGCCGGTGTCATGCGCAGCCAATCGTCCCACGACTCGTACGCGCGATCCAACGTCGCTCGCGTCTCTTCCTTGTCCGGATGAGCAAACAGGATCTTCGCGACTCTCCCCCAGTATCGAGGCGTGGTCACAAAGTCGAACACAAGGTCCTCGGCACGCTCACCGCTGCTGCTGAGCGAGGCAAGTCGACGAGGGTACAGATGTTCGCCGGCCGGCCCGCCTGTGGTGAAGCACCTCTGGATTTCATCGTAGATCATGAGTTTCTCGCCCTCCAGGTTCAGCCGAAAATCCTCGTCTTCGAAGAGTCCCTCAAGCCTCTGCTGCAGATCCGCCAGTTCCGGTGGCTTGAGGCGGTGCCGGCTGAGAATGTCGAGCAGCGCATCGGTCGCGACGTTTTGGGCGGCGATTCCGCCGAGCTGTTCAATCAGAGACTTGTTGCCGGCGCGGAGGTGTCGGCCGTATCGATAGCACGTCTGGACCATGGCAAGCGCTTCGTCATGCCGCCCCTCGTCGGCCAGAAACGCCGCGCGGTGGCCCAGGGCACGCATCAGATGCCTGTACCTGCTGACGTAGGGAAGAAGAACGGACAAGATTCCGTCCTCGCCCTCGTAGGCGCGCCAATAGTACGGTCGCTGCGCGCCTTCCGCGACCAGATCGAACATCTCCTGTCTCTCCGCGAACCACGCCGCCAAACGCTGCTTCTGCTCGGCAGTGAGGTCACGATGCTTGCTCTTGAGCAGCTCAGCGATGTCGGTCGGGGGTTCTTCGATCGTCTCAGCGGCACGGATGTAGAACGGTGCTGCGTTGAGAGCCTCATCCGCAGGCGGACGAACCAGGCGGTTGAATTGGGCGATATAGTCGGTCGTGACGACCGGCTTGCCGGACAGGAACCAGATCACGTACACAATGAAGCAAGCGACGAGCGCACCGGCAACCTGCGCCGTCCTCAAAAAGGCCGTCTTCCACCGCGGGCGGCAGCGTTTCTTCGCCCGGCGGCACAGAATCGCTATCAGCCTGGCGTCGCCGAAGCCCTGCACCATTTTCTGAGCTTTCTGCTCCTTCTCGACGGCATCGGCACAGTCTTTCAGCTCATCGGTAAAATGCGCCGTCAGCTCGGCCTGCACCTCTTCCCGGGCCTTCCTGCGGTACCGCATTTTGCGGGTCACCTGCCGAAGGAACTCTGCGGCACATTCAGGCAAATCGGTCGGACCGTCGTTGTCAACTTGTCGCGCCATGATGCGAACCTCCACCTGAGGCCTCTGTCAAAACGCCGCTCTCAGGGCGCCGCCGAAGACCAGATTCAGTCCCTTCGTCAGTTCCTGGAGCTGCACCTTCTGTTTGGTCAGCTCCTCCTTGCCCCGACCGGTGATGGAGTAGTAGCGCCGGCGCCGGCCCGAGTCGCTCGCCTCCCACTTGGCGCTGACCAGCTTCTTGGCCTCCAGGTTGTACAGCAGCGGATACAGCGTCCCCTTGCCCAGGGTCAGAATCTCGGCGCTGCGCTGCTCGATCGCCTGGCTCAGCTCGTAGCCGTACATTGGGCCCCGCGAGAGAATCTCCAGCACGACCACCGGGGCAACTCCCTTCAACAACTGGCTTTCAAATTTCATGGCAACCTCCAGGTTCCTCAGAACGACCTTAGTTATGTTATACTCATTATGTTATGCATACTATGTAATGTCAACTAAAAAATCGGCCCGATCCAAAGTTTTTTTGGGGCGGGATGCTTGCCCGCACCGCGGCAGAGCAACGCGAGCGTCGGCCGCCGGTTGGGCTGGACGAGTGCAGGCCCTTGAAATTTCGGCCGCAGAACGTAGAATAGACCACGGACGAAGCGTCAAAACGGCCGACTGCAATCGAAAAGCTGGCCGCGACGCCTTCGCCGAATCCGGAGCAGTGGCCGAGCGGCTTAAGGCGACGGTCTTGAAAACCGTTGAACCGAAAGGTTCCGGGGGTTCGAATCCCTCCTGCTCCGTTGCGAGACCTCCAGCCGGATCCGATCGACGCCCTCGGCGGCGCCAACGCGCGAAAAAAATCCCGCGCGTTCCTCTGAAGTCCCCATAATCGCGGGCCTTTGCGCCCGGGAACGGGGCCACGCCAATAAATCCCGCCTTCGGCCGTCCAAAACACACGCGTGACATTGACATTTCGCCGTAAATACGATAAACTCAGTACCAATCATGGATATCTGGGGGGTACGATCAGGGTGGTTACGGATTTCCTTTTACGTCTGGCGGTGTTGTTGTCGATGTACGACTACCTGAAGGCCTGCCTGGCACGTTTCGCAGGGGGCCAGGTGACATAGGTTGTCACTGGGGTTGGCCGTGCCGGGTTTTTGCGGGCCGGCGGCAAGAACACCAGAGGATGTAGTCGAAGAAGCAATCGTTCGGGGCACAGCGCGTGCTGCTCGGCCCCGGTGGAGTGTGAGTGATGAAACCCGAAATGGTGATGAAATTGGGGGATCGAAGTATGAAGAAACTGCTGTTTGCAATAACGATTTGTGCCTTGTGCTCGACGGCTGCACTGGCCAATCCGACGGGTAACGGTCTGAGCCCGCACCTGGGCTGGTGGCCGGAGGACCACCCGCGTTCGGTCCATGCGTACTGGGACTTCAACTCGGGCGTGGAAGTGTCGGAC
>JAFGCA010000439.1 GCA_016932895.1 Sedimentisphaerales bacterium | reverse complement strand
TCGATGCCGTTGGTGAACTTGACGAGATTCAGATCGATCGTCTCGCCGCCGACGTTGGTCAGCTCGACGTACTCGGTATTCGGATCGTCGGGACTACCGGTATCGCCCGGATGATACATAATCTCGCTGATCCGCAAACTCTCAGCCACCGGTCCCACCGCAAATACCGCCTCATTCAGCGCGCTCCACGTAGTGCCACTGAGCGATCTTGCCTTGACGTGACTGGTCCGTGCCAGGGCGAGGGGGCTTGTGTAGAGGGCAGCGGTGGGGGAGACGCCGCTCTCGACGGGGTTGCCCCCGAGTGCCTTGCTGGCGATCAGTTCCGCCGAGATGAGGAAGTCGGAACTGGTGGTCGACGTGTTGAGCCCGTGGATAGCAAGCAAATTGGCGCCGTCGCGCAGGGCGTTGGTGCGAGCGCTGAGGTTGAACGTTGCGAACTCGATCGCGTCGAGGTCGGAGTGGCTGCCGTCGGCCGACGAATTCCACTGGGGCGTTCCCGTAAAGAGGGCCCGCTGCACCTCGACGCCGTTGATATAGGCCACGAAGCCGTCGTCGTATCGCACCTTGAGGGACAAATCGGTGAGGCCGGCGCGATCTGCGGCGCTGAGGTTGAACGGGATGCGGATGTAGCACGTGGCGTTGACGCCGTACATCCGGTCTCGCACATCGACGTCGAAGAACTGCTCGTATCCCGTGCTGCGCTCGAAGCCGACGCCGCCGGTGCCGCTGAGCCAGGCGTTATCATCGAAATCGACGTCGCTTCTCCAGGCCTCGGCGATGGAGCCGGCAGGGATGAGGACGCGCTTCGGTGCGTCTGCGGCGACGAGAGTCATGGCGTTGCCGGGTCCCGGTGTGCTTCCCGGCACTCGCGGTTCGGTCCCGTCGAGGGTGTACCAGATCGTGCCGCTGCCGGACGACATGGTCAGCGTGTCGCCGACGGCCGTGTATCCACCGTGCTGCGGAGAGCCGCTGACGGAGAAACTCGGCGCATTGACGCTGGGATACCAGCCGCGCGATTTGATCTGATCGAGTACGATGTCCGTGCGCCGGGCGAGGTACGTGTGGAGCAGGTAGTCTCGCTCGCGAATCCAGTCGGTGTCCCGCGCGTACGGCGTGGAGCGATGGTTGTCTCCCCATCGAGCCGACTCCCCGACGACGGCGCGGTCCACCTCGTCGAGTCGAATCTGGTAGAGAGCCGTCGTGGCCTCGGGAGTCAGCACGCCGCCGTTGAAGAAGTGTTTGTGCACGCGGTCGGAGAAGCAGATGCCATACTCCGGATCATTCATCAAATCGTAGTGCACGCGCGTCGGCCCACCGCTGTTGTTTCTACTGGTGGAGTCGTCGTAGAGGCCCTCCATCGAATGTTCGGCGTCCCAGCTATGGTAGTGCCAGCGGCTGTCCGGATCGGTGCGGCTGCGCGAGGCGTACCAGTTTTGGTGGGCCCAGTCGGTGTTGCCGATATAGTAGTTCATCAGGAGGTAGTCGATGAAGTCGGGCACGTCGAGGTGCGGTTGAATTTCTTCGAGCGAAGCGGCGGCGTTGAGCATGTCCCGGTAGCGGGACGTGGAGCCGTTTACGGCGGTGCCGGAATTGTGCTTGAGGACGTCGTAGTCCTCGTCGGTGCCGCCGAAATAGGCGGCGGCGAAGTGCTCGTCGGGGCGCTCGTGCAGCCAGTACAGCCCCCAGTACAGGCCGTTGAGATAGAGGTGGACGTGGCGTCCGCGCGGCGAACAGCCTCCCATGGCGTTGTGGATGTCGCAGGCGAACTGGTCTCGGGTGTACTGGGCGAGGTCGCGCTGGTTCATTCCCGGGCGGCTGACGCCGACGCCGCCGCCGTAAGCCCAACTGTTGTTCATGCGGGCGTCGATGACCAGGGTGTCGAATTCATCGGTGGCGTCGTCGCCGAAGAGGGGATACTGAAGGCGGGGGGCGCCGTATTGTCCCTGGAATTTCAGCCGCATGGAGAGCTTGTCCATTTTCCACCGGCCGGTGCTGCTGCCGCCCACGATCATGACGGCGCAGTCGATTTGGAAGCCGTCGCGCTCGTCCGAGAAGATCAGCTCGGCTGAGACGGGACGTTCGTCCAGCTCCCCGCGTCGATAGATTCCCTGGTTGCCGAACCAGTGGCCTTGCTCCGTCACGAGGGACAACGTCGGGACGGCCTTCAGGTCGTCCTTGATGGTCCCGCTGTACCGGGGATCGTCGACGACGTCGGGGTCCATCTCATACTCGCCCTGGCCGGTGTGTCCCCAGTCCGTCGGCCAGCCCGGCGGGCGCGCCGGCTGGCGGATGACGTCGTCGAGAAAAACGTACGTCTGTGTATCGATGTTCGTGGATTTCCATCCGGCCTTATAGGCGAAGGCGCGGAGGCACGTCGTAGTCGTGACGGGGATGGGGTCTGTGTATACCAGGCCCTGGGGCAGGTCCCGGCCGATGTCGAAGGGGGGGCTGCCGTCGGTGGTGTAAAAGATGACGGCGTCTTCCGTCTTCGTGGTGATCGTGACGGTGAAGGGCTCATCGTAGAAACCCCGGTCGTGACTGAATGTGGTATCGGCGACGACGCCCAGGTAAGCGCTGGCGTTCGGGCTCCCCGGCGTCGGAATCCCCAGAAAACGCCACTGGTCATTCGATTCCGGATCCCGGCCGTAGGTTCGGCCGTAGCTAACGTCGGTCGTCTGCTCGTCGAACTCGATGCTGTCGAGCAGAGTCTGCCCGTCGACGTCGTAGAGGGCACAATAGTCTCCGTTTGCATTCAGGCGAAAGCTCGCGTGCAGGCCGGGCTCGTCCTGGATGTCGCCGTCGGCCCAGATCACCAGATAGCCATTCGGGGGGATCGTCGTCAGCACGGACCGGTTCGTCGGTATTTGCCACTTCATCGGCAGTTCCGGGTCATCGGTCAGATACATCCCTCCGACGTCGACGGCCTCGGCGCCGGCATTGTACAGCTCGATCCAGTCGTCGTACTCGTTTTGCGGATCCCGAACGATGGTGCTGTTCGAGGCGAGCACCTCGTTGATGAGCACGGCAACGCCGTCTCCCTGTGCGATCGCGACCGGGGGAAAGAAACCGCCTTCTTCGACGATTCCGCTGCCATCAAGACCGGCAGCAATGGCAGCGCCGGCCAGGACGAGAACATGGGTGAGGATCGGCATCGAAAATCTCATCGGAACTCCGCCTTTCTTCTCCGTTGCGAATATAGGCCGTAAAGGCTGCGCTCTTTTCTGGAGCAACCACCCAAAAACGAGCAGGATACCCGTGGCTGGATTATAGCAGATTTCCGGTTGGCAAGTCAACTCGCACGCGGGCCTGGCGGGTTCGTCGCGACCCTGGATCGCCACGCGTTGGGGCCGGGAGGGGCAGCGTACCCTGGAATTTCGCGGCAATTCGACTTGACTTGGCAGCCGGTTGCATGGTATACTCGCCGGTAGTGTGGACCTGCGAATTTTTGTTCTCCAGGACGCCGGTTTCACTCGTCACGCAGTGAAATAATGCGTCGTGTGTGAAAGGTATGCTCTGTGGCACACGGAACGGACGAGAGCGTTTCCGGCCGAGCGGGCACCGAGCTTCTTGCCAGAGAAGCAGACGAAGCCGGCTCGTAGAGCATTTGTCCTGCATGGTGGCGTCACTGTGCAGGGGAGAGCCTTTGTTGTGTATCGGTTGGGCGGAGCGCGCGCCGATCCTCCGGGACGAGAGACAACTCGTCAGCGCGGTCCCGGCGCGAGTTCGCAACGTTCGGCCGGAAACAGCAAGGGAGCATCCTTTCGTGGACTGGATCGTGTCGAAATCATGCACGTTGGCAGTGCTCGGATATCGCCTTTTGGGGCTGGGGCAGGTCGGGCCGGCCCAGGACGATTCCCTGGTCGCCCACTGAAAGCTGACTGAGGGAATCGGCGACAAAGTGATGGTAAATACGTGTACCTGCGGTGAGGCCCACGGCTGGGACGACCTGCGGCCGGAGCTTGCGCTCGGCAGGCAGGCTCATCCCAGGTGGCGGTTCATCACCGATTGGGCATGAAGTTGGGGCCTGTGTCTCGTTGACATAGGCCCCGGCATATCAGTGCAATTCTCCTGGTGCCGTGACAGGTTGCTACGCGTAGGCGCCCGCGTAGATGGCCTCCACGTCGTCGAGCGTCAATTCGATCGGCGTCAGCTCAAACAGCTTGCCCATCGTCTCGAAGGCGTTCTCGGCGAACCGGGGCAGGTCCTCCCGCTTGATCCCGAAGTCAGTGAGCTTGTGCTGCTCCAGGCCGACGTTGGCGATGAGCTTCTTGAGGCCCGTGATAAACGCCAGGGCCTGGTCCTTCTCGGGCAGTCCGTCGATGTTTTCGCCCATGGCCCGCGCCAGGTCCGGGAAGCGGGCCGGGTGGCGTTTGGCCAGGTAGCTGAAGTAGGAGACCGAGAGCATCGTCAGGCCCGCTCCGTGCGCGACGTCGGGATAGAAGGCGCTGACGGCGTGCTCCATGGAGTGGTGCGAGATGCAGCAGGACAGGGACTCGCAGATGCCCGCTTCGGTGTTGGCCCAGGCCAGCTTCGTTCGCGCCTCCAGATTGGCGCCGTCTTTGACCGCGACGGGCAGATATTTCGTGATCAGACCGACGGCCTCCAGCGCCAGATGGTCGCTGGTGGGCTGGTTCACGGTGGCCAGGTAGGATTCGACGGAGTGGAAGAAGGCGTCCATGCCGGTGTAGGCCGTCTGTTTCGCAGGCACGCTGAGCATCAGCTCCGGGTCCACGATCGATAACGTCGGAAAGGTGAAGGGGCTTCCCCAGCCGATCTTCTCATTGGTCTCGCTCTTGGTGATGACGGTCCAGGGGTCGGCTTCGGTTCCGGTGCCGGCGGTGGTGGTGATGGCGACGATGGGCAGGGCCCCGTTTTCGGGTGTCTTGCCTTTGCCGGTGCCGCCGTGGATGTAGTCCCAGTACACACCGGGATTGACCGCCATTACGGCGATGCTCTTGGCCGAGTCGATCGTGCTGCCCCCGCCCAGGCCCACGACGAAATCGCACTGGTTCTCCTTCGCGACGGCGGCGCCTTGCCCGACGTGCTCGGAGACCGGGTTCGGCTCGATCTTGTCGTACACGACCGAATCGACGTTGTTGGCTTTGAGGTATTCGGTCACACGGTCGAGGTATCCGTGCTTTCTCATGGCGCCGGAGGCCCCAATGACGATCAGCGCCTTCTTTCCGGGCAGGAAGGGCGTGGTGCTGAGCTCCTTGAGTTTGCCGCACCCGAACAGGATGCGCGTCGGCATGTAGTAGGAAAAGTCGAGGTTCATCGTGACTCCCTTTCGCAAGTGGATGAGTGTCAGTTTATGCGACCTTTTTTGTCATCCTGAACGCAGTGAAGGATGCCGGCTGCGGTCGGAAGAAACCGCCTCTACAGTGGCCGGATCCTTCGGCTTCGTCTCAGGCTGACAAAGTCGCCCCGCAAGGATATTTCTCGATCCGTGCGGCATCGCGTACCGTAATCGTTTTCGTCGAGTTGCTATCTTACCGTATCCTGGCGGCAGGGCAAGACGTTACGGATGTGTTCCGGGCGAGGGCGAAGTTATTGGAGTTTCGGCGGCGGCACGGCGCGTCCGGCTTTCTGGGCGATCTGCGTCTCTTTGTCGTAGGTGCCGTAGAAGGGGACGTTGGCGTCGAGCCAGAGGCAGAGCCGCAGCTTGTCGTGCGGTGGCAGCGTGACATGTTCGGCGTGGAGTTCGTCGTCCAGGATTTGCAGGAGCCGGCTTTTGTCGGCGCCGCTCTGCCCGGGGCGCGTGCCGATCTCGTGGATACTGGCGCCGCCCCATTCGTACCAGCGCACGTAGGACTTGAGACTCTCGTACGACCGGCTGAACGTGCTGGCCGGTTCGCCGGTCAGGACGAGCGGGTTCTTTCGTTCTCCCGCGCTACCGTCGTGACATCTGACACAGTGCCGGTCCAGCACGGGCTGAACGAGCAGGGGAAAGCTCAGGGGGCGCGTCCCCTCCGGTCCCGGCTCGATCCGGGACGGGCGGCGCCGCAGGGCCTCAAGGTCGCTGTCGCGGGGCGAGACGGTCCCCGGAGGTTCGTGGCAGCCGACGCAACTGCGCCGCTCGCCGGCCTGGAGGTACGTGACGCTTCGCATGGTCTGCACGGCGCGGCCGGCGTCATCGACGGCCTGGAAGTACAGCGGTTTGCGGGCCGGCGCGCGGAAGTAGGCCGACCCGTCCGCCTCCACCGGCACCGTGCCCAGCATCATGCGGGCGCTCTCGGCGTTGGCGTAGCCGAGGCGCGGCTGATTCGCCACGTGCGTCGTTGTCTTGGGGAGCACCTGGTAGAGGCGGAGCCGGCGAATCGGCCGCGAGGCCGGTAGAGGCAGCAGGCTCCGCCGCACGTCCGCGAGAACGAACTCGCCTTCGTCGCCGAACTCGGCGTGGAGCGCCGAAGCCACGAGAGGCGGCGCCGGCCGGGACGTCAGCGGGATCGGGTACATGCAGGAGAAGTTCGGGTCCTGATACAGAAGCTCCAGATTTCCGAAGCGGTCGAAATAGTACAGCCCCGTGTAGTTGTCGTCCTTGACGTTCGATCCCATGCCCGGCAGGGCGGCGGGGCTGAACGCCACGAGGAAGCAGTCCTCCGACAGCGGCCAGGGACTGTGGAAATACGTGTCGGGCCAGCCGGCGGCCTCGGGAAAGCACACCTCCGGTGTGAGCGTCTCGATCGACTCGAAGCGGTCCTCCCCCGTGGCGCCGTCGAGGCGGTGCCGGTCCGGATCGACCAGCACCAGCGCGCCGCCGACGTCGGCGTGGTGGGCGCCGGCGATGAACGCGATCTTGTCGGAGCCGGGGACCGCCTTGGGCTGAAAGCACGCGTTGATGCGCTGGGTGTAATTGCCGAACACCAAGGCGGGGTTCGTTCCGTCCGGGTTGCTGACCCACAGCCCGTGGTAGTTGGCGGCCGAGCGGTCGACGTAGTCCCAGCGGGAGTATACGATCCGTCCGTCGCCGAGCACGGCAGGGTGCCACTCGTTGGTCTCGTGGAAGGAAAGCGTTCGTACGTTTTGGCCCGAGGCGTCCATGCGATGGAGGGTGTAGGCCGGCAGCGGCTCCCAGGGGTTGTGACAGCGTCCGAACCCGCCGCGCCGCGTGGACATGAAGGCGATGCCCCCGTCGGGCAGGGGACAGGGATCGAAGTCGTCGTCCGGACCATTCGTAAGTTGCCTTAAGTTTGTCCCGTCCGTGTTCACCGCGTAGATGTGGAAGCAGCGTCGCTGGGGCGAATAAAAGTCAGGCTTGGTCTCGGCCCGCTCGGCGAAGCCGAAATACGCGGTCCGGGCGTCGTACGACAAAGCCAGCGTCGTGTAATTGCCCTTGGGCAGACGGCCGGCGATGAGATCGCGAACGGCCAACGAGCGCCCCGGCTCGGCCAGGATGTAGACGCCGCCCCCGGAGATATCGCCGTAGTCGTAGAAGTAGCCCAGATACTCGTGGAGCATCTGGCAGATGAAACGCCGGCGCTTCAGGAAGACGATGGGCTTGCCCGCAAGCAGGGGAGTTTGCAGGACGGCCCGGCGTGTCGCGGTGCGAACACGGTAGTAGAGGGCGAGCCGGTCATCTTGGTCGAGTTCGTGTACGCGCGCGACCTCCGCTCTCATCGGCTTGAGTATCGTCTCGAACGTGTCTTTCTCAGCAAGGTTTGCTGCGTTACGGAGCAGCGCCTGCGCCCTGTGGTATGCAGCCGTGACGGCCTCGGGATCACCGGGGGATCTGTCTCGCCTGCGTTCCTGGCCCGCCCAATCTGTGGTGACAAGCTCGTCGAGAGTCGCCCCGGCGGCCGTCCGGCCCGGCGTGATGACCGCCACTGGTAACAAGGCGGCAATGGCTGCCGATAGGACGAAGCCCAGGTTGCGTGCGTGTCGGACCATCTCTTACTCCCTTGCAGGGGAACGTCTGAATGAAACCCGATTCGTTTTGTCCTCCAGACTATTGCATCCAGGCGACAAAAGCAATATGCTCGCCCCCAGGTATGCAACCGATTGTCCGCGCCGTCCAAATGGGAGAACGTGCGATGAGAAGGTTTCGCTTTGGTTTCAGTGTCTTGTCGGTCTTTTGTTTCTTGTTTGTCGCTCCGTTGTCACGCGGTGGTGAGCCGGCGGTGCTGAAGGCGGGCGTGGCGAAGGTTGAAATCACGCCCACCAAGCCCGTGCAGATGTCCGGGTACGCCAGCCGCAAAGGGTTGTCCACGGACGTCCATGATCCGCTGTCGGCGCGGGCCTTGGCCTTCGCGTTCGGTGGCAAGCGACTCGTGCTGGTCTCGACGGACCTGATCGGATTCTACGGGGGCACCGCCGAGTACCTGCGCGAAGCCATTCTGGACGAATGCGACCTGAAGCCGTCCGAGCTTTTCCTCAGCGCGATCCACACGCACGCCGGCCCGACGTTGACGATCGACAAGGAGAAGGGACATCCGAACAATCTGGCTTATACGTTGGCTCTCAAAGACAAGCTCATTGCGGTGATTCGCGCGGCGTGCGAGAATCTGGAGCCCGTCGAGATCGGCACCGGCGTCGGGTACTGTCCCGTAGGGTCGAATCGGCGCGAGTTGCGAGTCACCCGCGAGGGCGAAAGCTCGATCGTGCTGGGGCGTAACCCCTACGGGCCGACCGACAAGGAAGTCCTGGTGATGAAAGTCGCCCGGCCCGACGGCGCGCCCGTGGCTGCCGCGTTCGACTACGCCACGCACGCCACATGCCTGGGCGGAAAGAACTACACCATCAGCGGCGACGTGATCGGGCTGGCCGAGCAGTTTGCCGAGAAGATCCTGGGCTCGGAGACGGTTGCGCCCGCCTTTGCCGGAGCGTCCGGCAACATCGACCCGTGGTTTCGCGTGCTGCCCGCTTTCAACACGGAGCCGGGCTGGGTCCCGGAGCCGGTTCTGTTGGGCACGTTCCTGGGCGAGGAGGTGGTGCACGTCTACCGTGACATCAGCCGCACGTCTTCGGCCGGTGTGATCGGCACTGCGTTTGCGACGCTGCAACTGCCCGCCAAGCCCTCCGAGGATGCGGCCGGGAAGAATCCCGATCCAGTGCCGTTCAATGTCACAGTGGGGCGGCTCGGCGACGTCGCGTTCGTCGGTCTCGGCGGCGAAGTGCTGACCGAGATCGGCCTGGCGATCAAGGCGGGCTCTCCCTGCGCCTGCACGTTCGTCATCACGCACTGCAACGGGGCGGCCGGGTATCTGGCCCCGAAGCATCTACACGTCGAAGGGGGCTACGAGATTCGCAGCACCGCCTATGCCCCGCAGGCGGCCGACGTCGTTGTGCGCCAGTCCATCCGCATGCTCCACGATCTTTGACCCTCGTGGTGACTTTTCAAGGCGTCACGGCGCGGTTGTAAATCCGCACGTCGTCGATCCATCCGGCGAAGAAGTTCGGAGAGAAGGGCTGCCGGGGCGCGCCGATGCGGACGCCGCCGTCGGTGTACCAGGAGGCCCATGGGTACACGCCGGTCTCCCGGGCCGTCTCGAGGCCGTCGACGTACAGGCTGCGGGTGCCCTCGTCGTCCCAGACGAGACCCACGTGGTGCCAGTCGCCGTCGGTGATGGGGGCCTCCGAGCTGAAGCCGAATGCTGTATGGCGCGTTTGAATCTCGGTGGTCAGATGGCCCCAAAACCGGTCGGCGGTGAGCCAGTTGTCCCCCAGTGACTGGGAGAGGATGACCTGGCCGGGGGCACCGCCCCGGACCCAGGCGAAGACGCTGAAGGGTGTCTTCTCCGGGTTCAGAACGAAATCGGCTTCGGCGCCGTCGTCGATGCCGTCGAGTTCGAGGGCGCCGTCGATCCGCCCGTCGTTCGGTCGCCAGAGGGGATCGCCGAGAAGGAGGGCGTCGTGCGTGCCGGCGCTGTCGCGGGCCGTGGTGCCCTCTGGTTCGTCGAGCTTCCAGTGCGCGATTTTCGGGTCGTGCTGCTCGGTTGTGCCCAGCATGTTACAGTCGATGACGGGGGGCCGGCACGGCTCGTACCCGTACCAGATTTCCACGGCAACGGGGCCCGCGCCGCCAATGGTGCAACGGATGATGGTGGGAGAGGCGGCTTCGCAGTAGACGCCCGCCGTTCCTCCCGTCAGCGTGAGGCCGCTGAGCACGGACGTTTCGTCCTCGCCGGAGGAAAAGGTGGCCAGCGGCGCGGGGCGATGTCCCGCGATGACGGTGGCGGCCACGACGTTTGGGTCGTTGGGATCGACGGAGCGAAGTATCAGGGACTTGCCACGGAAGTCGATGTGCTCGGGATAGACGCCTTCGTGCACGACGATCTCGTCGCCGTCGTTCGCGTCGCAGATGGCGCTTTGAATGTGGTCGAACTGCCGGCCCGTGGTGACGTTCTCGACGGTTCCGTATCCGAGGGACCAGGCGATCAGGTAGAAAGCCGCCGGCAGGTTCTCCTGGCAGGTCGGCACGATTTGATCGGCCGGCAGGAGAAAGCCCCCTTGCTCGGACGTCGCCGGAGGCAGCTCGATCGAAAGTGAGGTGATGCCGCACTGGCCGTAGGTCCAGTCGATCTCGTCGCCGCTGACCAAGTACCACAAGCCTAATTGCCGGGGGACGTATTCCCGACCGTTCACGGCGCCGAGGAGGCCGGCTACGTTCTGCGCCATGCCGCTGAGCAGGCAATCATCGGGACTTTCAAGAGTCGTGTAGCCCCAGGGATAGACTACCAGTTGAGCGTAGCTGTGGTAGGTGACAAAAGTCCGGAACTCGGACCGCAGAACGAGGTTTCGAATCGCCTGTGCCTCCGGCTCGGAAAACGGTTGCGTTCCTCGATAGTTGGGGCTGGACGTGTCGGGGACTGAGCCTTCCAGGCCCCAGAAGCGGCCATAGTTGCGGCTCAGGTCCACGCCGAACGTTCCGTCCCCATTGTCACGACGGTTCTTTCGCCAGAGGCGATCTGCGGTGCGGCTGTACTCGAGGCCGTCCGGATTCACCACCGGCACGATCCATATCTCACAGGCGTTTACCCACCGCGCGACTTTCTCGTCCGCTTCATAGTTGCCGGCCAAATGGCGGGCCAGGAAGAACGGCACCTCGGCGGCAATCCATTCCCGCGCGTGGTGGCAGCCCACGAACAGAAGCTCGGGTTCATCATCCTCGTCGATCTCGGGATGGTCGCTGATCTTGATCGCGACGATGTCTCGTCCCTCGATCGTGCTTCCGATGGACTCGACGTGGGCCACGCCGGACGGGAGCAGTTCGTAGAGGCCCTGGACGATTTCCTCGTACGAATGGTAGCGTCCTTCCGGTTCGTTCGGATCGGCTGCCAGGGTGATCTCACGCGTGTGGGGCGAATCAAGAAACTCGTACACGTTGGGCTCGACGACCTCGGTCGCAAGTCCGCGCCGGGCCATCTCCGCCAGTTCCTCGGGCGTGACCAAAGCCACGATGGCGCCCTCGCGGACCTCCCAGACGTCGAGGCCCATCTCCGCCAGCGTCTGCACGTCACCGGGTTCGGCGGTCTGCACGTCCACCAGGATGGACGCCCGCTGCAGGCTGCCGCCGGAGGCCGCCAGCGCCAGAACCAGGACGATGAATACCTCCGCATGTCCTCTGCATTCTTTCCAACGTATCATCCAGCACCTTCCACTCCATATTCTACCACACCGCCGCAAGCCACGATGAGTTTTTCTGGCAAGCCGTGCGGTTCTACACAGAGATACCCCAAAAAACGGCCACATTGCCAGCGTTCGAGCGTGCCTGGCGTTCTGCCGGGCCTTCCCTCGCGCGCGCTGACCTCACGCGCCACGGTTCATGTCCGACTCACGTCGGTACGCGTGGGTTGAGAAGTCACCCTACTGCTCTGCTCGAAAAACCTGGGGTGTGCCCCGCGTACCAGCTTCTTGTATGGAGACGTCCATAGCTTCGCCGCTTTCGCTTCGTGACTGTTTTCCTCTTTCCGGCGTCCCTGCGCCGTTGGGTTCGTCACGCTACCTATTAGCATACCGATCCGCCCCGATTCTGTCAATGCGAAAGGTGGGCGGGGACACGGCTGGTCCGCTCGGGCAAAGGCGCAATCGGCAGAACTCCGCTCCTGGAAGCGCAGTGACGGTTTTCACTTGCCCGCGACGATCGTTGCGACCCAGTGCGCCGAGGCGGTGGGGCGGGTGATGGTGATTGTGCTTCCGCCGCGTATCGTGGTGGCGGGGCCCCAGTTGCCGGTGGCGACGTTGACCCAATGCAGCTCGAAGATTTTGCCTCGATAGTCGTCCAGCTTGAGGCCGACGGAGCCGCCGCCGTTCTTGGTGAAGTAGAGGATGTACGCGCTGCCGGGATCGGCCGCGAGGTACGCCTCGTCGGGCCGGCGGTCGGTCAACAAGTCCAGTCGGGGCTCGACGTCCCAGAACTTCACCTTGCTTTCGACCTTTCGTGTGGCGCGGATGCAGTTCTTCGACTCAGGGCACAGGCCGATGCCGGCGGTAGGGCGATGAAACCGCACTCCGGCTACGCCGGCCAGCAGATTGCGCCACCATTCCTCGATGGCGTTGTCACTGTCTCCGGGCTTGAAGCGGCTCCACGGTTTGCCGTCCAGGGCGAGGTCGTTGCCGTAAATCTTGGTCATGTGCAGCAGGTAGGGCGGGTCGGTCTTGCGGGCCGCCTCGGCGATCCATCTTACCGCGTTCCAGTGGGCCTCGTCCGCGTGCCTGCTGTTGGCCTGCGACGCATCGACGTAGTCGTATGCATCCCGATGGGCGAGCTGCCAGGTGAGCCCGCGCGAGCTTTGGGCCCGGTAGACGTCGTCGAACATATCGGTCGTCGATACGCTCTTGCTCTCCGCCTTCGCCTTGCGTTCGATGAATTGCATCCAGTATTGTCCCCAGGCCGGGTCGGCATGCGTTTCGTTGTTCATGCAATAGAGCACGTTCCCGTGACGCAACGTGATCGAGAGCAGCTTGTCCACGAACTTGTCTTGGAAGTTTCGGACCAGGTCGTACTTCTTCTTCCGGGGCCCCGGCGCCTTCTCGTATTCCGGATGCCCCGGCACCCCGTGAAGGAAGGGATGCCGGGCGAATGACTGGTACGAGGTGGCCAGTCCCGACGACTCCGTCGTGTAGTTGACGTTGTTCTTCGGGTTCCAGGGGCTCACGGGCCAGGATCCCCAACTGCCGTCGATCCAGTCGAATCGGTCCCAGAGCTCGATTTGCACGATGATGTCGCGCTCTTGGGCTTCGGCGATGAAGGTCTCGATGCGTTCCCAGAACGGGCCGGTCATGGTGTTCAGATCGTACCGCGCGCCCGATTTGGCGCAGAAGTCGAATCCCTGTATCCCGGCGGCCATCCCCGGATCGAGCACACAGCGCAGCAGATTCCCGCCCGCGCCGGCCAGTTCATCCAGGGCCTTTTCGATCTGCGCCGGCGTGCTTACGCCCTGATTGTCCTTGTCGTTGTCCGTGTCGTGGTCGATGAACGGATTGTGGCCGTGATTCCAGCCGCCCAGCAGCAGCACGCGTCGCCCGTCATAGCTCCAGTACCGTCCATCGACGACGATCTGCGTCCAAGCCGCAGTGCTCCCTGCCAAAGTGATCGCAAGCGCTGCAAGCATCCGCCGGATATGCTGCCATTGCATGCGGTTCCAGGCAAAAGCCTTAGTCCCGCCGCCGCTGCCGCTCGGGAAGCGCGTTTCTCGATTATCACCGTTCGGCTCTTGCGCATTTCTCATTTCCGCTCCTTTGCGTTTGGACCAGGGGTCGTTATCTAACTCTAAAGTTGAACTTGCAGACGAAGACGTCGCCGCCGAATTTACTCGCTTTATAGCCGCTGTGCACCCGCTCATAGGCGTTTTCGGTTGTGGGGAAATCCGCCGATCGCGTCGTGCCGGCTATGTAGAGGCCGTTGTGCCGGTCGAGGACCAACGTTTCGCCCGTGTCGTAGCTCTTGCCTCCCATGACCGTGGAATAGAGCAGCTTGCCGCCGGAGGCATCGATCACGGCCAGGAACATGTCATAGTGGCCGTTTGGGCTCCTGTCTACCGCCGTTTGGGTCGTGGGGAAATCGTCGGAGTTTGTGCGTCCTGTCACATACACGTTGCCTGCGGCATCGACGGTCAGATCCTTGGGCCTGTCGTCGCTCTTTCCGCCGAGGTAGGTGGCCCAGAGCGTCCGGCTGCCCGTGGGGTCGAGCTTGAGCAGATACACGTTGTGTCCGCCGTTGTGTGTCGTGTCGAACGCACCGAACGTGGCGGGGTCTTGCGGAGAAACGCTGAGACTGCAAACATACGCGCAGCCCGCAGAGTCGACGGCGACCGCGTTATGACAGGAATACGTCGGAGGCATCCTTGTCCACTCCGATTCCTACATATCGGACGTAAAAGACCTTGTCGGGTCGGGGGCCGAGCAGAGTGCAGTATCGCAGCATGCCACTTCCACGCGGGCGTCCGCCCGCCGAATCGTGGCCCGCACCAGTTTCAGTCGGGCGTGCCAAGGGGCATGGACACAGAAAGGCTGTTGTTGCGATGATGCGTGTGGCGATCGCACAAAGCCGGCCGTTCATCATGAACCTCCTTTCCCCTATTGCCCAAACTGCTTGCCGCCGGCAATACTAACCCTACGCGGCCGGAGAATCCAAGAAAAAGGGTGACGCCCGGGCAGAGCGTGGCGAACGAAAGGGATTACCGGCTGCCTTCATCGAGTCTCGTGACGACGGTACGCAAGAAACGCTTGGCAAGGGGGCATCGGTGGCTCATAATTGGTCTCGTACTTCTGCAATCATGTGAGCCGTCGACTGCGGCTCGGACAGATCGTTTGTTGGAGGCTGATCGAGATGGATGGCAGTGGAGAAACGTTGGCCAGGCCGTTGCGTGGGATCATTGTGCCGATGGTGACGCCGTTGCGGGATCGGGACACGCTCGACGCCGAGGGTCTGGAGAGGCTGATCGAGCACGTCATCGCCGGCGGTGTCCACGGGCTCTTTGTCCTGGGCACGACCGGCGAGGCACCCAGCCTGAGCCATCGACTGCGACACGAGTTGACCGAGCGTGTCTGCGCGCTGGTTGCCGGGCGGGTGCCCGTCCTCGTGGGCATCGCCGATACGTCTTTCGTCGAATCCGTGAATCTGGCGAGCAAGGCCGCCGAATCGGGGGCACAGGGGCTGGTGCTGGCTCCTCCCTATTATTTCCCGGCCGGACAGCCCGAGCTGCTGGAGTACCTCAAGCATCTGCTGGCGGAGTTGTCGTTGCCCTTGTTTCTGTACAACATGCCCAACCGGCCGAAACCCATGTTCGAGCCCGACACGGTCAAGGCCGCGGCCGAGCTGCCCGGTGTCGTCGGTCTCAAGGACAGCTCCGCCAACATGATCTATTTCCACCAGCTCCAATCGGTGCTGGAGGATCGGCCGGACTTTTCGCTTCTGATGGGGCCCGAGGAGCTCCTGGCCGAGACGATTCTACTGGGTGGGCACGGCGGCGTTTGCGGCGGGGCCAATCTCTTGCCGCGACTCTACGTCGATCTGTACGAGGCCGCCTGTGCCAAAGACCTCGCCCGGGTGACGTCGCTGCACAATACGGTCGTGCGACTCGATGCGACGCTCTACAGTGTCGGGCGTTATGGATCGAGCTTCTTAAAGGGACTCAAGTGTGCCCTGTCGTGCCTGGGGATCTGCAATGATTTCCTGGCCGAGCCGTTCCATCGCTTTCGCGAGCCGCAGCGAGAGATGATTCGCAAGTACATCGACGAGCTGGGCATCACCAAAGACGGATTAAGGGATTCCAGTTGAGTGAAAAACCGTGGAAGGTCTCTCTGCGTCGAAACGTCGCTCTTGGTTCTCCGTTTCGAGCGCGCCCGTTTCATACAGATCAGGGAGAATTCCTGCGCGATAGGACCTTGTCATCCTGAGCGACAGGCGAAGGATCTGGCCTGAGAAGGACGAGTCTCTCCCGCACGCAGCCCAGATCCTTTACAACGCTGCGCTTCGTTCAGAATGACAACCCTCGCGCGGGCTAATCGCAATCCCTGTCAGGCTACGGCGCGCAGGGCCACTCGTCATTGAGCGACGATGACGAAGGTTTTCTGATCGGCCGGCGGTTCGTTTGTGGCCCACGGCTGGCGGTAGGCCAGGGTGAGCGTGGCCGTACCCGCGGCGTTGGCGCGGAACGTCCATTCCTCGACGCCGCCGGACCCGATCATCGGCGGGTCGGTCGGCGTGGGGATGTATTCCGTGCCGATCAACGCCAGCCACGCCGGCAACGGGCTGGTCAGCTCCCAGGAGAAACCCGTACTCGGATTCGATTCCAGGGAGATCACGAAATCCTGGCCGACGGTGACTTGCATCTGCTCTCCTTGGGCTCGCGCGACGATGACAAACGTCTTTCGCTCGGCCGGCGACTGGTCCTTTTCCCACGGGCGGCGATACTCGAATGTGATGGTGGCCGTGCCTGCGGCATTGGCCCGGAACGTCCACTCCTCGACTCCGCCGGACCCGACCATCGGCGGGTCGGTCGGCGCGGGAATGTATTCGGAGCCGACCAACACCAGCCACGTCGGCAACGGGCTGGTCAGTTCCCAGGAGTATCCCGTGGTCGGATTCGACTGCAGGGAGATCACGAAATTCTGGCCGACGGTCACTTCAATCGTCTCTCGCGCAGGACGGGCGATAATTACAAACGTCTTGCGCTCGGCCGGTGGCTGGTCCGTCTCCCATGGCCGGCGATACTCAAAGGTGATCGTAGCTGTGCCGGCACCGTTGGCGCGGAACGTCCATCCTTCGACGCCGCCGCCTCCAGGGATCGGCGGATCGGTTGGCGTGAGGATGTATTCGGTGCCGATCAGCTCCAGCCACGCCGGCAGGGGGCTGGTCAGTTCCCAGGAGTATCCCGTGGTCGCATTCGAATCGAGAGAGATCGTGAACTCGTCACCGACGGTCACTTCAATCGTCTCGGCAGGGGGCTGCGGTTCGGGCGGAGGCGTCGGGCCGAAGCGCCTGGCCGTGCAGGGGAAGGCCGAGATATTGACCGGGGTCTCGCCATCATCCGGCAGGCCGTCCTCGTCGGCGTCCTGATCGGCCTGGTAGGCGGCGACCGTGGCTTCGCCGGCCAGGGTGTTCGGGTCCGTAAAACCCAGGGTCGCAGTCAGAACCAGAATGGCAATCGTCTCGGATCGCGGCGTAGCGCCTTCGCCGGGCACGACCATCCGGGTCAGATAGCTCACGAACTTGCCCTCGTAGCTTTGGAGGTCCCTCTGAACGACGTGCCCGGCCCAGTGGGTCGCGCGGTCGGCCTGCGGGAACAGGCCGAAGTGCGTTGGGTTCTCATTGACTGGCTGCATCGCGGCCGAGAAGCGGGTCTGCGCCAGGTCCAGCGGGGAGACGGTCAGGGTCAGGAGCATGTTCCCGGCCGGAGTGGTCAGGGCGGTGATCCAGGTCCCCTCGATGGCCCCATTCTCGCCGCCGTCGGCCGAGCAGGCGCTGCCGGCGGCCAGAGACACGGCGGCTGCAAGAAAGTATGTGATTCGTGCGAAGTGCTTCAAGGTTGTGGTGTCTTGCCTGAACATTTGCGGCCCTCCTTCATGCAGTGGCAGTGACGGCTTCATTGATACGCATACGGCACAAACGGATACAAGGAAGGTGCGTGCTTCTCAATGTTCCCGACAGCCTTGCCACGGCCTGCAATCGCACGTTAGCTCCTCGTACGACCACCTGCCCATGGTGGCTGCCCTCGAACCGCACGTCCCCGATAATACTGTTCGATCGGGACTTGTCAACATGTTTATCCGCTATGAGGGTCGGCTGCGCGTACGGAGATCGAGATGTCGCTACGTGGCGCCGGAGGCGTTACGAAGCCGGCTTGGAGATGCGCAGCACGGCGGCTCCCTGGGTCTTGCCCGCCTTGACGAGTTTCAGGGCCTCGTTGGCCTGCTCCAGGACGAACTCCTGGACGAGCGGCCGGATCGGGACCTCCGCCGCCAAGGGGAGGAACTCGCGGGCATCCTGCCGGGTGACGTTGGCCACGGTCTTGATCTCTTTCTCCAGCCAGAGATGCTCCGGGTATCGCAGGGCGAGCAGGGCGTTCTGGTCGGTTGCTTCCTTGCGGATCGCGTTGATCACGAGCCGACCGCCTCGTTCGAGGACGCGCATCGCCTCGACGATAGGTGTCCAGGCGGGCGTGGTGTCGATGGCGGCGTGGAGTCTGGCCGGTGGGTCTTCTCCCGTGGCGCCGGCCCAGTGGGCCCCCAGCTTTCGCGCCAGCTCCTGGTGCTGCGTCTGGCCCGGCCGGGTGAAAACGAACACCTTCGAGCGAGGGAACTTGTGCCGGGCAACCTGGACCAGGATGTGGGCCGATGCACCGAAGCCGAAGAAGCCGAGCGTCTGGCCGTCGGCCAACCCCGTGAGTCTCAAGGCGCGATAGCCGACCACGCCGGCGCAGAGAAGGGGCGCCGCTTCCACGTCGCTGAACGGCTCGGGGATGGGATAGGCGAATGCCTCCGGGACCACCATGTACTCGGCGTATCCGCCGTCGGCGTCGCATCCGGTTCCGCGAAACTCGGCACAGAGGTTTTCGTTGCCGCCCCGGCAAAACGAGCACCGGCCGCACGCCGAGAAGATCCACGCGATTCCGACCCGGTCGCCCGGCTCGAATCGCGAAGTCTCGGGCCCCAACGCATCGACGCGTCCAACGACCTCGTGGCCCGGGACGACGGGCAATCGGGCCTCCAGTCTGCCCTCAATCTCGTCAAGCTCGGTGTGGCAGACACCGCAGGCGGTTACGTGCACGCGAATCTGCCCCGCCTGTGGCTGGGGCGCGGCTGTTTCCTGCAACGTCAAAGGGTTCGTCTCGATGGGCGCCGTCGCTGCCAGTATCATCGCTCTCATGGGGCAAAACGCCTTTCATGGCTCGATTGTCAGGTCTCGGGTGTGCCTCGGTTCGGCTCGTGCTGTATCGGGCCCCCTGCGGCCCGTAGCCAAAATAAGCGAATGAGAGTGTTGGGACTCGAACCCAAGACCTACGGCTTAAAAGGCCGTTGCTCTACCGACTGAGCTACACTCCCGTGCGTTCGTAAAGGGCCGCACTATAACAGGTTCCCGGTTTCCCTGTCAAACACTTTTGCCGTTGAGCGTACCACGGCCAAGGGTCAAACCTGTTTTCCTCGTTCTTTGCCGTTCAGAGAGGGATCTACATGGTCGATACGTTCGGTGCAGGGGTATGTTCTGCGGTCTGCGATATCGGACGCGGGTACGCCCGGTTCTCCCGTGGCTTCCACGGGCGGCGACTGCGGTTGACGACGGTGGTTTGGGCAGTTAGAATTTCCCCATCTCTTGGAGATTTTGACGATGATGAACTTACGAGGTGTGGTTCTTGCCGGGGGTACGGGTTCGCGGTTGCGGCCGCTGACCAAGGTGACCAACAAGCACCTGTTGCCCGTCGGCCGCAAGCCCATGATCTACTATCCGATCGAAAAGCTCACGGGCATCGGGATCGAGGAGATCCTGATCGTCACGGGCGTCGAGCACATGGGCGACGTGGTGGGGCTGCTCGGTTCGGGCAAGGACCTTGGCTGCCGGTTCACGTACAAGGTCCAGGACGAGGCCGGCGGCATTGCCCAGGCGCTGGCACTGGCCGAGAATTTCGCCAACGGCCAGCCGCTGGCGGTGATCCTCGGCGACAACATCTTCCAGGGCAGCCTCAAGCAGCACGCCGCGAAGTTCATCGAGCAGAACCTGGGGGCGCGCTTGCTCTTGCGCCAGGTCGCCGATCCTCATCGCTTCGGCGTCGCTGAGATCCGGGACGGCAAGGTGTTGGGCATCGAAGAGAAACCGAAAGAACCGAAGTCCGATTATGCTATTACGGGGGTGTATTTTTACGATGCCTCGGTTTTTGACATCATCCGGACGCTGAAACCTTCGGCTCGCGGGGAGTTGGAAATCACGGACGTCAACAACGCCTATATCGGCAAGGGGCAGATGTCCTATGATTTTCTCGAGGGCTGGTGGACGGACGCCGGCACGTTCGACTCCCTGATGCGGGCCAACGAACTGGCAATAGGAGAACCGCCGGAATGACAAAGAACGTGTTGCCGCTCAAAGCGGTTATGGTCGACGAGGGACTCATCGTTCGCAGCTCGGGTGAGTTGATCGAGGGTTTTGGAGCCCGCCGGGGGAAGGTGATTCCCGACGAGCGGGGCCGGCTCGGAGAAATCATGCGGGCGGATGACCCGTGGTTTGAGAAATTCGGCCAGGTCTATTTCACCACGACCTACCCCGGCGTGGTCAAGGCGTGGCATTATCACCGAAAACAGACCGATCACTTTTATGTGGTGCGCGGCACGGTCAAGGTCGGTCTCTACGACGCGCGCGAGGATTCGCCGACCCGCGGTACGGTGCACGAGATCTATCTCGGCGAGCACTGTCCCGGCCTGGTCCGCATCCCGCCGGGCGTGCAGCACGGATGGATGTGCGTGGGCCAGACGGAGGCGTACATCGTAAACATCGTTTCCGAGTCGTACAACAGGGCCGAGCCCGACGAGTTTCGCACGCATCCGCACGACAATGATATTCCGTACGACTGGATGCGGCGGGATGGCTGAGCCGGTCGTAGCGATTTTGGGGGCCGCCGGCATGCTGGGCACCGACCTGGTGGCTGCCTGTGAGGAACGTGGGATCGCCGCGCGGGGCTATGATTTGCCCGCGTTTGACATCACCGACGCCGCGCAACTGCGGGGGGCCATCGATGGGGCGGACGCGGTGATCAACTGCGCCGCCTATACGAACGTCGACGGGGCCGAGACGGAGTCGGTCCTGGCGCACCGCATCAACGCCGAAGCGGTGGGGCGGTTGGGAGCCTTCGCGCGCGACGCCGGCACATGGGTCCTGCATTTCAGCACGGATTTCGTTTTTGACGGCCGGCTGGACAGGCCGTACGGGGAAACGGACGCGCCGAATCCCATCAACGAGTACGGCAGGAGCAAACTGGCCGGCGAGCAGCGCCTGCTCGAGAGCGGCTGCCGGAGTTGTATCATGCGCATCGAATGGACCTATGGCTCGCACGGAAAGAACTTCGTGACCAAGGTGATCGAGCGTGCCGGGCAGGGAGGAGGCCTCAAGGTCGTGGACGATCAGATCGGTTCTCCGACGGCCACGACCGAGGTAGCCGCCATGGCCTGCATGCTTCTGGAGAGAAGAGCCGAGGGGCTCTTCCACTTTGCCGGCGCCGGATATGCCAGCCGCTTCGATGTGGCGCAGTTCATTCTCCGGCGGTGCGCGCCGCAGACCGAACTGTCGGCTTGTCCCAGCAGCGATTTCGCCACGCCGGCGCAACGCCCGTTGAACAGCCGGTTCGATTGCGGTAAGATTCGCACTTTGCTGAACCAGTCGATTCGACCCTGGCAGGAAACGCTCGAGTCCTTTTTGAGGCAGCTATGAGAAGCATTCTGGTGACAGGCGGCGCCGGGTTCATCGGGAGCAATTTCGTCCGGATGGTGCTCTCGGAGCATCCCGACGTGGTCGTTGTGAACCTCGACAAGCTGACTTATGCGGGGAACCTGGAGAACCTCGCGGAGTTCGTCGACCACGACCACCACAAGTTCGTCGCGGGCGATATCTGCGACGGCCCGCTCGTCGAGAAGCTCATCGACGAGTATCAGGTCGAGGCGATTGTCAATTTTGCCGCCGAGAGTCACGTGGACCGCTCCATCACCGGACCGAAGATCTTCATTGAGACGAACGTCACCGGCACCCTGACCCTGCTGGAGGCCGCCCGCGACAAGAAGGTCGACCGGTTTCTCCAGGTCTCCACCGACGAGGTCTACGGCGCGCTGGGGCCCGAGGGGGTGTTCACCGAGCAGACGCCGCTGAGTCCGAACTCTCCCTATTCGGCGAGCAAGGCGGCCGCCGATCTTCTCGTGCAGGCGTTCGGTCACACCTGGCCGATTCGGTACAACATCACGCGTTGTTCGAACAACTACGGTCCGTATCAATTCCCCGAGAAGCTCATTCCGTTGATGATCAACAACGCTCTGAGCGACGAGGAACTGCCCGTCTACGGCGACGGTCTGTACGTTCGCGACTGGCTTTACGTGTACGATCACTGCACGGCGCTCTGGCGCGTGCTGGAGCAGGGGCCGCCGGGAGAAATCTATAACATCGGTGGCTGCAACGAAAAGGCGAATCTTGAAGTGATCGACATCATTCTGCAGCGGCTCGACAAGCCCAAGAGCCTGATCCGCCACGTCAAAGACCGGCTCGGGCACGATCGCCGCTACGCCATCGACGCCGGCAAGATCATCAACGAGCTGGACTGGAAGCCGTCGGTGACGTTTGAAGAGGGGATGGCCCGGACGATCGACTGGTACCTTCAGAACGCGGTGTGGCTGGCCAATGTCGTCTCCGGCGACTATCAAAAATACTACGAGTCGATGTACAAGAATCGGTGATCCGGAGGTTTTTCTCCGGCGACGCCCGGTCCGGCGACGCTGGCCGGGCCACGCAGACCTCGCTTGAATGCAGCGCGCCGGGCCCTCTCTCGTTCTCTCCCTTTGCGCCGGGGCGCGCGTCGGAAGCGGCCAAATGCGTCTGATCCCCCAAGCCGGGGCACCGCTGCCGAAAGGGATGGACGCTGGGAGGCTCTCGCCTTACTCCTTGTATGCAAAAGGGTTACGCAGAAGGGGAGACGCCGGGCCGCCTCGCCAGAGGCGAAAGAGACTTTGGCGTTTCACATGGTGATCGCACGCGGTTCAGGGCAGATGCGGAGGCATACCCGGCGCCTGGCCGATGCCCCGAAATCCGTTCCGAATCTCCCCGACCACAGAAATGCAGACCTGCCCATGTTTTTGGGAATTTTATTGACACATGAGCCGCCAATGGATAGAATCAAAGCTGTGAAGGTTCCGTCGATGCGGAATTTTCACGTGGAGAGTGTCCTACGGAGAAGGGTAAATCCTGGCTGTGTGCGCTGGTCGTTGTTCCGGCGAGATTATGCGCATGCACTTGGGAGGAGGAGAGGTGTTGAAGAGAAGGAGTAGAGGTTTGTGTATTGCGCTGTCGCTGCCCTTGGCAAAGGTGGCTGCGGCGAGTACGCGCCGTGCGTCGTGCCGCTTCTGCCGGTACGGGGCCTTTCGCGGATCTCTGCTTGCATCTCATTTGGCATATCCGACGTTCGCCCAATTGGCGCGTGGACCTCCGCGCGGTCCCTGAGTTAACGTTGCGTCCACCTTCTCGAGCGGGGGGTCGGTGCGCAGGACCCTTCCATCAAGAAGGTGTTGTGATGTCACATTTGACGGCAACGTTAACGGATTCTTACCTGATAGCGATTGCGAAAGCTGAATGATTCGAAAGCGGAGTGGAGCAGAGTGTGATGAAGACGAAATTGACAGGAGGTTTGATAGCGATTCTTGTTCTGGTGGGAACTTCTTTGGCTGCTCCCGTCGTCATATTCGAAGACGATTTCAACGACGGGCCGCCGGGCGCGAACGCGATTCCCGGTGGATGGATCGTCGTCGGCGGCACGGTGGACATCATCCCGATCCCCGGGGACCCATTGTCGGATTTCTTCCCGGGACAGGGCTACGGCCTCTATGTTGATCTGGATGGCAGCACGGACCAGGCGGGCATGCTGGCTACGGCGGCCCCGATCTTGTTCCAGACGGGGTGCACGTACACCTTGACGTTCGACCTGGCAGGAAGCCAACTGCCGGTGGATCAATTGATTGAGACCGTCTGGGTCAGTTTCGCCGATATAGGTCCGGCGCCCCTGGCGCCGCCCATACCGCGTTACTGGAGCGATGGTTTCAGCACGGAAACCGTCGTGATTCCGGGCGACGGCCTGTCTCACCAGATCGTCTTTTACAACCTGGACAGCGACGACAGCGTCGGCGCTTTGCTGGACAACGTCGTGCTGACGGAAGATTGTGGCAATACTTGTCCCGTTCCGGCTCCGGGCGCGGTTGTTCTGGGCAGCCTCGGTGCGGCCCTGGTGGGCTTGTTCCGCAGGCGGGGACTGTAACGGGCTTGAAGGAGAGAGTGTGATGTAGAGTGGAGTGGCGCGAGCCACCCGTAAAAACCAAGGGGGAGAGTATTTAAGTGAGTAGGAATATGGAGATGTTGCACAAGATTCTTGGATGGACAATGATTCTGCTGCTGGTTGGCAGCGCGGCCTATGCCGGGCCGACACACGTGGAGAGTTTCGTGGATGAGGCTGATGGCCAGGCCGGCACCTATTTTGACGAGACCGGGCTTGCCGACCCGACCCTTTATACGACTTGGCGGAAATGGGCTGATGAAGACTGGGGTTGGACGCATGCGATTACCGTGCCGGCGTATGACAGCATTACCAGCGCCACGCTCACCATCCGGGCGTACACACACTATGACATAGCCCATCAGGTGTACTTTGACGTCGACATCGACGTCGACGGCGACGACAGCAACGTCGTTGCGCCCCCGCCGGGGAAATGGGTAGGTCAGCTAGATACGCCCACGCCCACGCCCAATGTCATCTGGGCCTGGACGGAGACAACGTTTGACCTGCTGGACCCGCTGATGGATCCGGACCTGCTGGACATGATCGTCGATGACGGCTCGGTCTTTGTCGCCGTCGATATCGACAGCGAGTGGCCGGGCGACCCGGTCGGAAAGTCGTCCCTCCGCGTGGATTGGTCGAAGCTGGTGATCGATTTCTACGAGGAGCCAGAGCCGCCGGTTCCGGCGCCGGGCGCGCTGGTGCTGGGTTCGCTGGGTGCCGGTGTGGTCGGCTGGCTGCGACGGCGCAGAAGCATGTAGTTCAAAGATAACACGTTCGAGGCCGGGCGCTCGGCGCCCGGCCTCGGTGAAGAGAAGGGTGATAGAAAGCAAACAGAGAGCAAAGAAAGAGGGGTACGAAGATGAAAAAATTTCTTTTGGCAATAGCCGTTTGTGCCTTGTGCTCAACGGCGGCTCTGGCCAATCCAACGGGCAATGGCCTCAGCCCGCACCTGGGCTGGTGGCCGGAGGACCACCCGCGTTCGGTCCATGCGTACTGGGACTTCAACTCGGGCGTGGAAGTGTCGGAC
>JAFGCA010000049.1 GCA_016932895.1 Sedimentisphaerales bacterium | reverse complement strand
GCTCCGCTCCTCGCAATGACATACACGGGTCGGCCCTGTCATTGCGAGCGAAGCGAAGCAATCTATAGTCGCACTATTTATGAAATGCGGTACTAGAGCGACGTTATGGAGACGTTGCCGTGCTCTGCTCACTGGCTATGGTTGGCGCGCCCTGGACGTAGCCGAGGGAGGCGAGGAACTTGTCGGCTTCGTACACGGTGGTGTTGTAGTAGGGGTTTTCGCCGTCGCGAAAATTGAAGAAGCCGTGCGGCTGGCCTTCGTACAGGTGCAGGTCGCAGCGACCGCCGGCGTCGGTCATGCGTTTCTTGTATTGCTGTGCGGTGGACACCGGTATCAACTTGTCTTTGGTTCCCAGCAAGACGATGGTCGGCGGCGCCGTGTCGGTGATGTTGTGCAGGGGAGAGAATTCTCGCCACCGGTCCTTCACGCGTTCGTAGCCCCATCCTTCAGGCCCGTTGTCGAAGACGGGATTGAAGAGCACCAGGGCGTTGGGTCTGGCGCTGATCTCCGGACCTTCCGCCGGCTCGCGGAACCCCTTCAACGTACCGGTTGCAGCCGCGACGTGTCCGCCGGCCGAGCCGCCACCGGCGGCGATGCGCCGGGGATCGATGCCGAGCTCTGCGGCGTGCAGACGCAGCCACCGGACCGCCGACTTGCCGTCGAGCACGCATTCATAGGGGCTCGTCCCGTGCCCCGACTTGACGCGATACTCGGCCGAGACCGCGACCATGCCGCGCGAGGCGAGGTACCGACAGTGAGGATAGAACTGGCCGGGCGAGCCTCCAACCCAGCCGCCGCCGAAAAAGAACACAATGCCCGCGCGTTTATCACCGGCCTGATGATCCGACGGAAAGAACACGTGCAGCCGCAGGGTCGTTTCGCCCACGGTCTTGTAAACGATTTCTTTGTCCGGCTTGATGTCCTCGCCGGCGTTGGTCTGCGTGTGTATCGCCAGCAGAAGCAAAAGGGCCGGCCATCGATGCCAGGTTTTCATCGCACGAGTCTCCAAATGGAACGTACAGTCATACGGCGATTCGCCAAAAGCGAATCTCAGCGGTTTTGGAAGGGGCGCGACGCCGTACCACAGTCGTGCCCACGGTGGATTATACCACGCAGGCGGTGTTTGGGCGAGAGACGCAAACGTCGCGAGTCAAGCGGTCGTCACGAGAACGGATACAGCCAAAGACGAAATGGTTACATCTACATAAGTGTAGGTGGTTGCGATGTTGTCTACGTTTTTGTCTTCGGCCTTGCTTCCGCTTCTACTGCTTTGCAATTCTGTAACTCACTTAAAAACAGAGCCTTATGTGTATTCTGCCCTCACGTCGGTCTTCTGGCACGCTGCTTGCGATTCCCGAGTGAAGCATCATCGGTAGTCCACGGGCCGATACGTGATGGCAACGTAATGTCAAGTGGTGGTTTGGACAATTGAGTGAAAGGAGCAAGAGATGAGAACGTTCAAGGTTTTAGGGTGCATGGCAATCGTGTTGTTTGGGGCGGCGACGGCACCGGCCGAGGACGAGGTGAGCGTTTCGGTTACGTCGGATTTGTTCAGCAAATACGTATGGCGCGGGCAGAACGTTACCGACGACTGGGTCTGGCAGCCCGGTGTCAGTATCAGCTACAAGGGATTGACCGGCGGCTTCTGGGGCAACCTCGATCTGACCGACGAGAACGACGAGAGCGGCCAGTTCATCGAGTACGACTACTACGTGGATTACTCCGGGCAGATCAATGAGACCGTCGGCTTCTCGGTCGGCGGAATCTACTACTACTTCCCGGGCGGCGACGCGACGACGGAGTTGTACTGGGGCTTCAGCTTTGACGTGCCGGCCAGTCCCGCGATCACCGTCTACCATGACATCGACGAGATCGACGGGACCTACGCGGCCTTCTCCGTCGGGCACAGCTTCGAGAATCCCGGCGACCTGCCGTTCGGCGTCGATCTCGGCGCCAGCCTCGGCTGGGGCGACAGCAGCTACAACGACGGCTACTGGAGCACCGACACCATCGAGGTCGACAGCGAGCTGAATGATCTGACGCTCACGGTGGGCTTTCCCTTCGAGGTCGGCGGCCTCTCCGTAACACCGAGCCTTGCCTACGTGGCCTTGCTCGGTAGCGACGTCCGCGATGTCGCCGACGACGACAGTATCTTCTATGCCGGTGTCGGGCTGGCGTACGAATTTTAGATAAACAGAGCCATAGAAAGGACAGACAAGTGAGAAAGATAAGACGCAGCCTGGTGCTTTTACCGTTACTGTTGCTGCTTGTTCCCAGTGTGGCTGGTGCGGCGGACGTGGATGCGGCCGCCGTTCAGGCCGCCAGGGATGAACTGCAAACCAACATCAATATGGTCTGGACCTGCATCGCCGCGTTCCTGGTGTTCTTCATGCAGGCGGGATTCGCGATGGTCGAGACAGGTTTCACCCGGGCCAAGAACGCCGTCAACATCCTGATGAAAAACCTGATGGACTTCTCCATCGGCTCGGTAGCGTTCTTCCTGGTCGGCTTCGGCCTGATGTTCGGCAAGACCAACGGGCTCTTCGGCACGACGCTGTTTGGTCTGGGCGGCGTCGAGCCCGGCGGCGACTGGAACTGGACGTTTCTGATCTTCCAGACGGTCTTCGCCGCGACCGCCGCAACAATCGTTTCCGGCGCGATGGCCGAGCGTACGAAATTCACCGGCTACCTGGTCTACAGCTTCTTCATTACGCTGCTGATTTACCCGGTCTTCGGCTCGTGGGCCTGGGGTGGCCTGCTCGACGGAGGCGGCTGGCTCGAAAAGCTCGGCTTCCTCGACTTCGCCGGCTCCACCGTGGTGCACTCC
This sequence comes from Sedimentisphaerales bacterium, assembly GCA_016932895.1. Next base: position 4,584 of record JAFGCA010000049.1, on the reverse strand, counting down.
GTGGGCGGATGGCTCGCCCTGGCCGGCGCAATCGTCTTAGGGCCTCGGATCGGAAAGTACGGTCCCAACGGCAAACCCAACGCGATCATGGGACACAACATTCCCATCGCGGCGCTCGGTGTGTTTATCCTGTGGTTCGGCTGGTTCGGCTTCAACCCGGGCAGCACCACGACCGGGGACGGCTCCATCGGCTACATCGCCGTGACGACGAATCTCTCCGCGGCGGCTGGCGCGATCGTGGCCATGCTCGTGGCGTGGATCGTGATGAAGAAGCCTGACGCTTCGATGGCCCTCAACGGCGCCCTGGCGGGTCTGGTTTCGATCACCGCGCCGTGTGACGGCGTTACTCCCGCGGCCTCCCTCCTGATCGGGGCCATCGGCGGGGCGCTGGTGGTTCTGAGCGTCATGTTCATCGACCGCGTGCTGAAAGTCGATGATCCCGTCGGTGCCGTCAGCGTGCACGGCGTCTGCGGTGCCTGGGGCACGCTCTCGTGCGGGCTGTTCAACATGGATTGCGGCTTGTTCTACGGCGGCGGGCTGAAACAGCTCGGCGTACAGGCGCTCGGTGCCGGCGCGGCTTTCGCCTGGGCCTTCGGCCTCGGGCTGATCCTCTTCTTCGCGATCAAGGCGACCATCGGGTTGCGTGTCAGCGAAGAGGAAGAGCTCAAGGGTTTGGACATCGGCGAGCACGGGATGGAGGCGTACTCGGGCTTCCAGATCTTCACCACAACGTAGGACGCATCGTGAAGGTCGTCCCAGTGCCTGTCATCCTGAACGCAGTGAAGGATCTGGGCTGAGCAAGCAAGAAGACGAATGGAACTGGAGTCGATACGATGAAATTGATAACCGCATATATCCAGCCGCACAAGCTGCAAGACGTCAAGAAAGCCCTCTACAAGGCGGAAGTGTTCAGGCTCTCCGTGACCAACGCCCTGGGCTGCGGCGCCCAGAAGGGCTATCACGAGAGCTACCGCGGCGTGGACGTCGAAGTGAATCTGTTGAAGAAAGTACGATTGGAAATTGCCGTCAATGAAGACTTCGTGGATAGGACCGTCGAGGCGATCATTGAAGGGGCCCGAACGGGGCAGATCGGTGATGGCAAGATTTTCGTCACGGATTTGAGTGACTGCGTAAGGATACGCACGGGTGAACGGGGCAGTGCGGCCATAGGGTAACTCGAACCTTCCGATCCAAGTGGCCATCACTTGTGTGCCCTTTACGGGCCAAGACGGGCCCTGCCGGACCGCCGGCAGGGCCCCGCCCATGCGCCCGCCGCCCGCGGCGACGGGAAATTCGAGGCACGAATCCCGAAATCCGAAACAATACGCAAACTCAAATGACCGAAATGCCAAACGCGAGGTCACGGCCCGGCAGTCCGATTCTCTGTTGCACGTCATGTGATGATTGTCATCCTGAGCGATAGCGAATCCCGGCGCGCCGGGATCGCCACCGGATGTTCCCTGTTCGGCGACGGTGACCTATCTCCCCTGGCCCAGATGCTTCACTTCGTTCAGCATGACAAGCCCGTATCGAAGTGCAGCAGGGGGGCGGGAGGTTTGGATTTGGCTCATTCGTGCTTGTTTAGGATTTAGAATTCCGGCCCCGGCAGTTCCATTGAAACCACCGATGAACGCGGATTCTTTCAGTCGCAGAGCACACTGAGCCGTAAGCGCAGCCGTTCATAAACAAATAGCAAATCGTAAATCGTAAATCGTAAATAGTCAATCTCTCGCCTCCCACCACAGACGCGGATAATCCTGCCTTTCGTCGATCCACCAGATATCCTCGACGCCGTTTTCCGTCTCCCCCACAAAATCCCACCCCGCCGCCAAAAACGTAGCCGCCATCTGCATCTCAGCCGTACTCAACCCCATCCCCCCGTCACTCGTCAACTGCCCACTCGTCTCCACGTCCCAGAAGGACTTGCTAACGACAGCACCTGTGCTTCCGGCCAGGCCACCCGTATATGAGTCGCCGGACACGTTTACACTCGCGTAGGAATTGACGATCCTTCCGATACGGGAGGATCCAAGGAGTCCACCCGCATATGAATGCGCCACCACCATGCCGGTGGCGTAGGAGTTATTGATCAGAGCACATCCTGCTCCTCCCACCAGGCCGCCGACGCTCGAGTTGCCCATGACGAGACACCTTCCGTAGCAAGTTTGGATCGAACCGTCAAGGTGATCTCCTACCAAGCCGCCTACGCACGAGTCGCCAATGATTGTACCGGTCGAATAGCAGTTCACGATATCTGCTGCATAGCTGTATCCCACCAAGGTGCCTATGGAATCCTGCCCGACAATAACTCCATGGTCGACGTGGCAATTCCTGATTGTCCCGTCGTTCAATGCACCGACCAACACGCCGGTGCCTGCCTTGCCGGCGACGACGCCATCTTCGACGTAACAGTCTGTAATCATTCCATTGGTCAGCCGCCCGACCAATGCGCCGACAAAACACACGTCGTGAGCGGACACATAGGGAGCGATCAAGCCGAGGTTTTTGATCTCTGCATTTGCGCCCTTGACGTTTCGGAAAAGGCCTGCAGAGTCACCGGAAGAGCAGGTGCAGCGGAAGTTGGCAATCGTGTGGTCGTTGCCGTCGAAGAAGCCAGAGAACGGGCACTCCCATTCGAGGCCGATCTTGTTGAACTCCGTATCCGCAAAACCGTTGAGATCAATGTCGGCCATGAGTTTGAAGTTCTTGTCCCAAGTGTTGGGATCGGCGCCGATGGCGTTTAACTGGTCGGCAGTGTAGATCAGATAAGGGTCCTCTTCCGTTCCCGATCCGGGAAACGGAGGAACGAATTCCGGCGGGCCAATGGGGCTGCCCGGGCGATTCTCCCACCACAATCTCGGATAGTCGTTGCCGTCGTCGATGGTCCAGATGTTCTCGTGGGGCGATTCGCGCCAGGCGCGGAACGTGGCGGCCGATTGCATCTGAGCCGTTGTCTTGCCTTTCCCAGCCGCGCTCGTTAACTGTCGGGTCGTCTGCATGTCCCAAAAGCAGGCGACGGCCAGGTAGACTTCGCCATCTCCAATCAAGCCACCGGTGTCCTCGCCGCCGATGACAAGGGCCTTGGAGTAACAGTTGATGATGCTGCCGCCGTAGTTGGCGCCCATCAGACCGCCGGTCTGTGTTTTGCCAATAACGATGCTCTCGGCGTAGCAGTTGCAGATTTCTCCCTGGCTTTCATAGTACAGGTACCGCTCCTCTCCACTTGCGCCGACAAGTCCGCCTGTGTATTGCTCGCCTTGTACGATCGAGTGTGCGAAGGAGCTTTCGAGAGTGCCGCGGTAGTTGTACCCCAGCAGCCCTCCGATGTTCCGTGTGCCGGAGACGCGAAGACCCTGCATAGAGCAGTTGACAAGGGCCCCATACCTGAGGCTGCCGACCACGCCACCGACATTGGTTTCACCGCCGACAGAAGCGGTCGAATGGCAATCTGTGATCGAGCCACCTCCGTTGCTTCCTACCAGCCCGCCCACTTCTTCGCAGCCCGAGACTCGGCCGCCTTTTACGTAGCAGTTGTTGACGGTGCCTTGCTGCAACCAGCCCACGAGTGCGCCGACATCCGATGCTGCCTCGGCATTGACGTTGGGATCGATCACCCCGAGGTTTCTAACCTCTGCATTCGGGTCGTCAATACGTCCAAAGAGGCCCCACATAAGGTTCGTTGCCAGTCCATGTGAAGTTAGCGATGGCGTGGTGGTTGCCGTCAAAGACACCGGCAAAAGATCCTCCGGTGGTCTCACCGGAGACATATGGAGACCTTCTGATTGGCGGCTCTACGTAGTCTCCGATGATGTTGAATGTGGGGCGGCCGTTTTGGCCGTCGTAGGGGGATAGGTCGATGTCGGCCATGAGTTTGAAGTGTTTGCCCAGTCGTTGGGTTCGGCGCCGATGGCGTTGAGTTGTTCGGCGGTGTAGATGAGGTAGGGGTCGTCGTCGGCGCCGCTGCCGCCGCCGTACTGGGCGGAGGCCAGAGGACAAAGGGCCGCGATCAGCGCGCAGACGGCGCGCACGAGGCTGAGTGTTCTGTCTCTCTCCATTTTCCGCTTCCCTCTTGCTTTTCCTCGAATCTTTTATGATGACAAACGAACGCGGCGTAGAATCCTGTGCCGCTTCTACCAATCAAGATTCACCACGACACACTTCTGTTCCGTGCCAAATTCAAAAATCCACTCCGCAGGCAGAAGCGCGTTCGTTTGTCGATGTCGCCCAGTTTTCCCAATGTACCGATGGAATCCGACCTGCGTCCGCTATGGCTGGCCACTCGGCTGCGACGAGAGCTGCGGATAGTCACGCCCTTCGTCGATCGACCAGATGTCGTCGGTGCCGTTGGCGGTTTCGTCGGCGAAGTCCCAGCCGGCGTTGGTGAAGGTGTACGCCGTTTTCATTTGTGCGGTGGTCTTGCCGGTGCCGCCGCTGCTGGTCGATTGGCCGCTGGTCTCGACGTCCCAGAAGGAGGCGTCGATGATACAACCTTCCTGGGTCAGGCCGGTCAGGCCTCCGGTTTCGTCTTGTCCGGCCACGGGTCCGGCCGCATAGCAGCGGCGGATTTGCCCCGGCTCCCTGCCG
>JAFGCA010000438.1 GCA_016932895.1 Sedimentisphaerales bacterium | reverse complement strand
CGCGACCACCGCCCTGGAATCCGTCAGCGTCAGCGGCTCGACGGCATTGAACGGCGCTTCCGTAGACACCACCGGCACACAGACCTATACCGGCCCGGCCACACTCGGCACGGACGTGACGCTCACGGCCAGCACCGTCAGCTTCGGAAATACGCTGGATGGGACGACGGACTTTGCCGAGGACCTGACGTTGACGGCGGGGACAGGGAACGCGAATTTCAACGGTGCCGTTGGTGGCACTACGGACCTCGGAGATGTGACGGTCACCAGCGCGGCCAGTGTGATCATCGACGGACCGTTCAATGCCAACAACATCGCCATTACGGCCTCGGACAGCACGATCAACATCAATGAGGACGTGACGGCCGCCGGTGACCTCGAGTTGAACAACAACACCACTGTGGCTGCCGGCAGACGGCTGACGGCCGACAACGATCTGCTGATGGGCGCGGGCAAGACCATGACGGCGGAAGGAGATCTGAGCCTGGAGGCAACAAACGGCGGGATCATGGAGAAGGCCGGAGACGACGGGGTGTTCCAGATAGTGATGCCGGCGGGCGGCGCAACGCTGTCGTTGACTCAGCTCGACTCATTGGACATGGGGACGTTCGATGTCACCAACGCCGCTACTACGGAACTGCTCGCCGACAGCGGTGCATCAATCACCGACGCCGAGGCGGATCGGTGGCAATCCATCGCAGCTGCCGCCCAAAACGGTATCACCCTGCGGGGCACCGGGAGTATCACGACCAATACCCTGACCTCATCCGGTGAAGACGGATCGACGGACGACGACATCGTCGTGCGTTCGACCAACGGCGATCTTATCGTGCAGGGAGATATCCGTGCCAGTCATGGCGGCGTCGCTCTGATCTCTGAGAACGGTGGAATATACTCGGCCGCAGGGGGCGTGGCGCTTACGTACGACGTAGAGGGGTATTCAGATCACCTTGCCGGACTGGGCGTTGTGTTGGATCAGTACGGGGCCGTCCCGGAGAACCCGGGCCTGGCGGCGATAGTGATTATCAGCTACGAATCTTTGCATCTGGACAGCAACGTGCAGCTTAAAGCGCTCGGTGTTTATTACTCGGACACCTTGCCGGCGAACGATGACCGTGAGCCGGCAATGCTCAAGTACACCGGTGAAAGGGCGGGCGATCCTCTGGACATTGCGATTTATCTCGCATCTCGGAGGGCCGATGTGTTGGCTCCTGGCAACGTCACCGTGAATGCGCAGGCCATTTATATTGGCGACCCGTTGTGGCCCATGCCCCCGGAGGGAATTGGGACCTTGGTCGTGGACGCTTACGACACCGTTGAGTTCGGCAATGCCTTCAAGAGCTACCTGGGTACCAACAGCAATCTGCAGAGGATTGAAGCTGTCTCACGGGTGAGCGAGACTCTGGACATAGCCGGAGGGAATCCCTATGATTCCTCCGACGACAAGCTTCCCTACGCCGACAACGCAGACGCGGTATTTCTCGTGTGGACAGAACCGCCAGAAGCAACGGATCCCGGCCAGACGAAGGCCTACTTGTTGCGAGGCCCCTTCATTCTTGCATTGGCGGAAGAGCTCGCCCGTGCTGAAAATGCTCCCTTGCCGGTTGTGACAGCTCCGCCGCTTGAAGAGGAGGAGGAAGTTCCGGTGCCGGCGCGCGAGGCCGCGGAGGAGATTGAGGCGAAATACCCCGGCCTGCTGAGGCTGCCCGTTCCGGATGACCCGGCACTGGCCTCGGACATCGAGCTGCGAAAGGTTGCCGAGCACTTCCTGGAACTGGAGAAGAACCTGAAGGCGTATCAGGACAGAGCCATGGCTGTGCTGAACGAGCGCGCCGGCGAGTGGAGAGATCTGAGGTGGGACGCCGCGGGCATCGGCGCGTTTGAGCAGCAATTGGCAGAGGACCCGGCTCTGGCGGTGTGGATGTCGCACGCATTCGATTTTGCCTGGACGGCGAAGGCACGGTGCGGGCACAGCGCCGCCTTTTCCAGGGGCGTGGTCCTGACGAATTTCGTGCAGAGACCGCCGGCGACTGCAACCGCTTACGTGGTCATCAGAAAATACCTGGATGCGAAGCTGGCGTCTATGAGCGGCGGGTAGGCAAACGGCTCACGGGGTAGGCAAGACGACGACGATGCGAAAGCCGACATCCCGGTTGCTCTGGTCGTCACGAAGAGGCAACTCGGCGGTTGCATTCGTGTTCTCGGGCTTTGACAGGCAAGAGCCCCCGCAGAGCGTGAATGAATCGGCGTCAGTGACGCACCATTCCCACACATTGCCCACGAGGTCGCAGAGATTTCCCCGGTCCGTGTCCAGGACGGGGCGGGGCAGGTGGGTCGTACCCCTTTCGGCGCTGTCGGGCGTCTGGCCGATGTCTTTCGGGACGGCCTGAAGACTTGCGAGGCCGGCCGGAACGGAGGCGGTCTCGCAATACTCCTGGTCACCAGCACCCAAGGGCGGCGCTTGACTTATGGCCGTGGGATTCTCCGCGAGAAGGGCGTTCCAGGCGTCAACGGCGGCCTCCCACGCGCCGCCGCGCACGTGCCAGTTCACTGCGTCATTGTATCGGGCAGCGTGACGGTGCCATGATGCCCGCGGCAGGCGTGCCACGTTCGGATCCAGCCATTTGGCATACTCCTGCGCTCCCTGCGCAGTAACCCAGACTGCGGGATGGTCCTCGTATGCCTGTCCGGACGCAAACCGCCCCGCCTGGTCGTTCCAGACAATCCTCATACGGCCTTCTTCGCGCTCCTCCTCAACATCGTAGAACTTGTTTTCGGCTACCCAAATGGTGTTGCCCTCGCCGCCGGTGATCTCCAATCCAAACTCACCGCCTTCGGCCTTCCTGGCGTCGAGGAATGTGGCGTATTGCGCGTTCGTTACCTCGTGCAGGGCCATATAGAAGGGGGGGGTGCCCTGGGCGGGGTTGCCCGGAATGAAACGCAGCCTGAGGCTCTCGTCCGGTTTGAAGCGGATGTACCTCGGCCAACCGAAGTTCCGCGGGTCGTCCTCGTTGAGACTTCGTGCGTCGAAGAAACGCGTTTTGAGCGTGGCGTCCTGCGGCTTCTCGAATTCGCGCAGGTTGGCGAGAGATACCGAATTGAAATCGGTATCGTCATACACAACCGGTTCGAAGGCGGCAAGCCCGAGATTGGCCCTGAAGGCGACCTTTGCGTTCGCGATTTCAAGGTACTGGCAGTATGCCGGCCTGATATGCGAAGTGATCTGATCCTCCAAAGCCGGCATATCGCTGCCCCACAGGCTGTGCCACGTGTTGATTTCCTCCTCATGCTTCTCTATCGCCGGCCGATCCTTGATTCCGGCGAACGCGGCATTGAGCTCGTCCAGGGCCGTCCGGTCCCCTTGAAGAAGCAACCTGTCGTTTGCGTCCTGGCTCTCTTTGAGACCCTCGGCGATCATTTCGGCGAGTTCGCTGACCTTGGCCTGCCAAGAGTTGGGGTCTCGCGGGTCAGTGATGACACGATAGTCCTTATCGACTGTCTTCAGCCAGAGATCCATCGCATTATCGATCGCAACGATACCGCCGGATGCGATGGCGGCTTTCGCGTTCGGATCCGCGAAGGTGCTTGTGTCATACAGCCCGTTCTGCCAGTTGGGGTCGGTCACAAACGCACCGAGTTCTCTGGCGCGCTGTTCCAGCTTATCGAGATCGCTCGGGCTCGCCTCTCCAGGCGGTTGGAGTGCCGCGAACGCTTTGAGCGTCTCGTCCTCATGTGCGTTGGCACGGATGATCTTCTTGTGACGTCTGAAACTCTCAGATGCGAGTATGACGCGCAGCTCTCCAGCGCGGTCCGCCTCCAGTGATTCGAATTTTTTGTCAAGGTACTCCTGAATGTCTTTTTCCGTCTCCCACTCCTGAGGCGTCGCCGGCCAATTGCCGGCAGATCCGCCAAGTCGATCCCAAGCGGCATAGATCGCTTCCGTGGCCGAATTGGGGTCACGGGCAATGGCTACAAGCCCGGGCGTGTCGTTGGAGTCGCCCGCCCTGTCCACTTCCTCGAGCCTGTCGAGCCTGGCTGTCAGCTTGGCCAGCGCTCTCTGCACGTTCGGCTCTTTGAACATCGGCTTTTCTTCCCAATCGCCGTACAATTCGCCGATGGTGCTCTCCGTTTGCGGTTGCCCCGGCGGCTGCTCATGCAGAAGGTAACAGGCGTTGAGGCCCCGCTCGATCGTGTTGAAGACCACCACAAGCTCGGCCAATTCGTCTCGCCGCTGCATCGACCTGTCGCGGTCGCCGGTCCATTGCTCCGTGAACGCGGGGGAATTGGGGTCGGGAACCTCGGCCTGCGGGGGCATCCGCTGGACGATGCGTGCAAACAGTTGCTGCCTCTCGTTTTCATACAGGTCGGCGATCTGCCGGTTCCATTCCGTGGGCGCCAGCTCCACGGGCAGTCCGACGGGCAGGACTTTGGGCAAAGCTTCCAGCCGATCTCGCATCTGTTCCACCCGCTCCTTCAGGGGCATGAACACGTCGAGATTCTGCTTGTTTTCGAAATCCGACAGGCGGTGCTTCGCAAGCGCTTCGTCGCGCCGGCGCCGCCACTCCTGCTCGACCGCACTGGAGCCGGCGATAGAGGTCTTCCGGATTTCGTCCCACCAGACGACGGGGTCCACGATCAGCGCAAGCGCGTCCCGGTTGACTTCTTCAACTTTCCCGCGGATGGTCGCCGTGGTCTTCGTGATGACGTCTCGGTTCTTCTCAATGTCCGGAATCGACCCGACCTCATTACAGTCCCGACGTTGCGTTGCAAGCCTTTCCTCAAGCGCGTCGCTTCGCGCAGGGTCGAAAGCACGCGCCATCTCCACATTCGCCCCTGCTTTCTCAACCAGGGGCCCCAATTCGTCACGCGGATCGGGTCGCAAGTAGAAGTACTGCCTGGCAAGTTCGGCCCGGGCGGCAAGGGCGTCCAGAGTCACAGCACCGTTTCCGTCGGGCAGGTATTTCGTGTTGACCTTGGTGCGCCAGTTTTTTTGAATGAAGTCCGCGAGCTCGCCTGCTTGATCGGCTATTTCCTGCAGCTTGCCGCCGAGAGCAGTAAGGGCCTCTGCGCCGGCACGATTCGGTCCGGGGGCCGCTTCGACGTTCACGAAGTTATCGTCGAATCTGACAAAGAACGGGTCGTCCGATGCCTGGATCGTCTTCTGATGCCGCGCTATCTTTTCCAGGGCCGCGGCCAGTTTCCCCGGGACGTCCTTGCTTTTGAGGTCCAGCAGCTTGTCCACGGTAGGGGCAATCGGCCTGCCCGGGCCGGGCGCGACCGAACTGACCAGCGATGTCAGATACGCGGCGGGCTGTGCCCACCGGCGTTCTTCAAACTCCTTGGCCGTCTCGTCGAGCTGCACAAGTAGAGGCCATGGGTCGTCTGAGTTGGGGTCGTTGACGTCGAAGAAACCGACAATCTTCCCGAGGGCCGCCAGGGTCTTTCTTGTCTGCTCCTTGATCCCCGGGTCCTTGGCACGATTCGGGTCTTCCTTCAAATCGGCAACATCCATGCCCGTGCGGCTCTCCCGCTCATACAGGTAGGCCGCCGTCTGAATCTCGTCCAAGATCTCATCCAGGCGCGTGTCTTGTTGACGCCATCGCTTGTCCAGGTCGTCGTATTCGTACAGATCCTCGAACCAGTTCGTATACGCCCGGCACAGTTTGTCCCACTCCACCTTGTCGGGTTGTGGCGGAGTCTTGTAGCGCAGGAACACAACGAGGGCCACGGCAATGACAATCACCGCGGCAACGAGGGGCCAGACGTACCGTTGAGTGGGTTTTTCCCGGGCGATCTGCACCAGGTCTTCGGCCACCATCTCAAGGGTGACCGTGCCCGGTGCGGCAGCCGCCATGAGCAATCGATTGCACAAGTGTCTCCAGGCGGTCGCCTGTTTTCCCAGGCGGCGCCATTCTTTCGAGTCCGGCGCCTGCCAGCCGTCCAAACTGGGCGAGGGACGGTGTACCACGAGCTCATAGATGAACTCCGCCACGGCCAGCAGGTCGGTATCCCAATGCACGCTCGTATCGACATATTCGTCAGGAAGGGGATCGCACAGGACGACGTTCCGCTCTGAAATATCTCCCGTTCCTCCGATCAAGACATTCGCGGCTTTGAGGTCCCCGTGGGGTCGCCCACACGAGCGTTTGAGCTCCAGCAGACCATCGACGACCGCCCCGACGACGACACTCAGGTCCGCGCTGTTGAGCTTCAGACGAAGATCGATAAGACGCTGGAGTGAATGTTCATGCCGGTCGGTGACGTAGAACGCTCCCTCGGCCGTGGAACCGTCCTCATGAATGGGCGCCCAATGCGTCCCTCCACCGGCAGCCACCTTCTGCTGGACGGCGGCGCTCTTGAGAAACAGATCGATTTCCGTCTTTGCCCGCTCTCCCTCCAGCAGCAGCGCGGGCGGCTGGAAGACTTTGACGGCGTACTTCTCCGCGGTGCTTTCGGAGGTCCGTGCGCTGTAGACGACGACATACCCCATCCGGTGGATTTCGCGGATGGTCTCAAAGCGGCCGAAAGTCGCCATGCACCTGCTACCTTACGTCAACTGACCGGCGAGGCGTTACTGTTTCGTCTCGGGGATGGTGCGCACTTCCACGGCGCGGCTCTTGATGACGATCTCGATTTCCTTCTGCCACCCCCAGTCCTTCGAGTCCAGGCCGGGCACCTCCACCCGCCTGGCATCATTGTTTCCCGGCAGATCGTCAAATACGCCCGGCAAGTCGGCCAGAACAAACAGGTATTCCGCGTTCTGGTCCTTCCACACCTCTCTCATGGGCTCTTTCTTGCCGAACACCCGTGTGCAGGGCTCCTCTCCGAAGCGAATTATGTGGGTGTATTCCTTGGCGCTCTTACGCAGCTCGTTTTCCGGCTGCCAGTATTCGCTCATGCTCATGCTGGCCCACCGATCCCGGTCATATCGTCTCACGCCGACAAGGTGGACCTCAACCGATTTCGTGCAGACATCCTCAGCGGCGGTTATACTGATCGTCCGCGTGACCATGGGGGGAACGTATTTGCAGCCTACCGCCAGAAGGCCCGTGGCCAGCAACCCGATCATCAGAATTCTCCCGTGTCTCGTGTTCATAAGCAGCTCCTTCAACTCGTCCAACCATCCGACTTTCGTATTCATCCGTTGCGCCAAGCCAGGGTACGGCTGACGTCCACTCAGGCCAGGAACTTCCGGAGCACGGCGTTGATCTCCCGGTTCGCCTCCCAGTCGGTGACGACGAGGCTCCGGGTCCGCCGGATCAGACCGCGCACGTCGGCAAGAGTTCGATCAAAGATCTTGTGCAGGCCCCCTTGCGGGGCGTCCCCGGAATCCTTGCATTGCCGATAAGGACCCGGTCCCGGGAACATGCGCAGAACCATCGCCAGCGTTGTCCACCACAAGGACGCAGGTACGCACTGGAACGCCTCGTCCGGCGTCATTTCGTCGACGGTCAAATGCTGGGGGCCGAGAGCGTCACGCCAGCGCGGGTCGCTGCCGAATGCCTCGCATATACGCTGCTCCATGTCGACGGACCCGTCCGCCTCCGCTTCGCTCTGGCGCAACAGGCTCAACGCCTCGTCCACAACGGTCGGCAGGCTGTTCGCTTGATCGACCAGAAGAATTCGCAAGGCCACAACCGCCAGCGAGTAAAGGTCACACGGACTGCTCAGAAGCGGTATCACCTCGAACAAGACGTCCGTCATGGGGACCCCTTCGGCCTGGCGCAAGTGCGCCAGCGCGGTCTCGTCCATGCTCTGGGCCACCGTTCGGAAACGCCACTCGCCGGCGGCCAGGGCCGAATCCGTTTCGAGATGTGCGTACAGGTTGATGTCGCCGCACGCCAGGGCCAGTCGAAACCAGGCCAGATCGTGCCGCGCCATTTCGAGTCGTTCCTGAGTCGCGAATGTACCCTCAACGACGGTCGGGCCCCGCTCTTCGGTCGAGACCTGCCGAATCCGAATGGAGGCCCGTCCGTGGCTCGGCAAAGAGCTTTCCAGCGGACGGTACACCGAGGTTCCGCCGGCCTGCGACGGCAAGTAGTACTGAAAATCGCTCTTCTCTATCGCCAGCGGAACGGCGCTGCCGGAATCGGTGAGCGCGGCCCTGGCAGTCCAGAAAAACGGCAGCCCGGGCCCGGGCGCACCCAATTCGACCCGCCAGCTCTCGGGGCTGAGGGTGAAGAGCGGTCTTTGCAAATGGTAGACCAGAGAACGCACCGAAGACACCACGTCCGCCAGCAACCTGAGCTTGAGATGGAACGTCTCAAGCAGTCGCCCGGACCGACCCTGGGTCTCCAGAAAAAGCCAGCCTTCCTCTCCCCACATGCCTTGGTCTGCACCCAGCGCATTAACCGGCTCGTGAAGGTCCAAAACGGATTTCCCATGCCTCAACCCACCCCACGGTTTCCCGCTGAGGACATCGACAAAGGTCTCCAGTCCCGTGGGAACGTATTTCTTGACCAGCATGAGCCGGGCTTGGGGATTCAGTGGGATCATCGTCGCAGGGTCGCCGCAGACCTCCGACATTGGCTTGGTGGATTCGTTGGCGGGCGCGCCGGGCGACACCGGTACCAACGGTGACTCGGCGCCGAGTTCCGGCAGGTACCAGTAGCGATGCAGGGAACCGCCGTAGCCCGGCAGGCCCTTGTCCTGGAGCAGAGCTTCATCCGTGCACAACCGCCATGCCGCCCCCGATCCGTCCTCCACGGGGTGCACCGGAGAATGCCCGGCCGCGTCGATAAACATGGGCCGCGGATGCTCACACTCCCATCCGATCTTCACGATCAGCGGCGCGTCGATCTCGTCGAATGCCCGGCACTGCTGCTTCCAACGCTCGTCCAGAACGCGATTTGAAAGCACCTGGGCGGCCGCCGGGAGAACATCACCCAGACCGCCGCCGTTCTGAATCCACAGCTCGAGCCACTCCTGCACCCCGTCGGCCCCGTCAACGATACACCCAAGGAAGATCCGGGCATTCACCGTATCGCGCAGAAGGACGAGGTGGCCGGCCACGGGGTCCGGCTCGGTTCGGACCACAACGCAGATCTTCATCTGCGCGGACCGCTGATCCTCAGAAACGGGTACGGCAAGGTACCCCTCGGGCAAGGTCCTGGACCAGGTCTTGGTATCAGCAAGCGACATGGCTAACGTACCTTACGACTGTCGACTGGACTGCTGTTCGTTGGACAATCCGCGTACATACTTCGCTGAAAGAGCCGTTCAAAGTCACCAGTGTCTGATTCTAAGGATTGGAACCTCCGTGTCAAGCAACATATTGGCGTTGTCGCGTCGGGGTCTTTCGCCGGACGGTTCCACGCAAAACGCCCGGTTCTTGCAGGGACCGCCTCATTGCGTTACGATCATCGAGGCACTCCTTTTGTCTGGGCAAGGCGCCGAGGAGTACCGAGATTGACAGCTCTTTCAGGCAAACCGATAAACCAGGTTCATGCTGCGGAGTGGAAAGCCATGTCCATACCAACTGCTTCCGGAAGAGTAGATTTTGAGTTGGGTACGCAAACAGCGTTCGCGCCCGCAAGAGCATCACAAGGATCTCCTTTTTGCATGGCTGTCCTTGCCGACTTCAGCGGTCGGGGCAATCGCGGCCTGTGCCAGAGCGGTCCGCTCCTTGCGACCCGGAGACGATTCGCCGTCGATATCGACAGCCTCGAAGGCCTGCCCGGCCTGATGGGCTGCGAGATTCGCGTGCCTCTGGGCGGCAGGGACACTCCCCGCATCGTCCTGCAATTCCGTGAGCTGAGCGATTTCCACCCCGACCGCATCTTCGGCCGCCTCGAAGTCTTTCGCAGACTGGAGGCCACCCGGAAGCTTCTGCAAGACCCGGCGACCTTTGGCGCCGCCGCCGCCCAGGTGCGCTCCTGGCTTGCCGGTCCGCAGGAACGGGAAATCGAACCATCGGACGCTGCCGCGGAGCAAGACGACCGCGCGCCAGACGAGTCTGACGCCGAGACGATCGGGCGTTTGCTCGGAAACCGCCCGGACCGGGACCCGTCCTCTGCGCCGGGGGACTCTCGTGCCGATATCGAATCGCTCCTTCGCGAGGTGGTAGGACCGTACGTGGTCCCGGCCCCCGACCCCCAGCAGGACGAACTCACCGCGCAAGTGGACCAGGCCATCAGCGGCCAGATGCGAGCCATTCTGCACCATCCGGACCTCCAAGCCCTGGAGGCCGCCTGGCGCGCGTTGCACTTGCTCGTCAGCCGCCTGGAGACGGACGAAACACTGAAGGTTTACGTCATCGACGTGAGCAAAGCGGAATTGGCGGCCGATCTGGGCTCGGGCGATCCGTTGCCGGCCACGGGCACCTACAAGCTGCTCGCCGAGCAGAGTGCCGGCGTGCCGGGGGCGGAGCCGTACGCCGTCCTGGTCGGCGGTTACCAGTTCGACCAGACCACCGAGGACGTTGCCTTGCTCAGGCAGCTCGCGCGGGTCGCGCAGGCCGCCGGTGCACCGTGGCTGGCGGGGGCCGACCCACACTTTGCCGGTTGCGCCTCGCTCGCGGTCACACCGGACCCCGATGATTGGCAATACCAGGCCGATCCGGCCGCCGCCCGATTGTGGCAGGAATTGCGGCGCTCGCCTGAGGCGGCCTGCATCGGGCTTGCCTTGCCTCGTTTCCTCTTGCGCCTACCGTACGGCACGGACACCGACCCCGTCGACCGCTTCGCGTTTGAGGAGTTCGTGCCTCTTGCCAGCCACGAGCAGTATCTCTGGGGCAACCCCGCGACGGCGTGCGCCTGCCTGCTGGCGACGGCCTTTCGCGAGTGCGGCTGGAATCTGACCGGCGGACTCGGCTGCGACCTTGCCGACATCCCCTTGCATATCTACGAATCCGACGGGCAAAGGCACGTCACGCCCTGTGCCGAAACCATCCTCACCGAGCGCGCGACGAACGTCCTCATAAACAACGCCCTGATGCCGGTGGTCTCCCTGAAGGGCCGGGACATCACCCGCATCCCCCGCTTTCAATCCATAGCCGACCCACCCGCCTCATTAGCCGGACGCTGGCGATAGGGCAGCAGCAGGCGTCAGCCGCCAATCATGACGGTAGGGCAGCCGACGACAATGACTCCGCCGTGCGCTGTGTTGTCCCCTATGCGGGCGGCTGGTTTGTTGCCGATGAGGACGGTCGCTGAGCCTTTAACAATCGAATCCGGCGGCCCAACGCAGGTGGCCATATCGCCTATGCACGCGGCGGGCTGGCCGCCGATAAGAACCGTCAGACAACCCGGAGGCAGAATCGGTCCTCCCACGTGCGGCTTAGGCCCAACCGGCGTCGGGTCCTGCATCGGACACGTATGCATATCACCAACTCGTGCTGCCGGAGGCATTGTTCTTCCTTTCCGCTACAAATACGTCAGTTTCTACTGCCCTTTCGCCTCGACCACGTCAATTGTCACGACGTTCGATTTATATTGCCTGAACTCAATGTGAACGTTGTACCGGGCCGATTCGTGCGGAATCTTGACAAAATCGGCAAGATTCGGATTAAAATACATACCTACATCGATCCCAGCGACCTCCTCCTCGGACAACGGTTCTTCGTCGAACGGAGGTGGCGCTTCCGGGCTTGGGTCGAGCTCAACGATCTCACCCGAATAGACCATTCCAGTGGAACTATTGACCGCGACAATTCTCATCGGTTTCTCAGGCTCCACAGAAGCGCTTACACGCGAATAGCCGCAAATCGGAATAGCGGCGAAAGCACCGCTGGCGCCGACGGCGTCCCCCTGTTTGAAAGTGACAGTCTTCGGCGCTCGAATGACAACACCTTTCCAATCTCCCCCGGGAGGCGACGGCGAACATGGATATTGCTTGTTTGCGTTCAGTTGTACTTCCTGGAACATACTATCGTCAATCTCCATAACACTGTCCTTTTCACGTTGTGGTTGCGCGGTGCCCCCCGATTTCAGTGGGGTCTTCTCGCAGCCCACCGATGCCATCACCAGGATTATGGCGCATGGGAGTACTTTGCGAATTCCATGGGTTGTGCATTCCATTTTCAGAACAGACCCCACCCTTCACTTATATCCTGTTTTCTTACGGCCGGCGTGCATTTGTCACAAAAAGCCGATTTTCCATTGGTTGCGCCGTACATGACACATTGAGAGCTCGCCCCGTCACCAGGTTTGTCGTATTTGGCCTCGCCATCAGGCAAACCCTTATAGCAATGGGTGCCGACATGTCCTTTTGAGCTATCGTAGAATGTCTCTGTCTTGTCCGGCTTCTTTCCCGTGCCATCCGGCACCATGCCGACTTTGTGTCCCATTTCGTGTATCAGCGTCTGATTCATGGAGGCGGTGTCGTCCGATTGCCAGAAGGCCCTTGTACAAATACAGATCAAATTCCCCCCGCCATACGACAACCCACCCCTGAATCGGTTTACCCAGTTTATCGTCAGTCTGATCTTCCCGGCCCTGACTGGGTTATATGAGGACAAGCCGAGAAACCGGCCAATCTTCGTGCCAATGCCAAGCTTCAACTTGATATTATCAACTTTGACTCTCACTTTATTGCACTTGTCAGGATAGGCATTATTTGAAGGGACCGCCGTGCAGTTGCTTTTATCGATAGGTACTACTTGTCCTGTCGCATTATCCTCGAACTGCGCCGAGACAAACCATCCTTCGCCGGAGACCAGCCCTTTCCACAGATACTTTCTTCTTCCGTCCTGCACGAGTGAGACTGTTTTGTCAGGTTGTCCCGGACCGACGGTCTGGTTCCAACTCCGGTCGACACTTCCGTCCATGACAGCGAGATGATCGGTATATGCGACGGCAACCACATACGGTTGTTTTGTAGGACCCGTACTGCAGAAAAAGGCTTTTCTGGCGGCATTCTTGAAAGCAGTGGTATCGTGATCGGAGTTGCTGATGTTCTCGATATGCTCCATATTCACCCGGCTCAGCCCTGCAAGGGTTATGTTATGTTTGGCGAATTCCGTTTCAAAGGTTGCCAAATTTGCAGGCGCGATAACGTTGGCCGAATCCATTTTCAATTCCTGGTAGTAGATCAGCCGGTGCGTCTGTATCGAGTTGCTTTTGACAGGAGGGGTCTTGTATTCATCCTCGGCGACCAGGGTGTAATCGTCTTTTCCTGCGGCAGCGACAAAGAGATCTCCAGGTACTATCTTCGTTCCGTCTGCGTCCGTGGTATATTGTTTTTCACTTGTTTCATACTTGAAGTTGCCATTTCTTCCCTTTTCCGCGTTGGAATAGGCAACATTGTTGTTTCCCGTCTCATACTTGACCTTGAATTTATGCGAGCCGTTCTGGTTAAAACGAACTTTCACACGAGGTTTCTGCGACAGTCGGTCAACGTTCAGAACATGCGTTCCGTCCACCCATTTCGTTTCTCTCGGCAGATTCACAAACAGCTTCCCATTGGAAGCGAGTTCGGTATCGTCATCGCCATCGAGGAATTGCACGGAGACTATTTTAGGTTTTTCTTTTTTCTTCTTCAGCGGACACTCTTGCTTTGTGCTGCCGGCCTTCGTCCGGGGCTTCTTGTCGGCATCTTTCTTGGCGCCCACAAACTTGTCATAGAATTTCGCCTTTTGTTTGACGGAGCTTTTTCCCGGGGCGAATCTGTCCTTTTCACTCATGCTTCATGTCCTTTGGCTCGAGCTTGATGCCCGCAGCCGTCTCGATATTCTCAAATGCCGCATCATACAATCTATCCGTTTTTTCCTGAGGTCTGTTTTTCAGGGACTTGTCGTTCAAGATTTGGCCGGCCCAGGGCAAATTGGGATCTTTGTCAAAATCCATTCCAAACGCAAACATGACGTCCGTGTAAATGGAAATATCGCGTTGGGAAACAATGTCATAATCCGCCGCACGCTCCATACCGTAACGAATCGTCGCGCGCGTTGCTTCGGCGCCCAGCGCCTTGCATTCTTCAGGAAAACATTCGTTCAGATGGATCACCATGCCATCCTCGAACCTCTTGAGGGCGACTTTGGCCAATTCGTCATTTTGCTCTTTGCGTATTCTCAGCATGTTTCCTCTGCCACTTAGCGAGGTTCCGTAAGAGACACTTTTTCAATGCGAGCTTTCTTACCGTCTGACAGAAAACGCAGGAGGACGGATGGGTCTTCATCCTCAAGTACGTAGGAGCGTATTGGCCCGAAGACCGTCCTTGTTTCCTCCGTATTGCACGTTGGCAAATAGACCCTCAACACCCGTGGATCATAATAGCGAAAATACGTGGGTTTGCCGTCGGGATCGTACACCATCAAGAACTTCCGAAAGTGCTGACGGAGCGCTCGAATATCAACTTCAACCGAAGTCAAAGCAAAAATGCCCCAATGATTGCCCCAGCCTTTCTCGCACACCAATTGAGTAAACGCGTGGTCGTGTTCGAGTTTGACCAGATAGGGTGCAACCGCGGCCATGTCGGGCTCGAGTTCACCGCGATACAAGCACACATGCTCGGGTTTGAGTTCCCAGAGCGTCTGAGGCAGGTGCGGCACCGAAGCGCCGTCAAGAACCATGTGAACATGGGTCCCCGTCTGAGAGAACAGGTGTTGCATCAGCGACTCGGTCATGATTTATTCTTCCCCAGCTCTTCGCGTTCGGCTGACTCGTCAGCCATTCTGGTCCTTCTTCGCGGCTTCACATTGCTCGCAGAACGGCGTTCCGTCATCGGCTGCCTGCTTCATCACTGTCGCCTGCGAGCCGTGGGTCACGGGCTCGGGCGGCCTGGGTGCGCGGGGCGGTTCGGACACCTCGCCCGGGTCGGCTGTGGCAGCCTCCTTGGGGAGCTTGGCGGCATCGGGCGAACAGCCTGAACCGGCGCCCGCGGCGCCGCCGCTGTTGAGCATGATCATCGGCCCGGAGATGGACACCCCGGCGGGACCAAGGTCCACAAACGAGCTGCCGGCTTTTATGGACAACTGCATGCCGGCCTCTATGATCACCTTCATTCCACCCTTGATATGAACCTCCATGCCGGCTTCGAGAGCGTGGTTCATGCCCACCTTCTGCTGCATATCCATCCCGGCCTCAACGGAGACCGTCCCGTTGATCTTCTCGTTCTGATCTCCCTTTACCGTCAGATGCTTGTCGCCATCGACCTGTTCAAACTGATCGCGCTTGACGATAAGATGTCGATCCCGCCCTTCGAATTCCAGACAGTCGTTTTTGACTCGGATGTCCTGGTTCTTTTCGGCGTGGATGAATATCTGTTCCTTGCCTTTCTTGTCATCGAAGCGGATCTCGTTGAAGCCTTGGCCGCCCTTGCTGGAATTGGACTTGATGGTGGAGACGGTCTTGTTGGCCTTGGGATCGTAGGGCGGCATGGACTGGGCGTTGTATACGCGGCCGGTGATGATCGGCTGGTCGGGATCGCCTTCGAGAAACTCGACGATGACTTCCTGCCCGATGCGCGGGATGTACATCGCTCCCCATTTCTTGCCGGCCCAGAGCTGGGCGACGCGAATCCAGCAGGAGCTGTTCTCATCGGCCTTGCCGTAACGGTCCCAATGGAACTGGACCTTCACCCGGCCGTACTCGTCGGTGAAGATTTCCTCGCCGGAAGGACCGACGACCATCGCCGTCTGGGGCCCGGGGATCGACGGCTTGGGCGTCGCGCGCGGGACCCGGTAGGGCTGTTTGGCGTCCACCGCCGTAAAGGAGCAACTGAATCCCTGCTCCCCCGTTTCGCCGGAGTGGAAACCCGGCGTGGAGGCGGAAAGGGACACGCTCGTGATCAGATGACTTCGCTGCTGATCCTGCCGCGGGTGGTTGGTCAGATCGAAGGTGAAGCCGGCCGAAATGCCGCGCGCCGTGGTCTCGCCACGCAACGTTTCGAATCCGGCCTGAATCTCTTCGATTCGCGTGCGGGCGTATTTCTCGCCTTCCTCCAGGCTGGTATATTCCCCCGGATAGTCAAATATCTCAAAGTCCGGGCCGCCGCGCTTCTGGTCGAGCTTTCGCGACGCCGTCAAATCGTTTCCGGGCTCCTTGAAATTGAAGTCGGTGTGGGTAAAGACCCGCGGCTGGATATTCTGCTCGATGTCCCAATCGGAGATATAATCCCCTTCCCGCGTTTGCTGCGTCGGCGGATAGTAGGGGATTTTCTCATAGCCGGCATAGGGCTTGTGGGCACTGGGGGAATCGGCCAGGACCAACGAATGTTTGCCGTCTTCGTGCTTGAAGAAGTAGTAGATGCCTTCCTGCTCCATGAGGCGGCTGACGAAATTGAAGTCCGTCTCCCGGTATTGCACGCAGTATTCCCACGTGCGGTACTCGCCGCTGAGGGCCTCATCAAAGCTCGCCGACGCATGCGTTTTGAACACCTTCTTGATGATGTCCGGCACCGTCTCGTTCTGGAAGAGCCGACAGTCGGACGTGCGCGCGAGAAACCACAGCCAGGGCACGACGGTGGCGCTGTACCGCAGAGAGCCGCCCTCCTGTCCGACCAGAGAGAAGCGGTTCACGTACCCGTTGAAATAGCGCTTCTTGTCGCCGGGCAGATCGAGACGGACCGTGATATTCTGCCCGACGATCTGAGCGAATTCGATGTCCGTACGCTCGGACAGCAAGTCCAGCTTCATCTCGAAAAGCGACCCCAGAGCCTCCGAGTATGAGAAGCTGTCCAGCAGCAAGACATCCTTGCCCAACGGCGTCGCTACGCCAATGAATCTGTGCTCCTGCGTTCTTTCCATGCATTCACCAAGAGAATACCAACCAAAATGGAGACTCATCCATTAAACGTTATTCGGCCAGATGGTCGGCCCACAATAGACCGTAAAGCCGCTGTGGCGCCAAGACAGCATATTTTCAATGACGGTATCTAAAGATTTCGCCCTCGGCCGTGCATAATCAACATCGTGATCAAAAGGCGTTAAGTGCCAGTACGCAGGATCCCTTCACAGTGGATACGCCATTCGTGTATTCCAACACCCCCTTCGCGGGATTGTACTCTATTACCGCGAGGAACCGAGTCCGAGTGGAGCCATAATCGGCGCCGGTGGTGTTCTCAGGCCACGGTTCGAGGGCGAGAAACTTCTTCTTGCTGCTATCGCAAGCGACGATGCCGAGAACGTGGGGCCATCCTTTGTCCGCGATGCAACCGGGTTCCAACCGCTTCCTTCTGTTTGATGTGCCGGGCCAGCAGATGGCGATGCTGGTCGGCTTGTACACGCTCAGCCTCGCGGCGATCTTCTGGCAGGCCCTTAGAACCCTGTTCCGGTCAAAGTCGTTGCTGCCAGGACGCAGGAGGGCGTACCGGCTGGCTCGATCCAGTTTCATGTACCTGTCAAAGAAGTAGCGGATCACTTCACTGCACGCATGCTCGTTTTTTTCACCGCCACCGAATGCTATTTTCCACCCGTACCCCAACTGGTTCCAGGGGATGCGGCTGAGCAATATGTTCGCCGGCTTGCCCTCGGGTGAGTGCACTAACAGCCGATAGACATCGTGACGGTCTTTCGGAGGCTCATTTGGCGCAGCGGTCCGGTCGCGCCACGCCTTTTCCCAATCGCCCCACCGTCCCTTGAAATACCGACCCAATGGCGTGGACCGCTTTTCGACCAGGTAGTGATAGAGCAGGTCGTGCTCCCACTTCTTGACCGAATTCTTATAGGCTGTTGTCTCGTAGCGACAGACGGCAAGCCCAGCGCAAGCGAAGACCGGTTCGCCTGCCTCCGCCATTTCGATTGCGCTGCGTTGACGGTATCGCACATCCCTCCCGGCCGGGGTCAGGTCGCCCCAGACTCGCTGCTGTGTCGGTCTTGTATAACTTGGTCGCATGGGCGTCTTCGTTAAGAGTAAGCTAGGATCTCCCATTTGACTTCACAATCAATACTCCTGCACGCCACACGGTATGATCTACGAAAAGGCGACCCATGGGACGCTCCTATTTTCAACGACCGCACGCCCTCTTGGGAGAAGTACACACCATTATTTCACAGGCCTCTCCCTGGGCCATCCCATGCTTTCGCGACAGCGCCGATCTGCTGTAAACGGACATCGCGACGAGCCCCTGCCTTAGTCGAATGAATAGGTGAACTCGCTGTCCTGGACGCCGACGTGGACACGTTCTGCGGTTTTGCCTTCCATCAATCGGGTCAGGAGTTCCTGGCCGATCTCCGGAAGCAGGGTGTTGGTCAGGATGGCATCGACCATCCGGGCGCCGCTTTCCACTTCGGTGCACCGCCCGGCAATCAAGTCCACGACTTCGGCCTCGTAACTGAACGGGATCTTGTAGTTCTCCGTCGTTCGGCGCCCGATGCGATCCAACTGCAAACGGGTAATCAGGCCCAGCGTATCGTCGTTGATGGGGTAGTAGGGCACGACCACCAGCCGGCCGAGCAGGGCCGCCGGGAAGACCTTCAGCAGAGGCTGACGAAGGGCCTTGCACAGCGATTCGGTGTCGGGCATCAGCTTGGGGTCCTTGCACATGCTCATAATGAGGTCGGTGCCCACGTTGCTCGTCAGTAGAATGATCGTGTTCTTGAAGTCGATCAGACGACCTTCGGCATCCTCCATGCGACCCTTGTCGAACACCTGGAAGAAGATCTCGTGGACGTCCCGATGGGCTTTCTCCACCTCATCGAGCAGCACGATACTGTAGGGGCGCCGGCGCACCGCTTCGGTCAGGATGCCCCCCTCCCCGTAACCCACGTATCCGGGAGGCGAGCCTTTGAGGGTCGATACGGTATGGGCCTCCTGGAACTCGCTCATATTGATCGTGATCAGGTTGCCCTCGCCCCCGTAGAGTGCTTCGGCCAGCGTCAGGGCCGTCTCGGTCTTTCCCACGCCGCTGGGCCCGACCAGGAACATGACCGCAATCGGACGGTTCGGATTCTCGATGCGGGCACGCGAGGTTCTGATCCGCTTGGCAATGGCCGCGAGGGCATGGTCCTGACCAATGACGCGGCGGCGCAGCGTATCCTCCAAATGCAGCACCGCTTCGATCTCGTCCTTGACCATGCCGCCGACCGGAATCCCCGTCCAGTCGGCAACCACCGCGCCGACCGCCTGCGCATCAACGCAGGGCAGGATCAGCGGCCGCTGCCCCTGAAGTCCCTTAAGGTCCGCCTGCAGTGACTGCAACTGCGCGAGCAACTCTTCCCGGTCGGCCGTGTCCGTCTCGGACGATTCCTCGGCGCCGGCCTCGGGCGTCTGGTCCTCGTTGACCTCCGCGGCTGTGTCGGCGTCACTGCCGGCCTCCGCCGGTTCCTCCTTGGCGTCTTCGGAAGCTTCAATGATCCCTGCACCGGTGCTGCGCAGCTTCTGCCGCACCTCCAGGATGGCGTCAACCAATTCCTTTTCCTTCGACCAGCGCTGCTCCAGCTCGGCTCGTCTCCGGCGTTCGGCTCCAAGCGTCTCTGCGATCTCGGACTGGCGAGCGGCGTGCTCCACGCCGGCGGCGATCTCTCGCGCCACGATTTGCTGTTCGGTCTCCAACGCTTCAATGCGGCGCCGGCAGTCCTCCAACTCCGGCGGCACCGCATGCTGGCTGATGGCAACCCGGGCGCAGGCGGTGTCGGTCAGGCTGACGGCCTTGTCCGGCAGTTGACGCTCGGGGATGTACCGGTGCGAAAGGCGAACGGCGGCGTCCAGGGCCTCGTCCAGGATCTGAACGCGATGATGTCCTTCCAGGTTCGAGGCCAGCGCGCGCATCATAATAAGCGCGTTCCCCTCCTCCGGTTCGTCCACTTTCACGACCTGGAAGCGGCGCGTCAGGGCGGGGTCTTTCTCGATGTATCTCTTGTACTCGGCCCAGGTGGTGGCCGCGATCGTCCGCAGGGTGCCGCGCGCCAGCGCGGGCTTTAGCAGGTTGGCGGCATCGCCGGTTCCGGCCGCCCCGCCGGCTCCGATCAGGGTATGCGCTTCATCGATGAACAGAATGATGGGCTTGGGCGAGCTCTGGACCTCTTCGATGACCTGACGCAGCCGATTCTCAAACTCCCCTTTCATGCTCGCGCCGGCCTGGAGCAGGCCCACGTCCAGTCCTCGGACCGATACGTCCCGCAGCGACGGCGGCACGTCCCCGGCGGCGATCCGCTGGGCG
>JAFGCA010000437.1 GCA_016932895.1 Sedimentisphaerales bacterium | reverse complement strand
GCTGCGCAGCGCCAGGATTCGGTGCGTTGCGTTCGAGCTGCTCGATGCGATGCGGTACAACTCGTCGGCCGGGGCGGCGTCGGGCCAGTCGCCCAGGGCGCGGATGGCCGCATCGCTGACCGTTGCGTTGGGGGAGCGGACCGCTGCAAGCACGGCATCGAGAGCCTCGGCCGTGGCCGGTTTGGTCAGCAGGCTCAACAGAACCGCTTTGGCCTCATCCGGCGCCGTCTTGAGGGCGCCCACGACCGGCGCCGCCTGAGCGTGCTTGTCGTCGATCTTGCCGAACAGAATGATGATCGCCCGCTCGACGGTCGAGCGATCGCCCGAGTCCTTCGGAGCAATCGCAAGTTTGACGAGGGTCGCCAGTTCCGCCGGCGGACCGATGCGACCCAACGAGAGAATCGCCTCACGACGCACAGAGGCATCGGGATCGGCTGTAGCGACCTCAAGCAGCGTGGCAAAAGGCTCGCTGCCGCCGCGCTGCCCGATGGCGCGAATGACCTCGATCCGGCTTGCCGAGTCGCCCGATCGGACTTCACGAACGAAGGCGTTGTCGACGCCGGGACCTCTCATGCGGACCAGGCTCGCGCGGGCGATCTGTTTTTCTTGATTGGCGGCCCTCGCCGCCGCCCGGGCCAGATGCCGGATGGCCTGTGGTGTCCCGATATCGCCGAGCGCCTCGAGCGCCGCCAGGCGGACGCTCTCATGCTCGCTGGTCGTCGTCTCGATCACCGCCGGGACAGCGGAGACGTCCCCGCGCTCGGCCAGGGCGCGAACGATCAACTCCTGCCCGTCGGCGGACAACGTTTGCGAAAGCCGCACAAACGTGTCCGTCGTCTTCTTGCCCTTGATCAAAGCCATCATGGCGATGGCATTTTTGCGCAGCGCCGGGTCGTCGCCCCGAATCGCCTCCACGAGCAGATCGGCGGCGTCCTCGCCTTTTGCCCGTGCCAGACCTCTCAGGCCGGCCGTGCGAAGATGCTCGGGATAGTCGCCCGTATAGAACGTCTCGTAGAGGGCCGTCGCGCGTTTCGTGTCCCCTTTGTCGAGAAACGTCTCGGCGCTTCGGAGCAAAGCGGCGTCGATCTCGACCTGAACGTCGGGCGCCGACGAGGCACGGGCGTTTTGCAGTGCGGCGATCGTGCTGTTGCACGGAAATCGCCCCACGGCTCGGATCGCCGCGACTGCCACGTCCGCATCCGGGTCGGCCATGGCCTTGAGGTAATCCGAAAGGGCCCGCGCATAATCGATCTGCGCCAGCGTGTTGATGAGTCCGGCCTTGAGCTTGCCCGAGGTCAGGTTCATCGCCCGGTGCAGCGCCTCGGCGGCCGAGGCCGAGTCGATTCTGCCCAGCGCATACCGCGCCATGTGCGAAACGTCCGGATCGGTGAGCATGGACTCCAATTGCGGGACGCAGCGGGCCGTGCCCACGGTGCGAAGCTGGCGGCAATAAAACTGCCTGGCATCGTTCGTCGTCGCCGCCGCCGCCAGGGACTCGATGAGCTTTTGCTCGACCCGGCTCCGAACGCTCGCATCGACCGAGGCCATGCCGATCTGCGTTTCCACCCACCGCAGGTCCACGCCATTGGTGTTGCCGTAGGTGTACGATTCGAGTTTATCGATGGATTCGGCGAGTTTCTCGATTTGAACTTCCGCCATCGCTGCGCCGCTTACGGTCATCGTCGCTGCGGCCAGCAGTAGGATCGTTCTGATGTTCATCGCTGTTTCCTTTGTGCATGAGGGACGGTATCGGTCGTTCGTCAGAGGGTCCAGGGCTCGCGCTTGGTCCGGTCGAGCCAGCGGTTCGTCTCCGCATCACCGACGATCTCTTCGGCGACCGGGTCCCATTTCAACGGCCGGTTGAGCCAGTAGGCGATATTGCCCAGGTGGGACACGGTCGCAGTGCGGTGCGCGATCTCGATGTCGCGGAACGGCTTCTGTCGCGTGCGGACGCAATGCAGGAAGTCGCCGAAGATGCCGCCTCGACCCTTGTAATTGGGGATGTGCACGTTCGGAGGCGAGTCTTTCTTGCCCGTTCTGTCTCCGCGCTCGCCGATTTCGCCCTCGGTGCCCTTGAAGGTCAGGATACCGCCCCAACCGCCGCCGTGATAAATCTTCACGCCGTTGGCGAAGACATACGTGAGGTTCTTGACGTCCTTGCCGTCCGGCGGAATCACTTCCACCGGGCCGGTCCGGTGCAGATTGCAGCCAAACAGCGCCCCTCCGAACGTGTGGCAGCCCCAGTCGGTCATGCCGCCGCCGGAGTAGTCGCGGAACGGTCGGAAGCCCCCCTTCGTCAGACTCTGGTCGTAGGGTCTCCAGGGCGCCGGCCCCAGCCACATGTCCCAGTCCACGCCCGGAGGCGTCGGCTTCGACGCCAGGTCACACGGCCCCGAGGGCCCGCCGACGTTGACCCAGGCCTCCCGGACCTGACCGATGCGACCGCCATAGATCATTCTGTGGAACCAGTTGTAGTCGCCCCAGACGCGCTGGCTTCCGCCCGAGAAGACCCGGCCATAAGCGCGTGCTACGCGGGTCATTTCGCGACCCTCGCGAATGGTGAGGGTCTCGGGCTTCTCGCAGTAGACGTCTTTCCCGTGCTTCATGGCCGCGATGGAAATGATGGCGTGCCAATGGTCCGGCGTGGCGATGAAGATTGCATCAAGGTCGTCGCGGGCGACCACCTCACGCCAATCCTTGTACGTGGCGCAGTTCCGATTGCCGTATCGGCGGTCCACCTGGCTCTTGGCCAGGTTGAGATGCTCGTCCACCACGTCGCAGACGGCCACCGCCTGAACCTCACTGAACCCCATGAAGCCGCCCATGTCCCCGCGGCCCTGCCCCCCCATGCCGATGAACCCCATGACGATCCGGTCGTTGGCGCCGAAGGCCCTGGAGTTGACAAACATCGGCACACCGACGGTTGCGGTCGCGCACGTTCGCAGGAAGCTGCGCCTTGTCGTTTCTTTCCTTTGCATGACGTTTTCTCCACTTGACCAGTCAAGGATCCTTCATCCGCTCGCGCCTGGATATGCCCGCAAGCTTCATCCAGCACATCATACCAGCGGCGTCGAAGAATTTCACTCTTAGACTTTCCTCGCACCGGGACTGGGGCTTTGAAATACGACTCCCGACAGGCTATACTGCTGCAGGTAATAAAGGCCTGTGCGGCGGCGTGTCAGGACCCGCAGGCGTGAAGGCAGGACCAGCAGGAGAAAAACATGAGAGTATTGACGGCGCTTCTGATGACACTCACGGTTTTGGGCCACGGCCCAGCCCACGCTCAACTGCGAGAGAACCTCGGGGACAAGACGCTGGTGGTATGGGCGGCGCCTGCCGATCGGGCCCAACGCGGCGGAAGCGCCCTGACCGTCGATGACATGAAAAGCCATTTTGACGGGATCATCTTCGGCGAGCTGGCCCCGGCGAAATGGATGGCCGGCAGTGACTTTCACCGAAGAAGCCGGAGCGACCAGAAGTCACGCGTTGCCGAAACCGCCGGCCCGGACCGATTCGTGCAGGTGGCCATCGTCTACGCGGGCAAGAACGTCACTATCTATCGCGACGGCACGCAGTACGCCGCCCACACGATCGACGCGCGTCAGAGCTTTGGCCCGGGCAGCGTCGTTCTGTTCGGGAAACGCCACATCGATACGACGGATACGTCGTGCTTTCGCGGCCGGATCGACGACGCCAGAATCTACGACAAGCCGCTGAGCGCAAAGCAGATTTCCACGCTCAAACCGAACCGGCGTTCCGATCCTGTCCCGCTGGCATGGTGGACGTTCGACGAAGGCGAGCGTGCCGACCGCATGGGCCGCTTCCCGGAAATGTATCTTACCGGCGGTGCGAGAATCGCGGACGGCTCTCTGGTGCTCGAAGGAGAGCAGCCCACAATGATCGCCGCACCCGAGGGGTTTCTCGGCAACATGCTGACGACGCGTTCTTCCTCCGGCGCCCAGGATACGCTGATCTCCGGACAACGGCAGTTTCGAGAGAAGCTCCTCAGCGACCCGCATCGCCCCCGGTATCACTTCGTGAGCCCGGAGGGACGCTGCATGCCGTTCGACTCCAACGGGGCCATCTACTGGCAAGGCAAATACCACCTCTGCTACATCTTCCAGGACCACCGCGGCCACTGCTGGGGCCACGTCTCCAGCAAGGACCTGCTCCACTGGCGCTCGCACAGCCCCGCACTGGCTCCGGCCCCGGGGGACGTCGACCGCGGGATCTTCAGCGGCAACTGTTTCGTGAACAAGCTGGGCCAGGCCACCATGCTCTATCACGGAGTCGGCGCAGGCAATTGCATCGCCACGAGCGCCGAGCCGGAACTGGACCGCTGGACCAAGCTCCCCTCCAACCCGATCATCCCGATTCCTCCCAGAGGCAGCCGCGAGGAGAAGCTTTACAGCTCCTGGGACCCGCACGGATGGCTGGAGGGGGACACCTACTACGCGATCTTCGGCGGCTCGAACCCCACCGTGTTCAAGGCCGACACCCTGACCGAATGGCAATACGTGGGCCCGTTCATGAGCAGGGACATGCCCGACGTCGACGATTTCGAGGACGTCTCGTGCCCGGACTTCTTCAAGCTGGGCGACAAGCACATGCTCCTGTGCATCAGCCACGCGCGAGGGTGTCGCTATTACCTGGGAACCTGGAAGGACGAGCAGTTCCATCCGGAGATTCACCGGCGGATGAACTGGCCCGGCGGCACGTGCTTCGCCCCGGAGACTCTGGTCGACAACAAGGGACGACGCATCATGTGGGCCTGGGTCCTGGATCGACGCGGCCAAAACGACTATGGATGGAGCGGGACAATGACTCTGCCGCGCGTCTTCTCCCTGGGCGGCGACGGAACCCTGCGCATCCGACCGCCCGTCGAGCTCGAACAGCTTCGGATGCACCCGGTCAAGCGCGAGGCCCTTCAGGTAGCCGACGGCGATGAGATTGTATTGCCAAACGTGCGCGGCGATTGCCTGGAACTGGCGCTAACAATCGATCCGGGCAACGCGAAGCGCTTCGGCCTCAAGGTGCGCTGCTCCCCGGACGGGCGGGAACAGACGGCCATCGAATGCGACCGATCCACGCAACGCCTCAAGATTGACGTGAGCCAATCGAGCCTGGACGAGATCAAACACTACACGTTCTGCATGAAAGGCGGCGACAATCCGCAAGTCACGGCGCAGGAGGCTCCGCTGACGCTACGGCCCGCCGAGAAACTGCAACTGCGCGTCTTCCTGGATCGGTCCATCCTGGAGGTCTTCGCCAACGACCGCCAATGCATCACCCAGCGGATCTACCCCAGCCGGCAAGACAGCGTGGGAATCAGACTCTTCAGCGAAGGGGGAGCCATTGAAGTCGAGTCGCTTCGGGCCTGGGAGATGGCTTCGGCGAATCCGTGGTAGGGCCGGGTGACTTGCTGTCTTCCGCGTCCTGCCGCCTGTATTGTCAAGAAACCTGGTAAGATAAGAAATGGAGGTATCTGCAATGAGAACTTCAACGTGGTCAAGAGTATTGCTCAGCACAGTCGTCCTGATGGGCGTGCTTTTCGCCGGCCTGGTCATCGGCGCCTCGGCGGCGGATCAGCCGAAGAAGGATCAGGAACCGCCGGTGGTCGACCCCGGCCCCGTCGGCGGCCCGCCGGCAGATGCCACCGTGCTCTTCGAGGGCAAAGGCCTGTCGAAATTTCGCGGCCAGCGCAGCGCCGAGCCGAAATGGAAGCTGGGAGACGGCTTCATGGAGACCACGCCCACCGGCGGGATTTTCTCGAAAGAGGAGTTTGGCGACTGCCAGTTGCACGTCGAATGGGCCGCGCCGGCGGTCCCGAAAGGCGAAGGCCAGGGCCGCGGCAACAGCGGTGTCTATCTCATGGGCCGCTACGAGATCCAGGTGCTCGATTGCTACAACAACAAGACCTATCCCAACGGCCAGTGCGGCGCCTTCTACGGCCACAATCCGCCGCTCGTGAACGCGTGCCGCAAGCCGGGCCAGTGGCAGACGTACGATATCATCTTCCACGCACCGAAGGCGCTGCCGGACGGCAAAACCCAAGCCGGCTCGTTCACCGTGCTGCACAACGGCGTGCTCATCCAGGACCATATTCCCGTCGACGGCCGGCCCACCACCGCCGCGCCGCTCAACGGCATCGCCGAGAAGGGACCGCTCTATCTCCAGGACCACGGAAATCCGGTCCGCTTCCGCAACGTGTGGATTCGACCGCTGTGACCTGCGCGCGAAGACAGATTTCGCTATCGCAAGCGCCGCGACGGATGGCACTGTCGGCGGCATCTCGTACCAACAAGGAACGGACCCTATGAGAGAATACACCGTCGCCAACACACCCGGCATCAGAACCACCGCATGTCGTCTTCAACGAGTGGTCTTCATCGTGTCCCTTGGCTTTGCGGTTGCCGGCGCAGGAGCGGGCGTGGCACCGCTGCGCGGATTGCAGGAGGTCAATCACAGTCAGGTGGAACTGCGCGGCGGATTCTGGGGCTCGCGCTTGCGGACCCACCACGAAGTGACTGTCCCCCACGCGCTGGACTGTCTGGAGCGTAACGGCCACGTCACCAACTTCGACAAGGCGGCCGGAACATTCGACGGCCCTCTCCGCGGCCACCATGCCTTCGATTCGGACATCCACAAGGCCATGGAAGGAGCAATGTACTCCCTGCAACATCACGACGATCCCGAGTTGCGCCGGCGCGTCGAGGGAATTCTCGATCGCATCCTGGCCGCGCAACAGGAAGACGGCTACCTGATCTCCTACTTCATCGTCAACGGGCTCGATCGGAAATGGGAGGACCTGCGTCTCGAGCATCAGATGTACAACGCGGGACATTTCTTTGAGATGGCCGTCGAGCATCAGCGGCTCACCGGACAGACCAAGGCGACGGACGCCGCAAGACGGTTCGCCGACCACATCGACAGCGTCTTCGGACCGGGCAAGCGCTACGATGTGGGCGGACACGAGGAGATCGAACTGGCCCTGGTCAAACTGTATCGCGCCACAGGCGAGCGACGCTACCTGGAGCTGTCCCGGTTCCTGCTCGACGAGCGCGGCCATCGCCACGGCGCCGAGCGAAAGCCGTTCCAGTCAGGCCCGCTGGTCGTGCCGGAGCAAGTCGAAGGCCAGACGGATCAGGAATACCGCCGTGCCAGGTGGCATGCCAGTCTGCGCTGGCGCAACGGCCGGATGCAGGACCACAAACCGCTGATCGAGCAAACCGAGGCCGTGGGCCACGCGGTGCGCGCCGGATACATCTATGCCGCCATGGCCGATATCGCCCGTTTCATGGACGCACCCGAATACGAGCGGGCCGTCGATAGCCTCTGGCAAAACGTGGTCGGTCGCAAAATGTACGTCAACGGCGCCGTCGGCACCGCCCAGTACGGCGACGAGGGATTCGGCGACCCGTACCTGCTGCCCAACCGAACCTATTGCGAATCGTGCGCCTCGATCGCGCATGTGCTCTGGCAGCACCGCATGAACCTGCTCAAAGCACAGGCCAAACACGCCGACGTGATGGAACTGGCGCTCTACAACGCCGTCCTGGCGGGAATCTCGCTCTCCGGCGACGGCTTCTTCTACCAGAACCCGCTGGAAAGCAACGGGGCCAAACGCAGTTCCTGGATCGGCCTGGCGTGTTGTCCGACGAACCTGACGCGGATCCTCCCGCAGGTGGGCGGGCTGGTCTATGCCCGGGGCAAGAACCGAATCTACGTCAACCTCTTCGCCGCCGGAGAGGCCTCGCTTGCAACCGATGATGGCACGAAGGTGAAACTGGTCCAGGAGACAGTCTACCCGTGGGACGGTCAGGTAAAGTTGACGGTCACGCCCGAGCAGACATCCGCTTTCGAGATGTGCGTGCGGATACCGTGCTGGGCGCTGGGCCGGCCCGTTCCCAGTGACTTGTATCGCTTTGCCGAATCGCAGGCTGTTGACATCGAGCTGAAGGTCAACGGCAAGACCATCGACGCCACACCGGAACCGGACGGATACGTCCACCTGAAACGTTCGTGGAACGCCGGGGACATCGTGGAGCTGGAGATGCCGATGCCGATCCGCCGGGTGTATGCGCATGAGAAAATCGAGGCGGACCGAGGCAAGGTGGCGTTGATGCGGGGCCCGATCGTCTACTGTCTCGAGACGGTGGATCACCCCGACGCGGATGTTCTGAGCGTGACCTTGCCGCCGGAGGCCGAACTGCGGGCCGAGCATCGCGCCGGCTTGCTCGGTGGCGTGACTGCCCTTCATGGAAAAGGCCTGGACGCCCGGCACCGACCCGTGACGCTGACGGCCGTGCCGTACTATGCCTGGACCAACAGGGAAAAGGGCGCGATGACCGTCTGGATCAAAGAGGCTCCCGGCACACTCCTGAAACAGGCGGGCAAAAGTCCCGTCAAAGTCTTCCTCCTTGCCGGCCAGTCGAACATGCAGGGCCAGGGCGTGGTCGAAATGGACGACCCCAGGGACTACAACGGCGGCAAGGGGAACCTCGAATACGTCATGGCGAATTCGCCGTTTGCTTCCATGTATGCCCATCTCAAAGACGGCAAGGGCAAATGGACCGTGCGTGACGATGTGTGGGTGCGGTACAAGACCCCGAAGCAAGGCCTGCTGGCCGGCGGCTTGACCGTCGGGTATACCGGATACGGACACGGCAGTCACATCGGGCCGGAGCTTCAGTTCGGCCACGTCGTCGGCGACTTCTACGACAACCAAGTGATGCTCATCAAGACGGCCTGGGGAGGCAAAAGCCTGTTTGCCGATTTTCGCCCCCCCAGCTCGGGAGGTCAGGTGGGCCCCTGCTACACGCAGATGCTCGAGGAAGTGCGCGAGGCCCTGGATAACCTCAGGAACGATTTCCCCGGCTACGAAGACGGCGGCTACGAGATCGCCGGTTTTGTCTGGATGCAGGGCTGGAATGACATGTGCGATCCGCAGGCCATACCGGAATATGACAAGAACCTGGTGAACCTCGTCAAGGACCTGCGCGCGGAATTCCGGCTGCCTGATCTGCCCGTCGTCATCGGCGAGCTCGGCAACGGAGGCGCCGACGCCCAAGGCAACATGGCCGCCTTCCGGGAGGCCCAGGAGCGCGGAGCACGACGGATCGCCAACGCCGCATTCGTCATCACCCACTACTTCTGGCGTGATCCGCAAGAGTCGCCAAACGTAAGCCACGGTCACCACTGGTGCGGCAACGCAGAGAGTTACTTCCTCATCGGCAACGCCCTGGGCAAAGCGATGATCGAGCTGATCGAGAGATCCGGTCCGAGCAGCGTCGATTCTCCCGCACTTACAGCAGCGTTAGCGGATGCTTGCGGTTCTGGAGCGGCAATTCAACGGGGGCGTTGAACCGGTGCGATTCGTAGACGGCCAGTATCATCTCCAGAGCGGCGCGTCCGTCGTACATGCTCCCCTTGGGCTGCGTATCTGTTTCGATCGCCCGGATCAGATCGAGGGCAATCAGGCGATTGCCCAACTGCTGGCCCCGGTCACTGAGAGGTTCGGGCTTGTCGATGCCGGCGCTTGAGATTTGGTGCCACGGGGCCTTGCTGCGGCCGGGCTGCCAGGCGGGATCCTCGACGAACCAGACCTCAGGAACGGCGCCGGTGGTCGTGGTGAGAATCGCCTTGGTGCCGTAGATTTGCAGACCGAAGCGTTTGGCCGCTCCGTGCGCGGCGCGGTGGGTCGAGAAATAGCCCATCGTCGTCGCGCCAAAACGATACGTGGCATGAATCTCATCGCCGGCAAGCGGGCCGATGCCCTCGGCTCCGTCGCGCACGTCGTCCCTGGTGACAGAGCGTCGATCCTCTCTGACCTGCGCGAAGCACCATTGCGGATCGCCGGCGAAGAAACGCATCAAATCCATGACGTGCGTGCCCAGCACCATGAGGTCCTCGCCCCCGCCTCGACGATCCTCTTTGCCCCGGCCGCGCAGTTCCAGAATGTCACCGAGCAATCCTTCCTCGATCCCCTTCTTCGCATGGGCCAGCGCGGGACTGTAGCGGCTCTGATGCGCGATAGCGAGCTTCAGATTCCGTTTCTCCAGGGCCGCGATCATCGCATCAGCCTGCGCGAGACTCTGGCACATCGGCTTCTCAAGAAAAACGTGGCAGCCGTATTCGGCGCACGCGAGCACCATGTCGTGATGGCAGTCCAACCAGCGCGGCGCGACGCTGACGATCTGCGGACACTCCTTTTTCAGCATCTGGTGATAGTCCGCATACGCGTTCGGTGCGTTCAGCCGCTCGGCGGCCGCCGCACGGCCCCTGGGATCTTCATCCGCCACCGCTACGACCTTCGCCTGGCTGATGTCGTTCCACACGATATCGAGCCCGTGGCCGTAATTGCCCCGGCCGGTTCGGCCGATCACGGCAACGCGATACCGGGCTCCCTGCGCGAGAGAAGGTGATGGCAAGCCCGCAGATACTGCTGTCAACCCCACTGCGGCCCCGCGCAACAACTCCCGACGACTGACCGACCCCTTGATGCTATACGCCATGACGCACTCCCTTCCTGTAGTGAGCCGGTTGCCCGCATCGCCTTTCTCCCACCGGGCGCGACGCCTCATTTCACGGGGCGCACCAGTACCATCAGGCGCTTGAGCTGATAATCTCCGGCGTTGCTGCGAAACGTGTAGTCAGGATTGCCCTCGGGACTGTTGCCGATGCCCACGTCGGCCTTCTGCCCTTCCCACCACTTGTTCATTGCCAGGATGGTTTGCCGCGCCGACGGGTTGTGGATCTGCATCGAGCCGTAGCCTTCGGGCGGATTCGTTGGCGTGTCGCCAAAGTCATACGTGTCGTTTGACGCGCCCTCGACCGGTGCGCTGTTTTGCGCCGTGTAGTTGTTCGGCCAGAACTCGATATAGCCCTTGAGCCCCTGGCCCGTCTCGACGCCATCGACGTTGCTCCGGACCTCCATGCGATCGACCCATTGCCTGAAGGTTGCATTCACCGATGACGTAGGCACACCGAGCTTCACCGCTTCAGTTGCGAAGGGATTCATCGACACCCACACATACTGCAAGGGCTCGCCGGCCTTTTTCAGAGCGAGGAAGTAGGCGACACGATCGAACGTCTCGAACTCGCTGGCTCGATCCACGCGATAAGCCGCCGCCTTCTGCGTCGTGCCCGCTGCTCCAACGTCGTAACTGTAGATCAGTTTGTATCCCTTGGCCTGGGGCACCGCCCCATCGAGCAGGGCGCGTTCCTCGATCCGGCCCGAGCGAAACGCGCTGACCGGAAATCCCTCCTTGCTCCTGAGATTCGGCTCGGCCAGCTTCGACCAGGCATAGCGGATGGCGGTGGGCTTATGCACCTCGTCACTGCTCAGCACCACCGTATGGCCGTCAATCCTCGCCTGGGCGGATACAAACAGACCGTTTTCGCCGGCGATTTCAAACCAGTCCGGCGCTTGCCCGTCACTGGTGGTCAGCCCGCTGCCGGTCCGCTTGAAGAAAACGCGCACCTTGTCCCCTTCCACGGCCATCCTCTCGAACTGAGGTCCACCGTCGAGCAGATCCCTGCCGTACGTTCTGGCCAGTGCCAACAAGGCCAGGCGGTGGCCGACCACGGTCTTGTTGCGCGGGTGAATGTCCCTGAGGTTGCCCACGTCATGAACCACGACCATGCCCGTATGGGGAATCTCCTTTTCGATGGCCGTCTGCGCTTCCCAGAACACCGGCAGGATGTGCGCGTCTTCTTCGCCGTACACGTATGGCGCGATCTGCACGTAGTAGTGCGGCAGGTCCGGCTGACCCCAGGCCTTCCGCCAGCCCTTCACCAAGGCCTCTGTCTTCCTAACGTACAGCATTCCGTCGGCGCGATTCGACTCGCCCTGATACCAGATCGAACCTCGGATGCGATACGGCACCAGGCCGTTGATCATCGCATTGTGCTTGTTCGCGGGATCGACCCAATTCAGCAACGGGTTGACGCTCGCCGGCAGTGCCGGCGCCGGGGACACACGCTTGTCGTCGGCCATCGCCTTTTTCGCCTCAGCCAGCCATTTGCGCGTCTCGGCCAGGGTTTTGCGTACTGCTTTCTTATAGGCCGGATTGTGCGGCAGCGACGCCTCGATACGCTGCACCATCTCCGACAACTCGGGCACCTGCTTGAAACCTTCCAAGGACGTGAAGGCTTCGATGTTGGACCCGCCCCATGAGCTGTTGACCAGGCCGACGGGCACGTCCAGCTCCTGGTGCAGTTCCTTGCCGAAGAAATAGCCCACGGCCGTAAAGGAAGGCACCGTGTCCGGCGTGCATATCTCCCAGCCCTTCTGCGATTGCACATCGTCCACCGGCTCGGGGAGCATGATGTGATCCATCTCGATGTGACGCAGCAGAGGGTAGTCGGCGCCGGCGATCTCCTGCTCGGCCCCGTCCGTGTTTGCCACGCGCCATTCCATATTCGACTGACCCGAGCACAGCCACACCTCCCCGATCAGCACATCCTCAAATGCAACGGTCTGGTCGCCGGCGCGGACCTCCAGCCGTTTGGCCGTGGCACTGGCCTTCAGCGGTCGCAACCGCACGCGCCACCGTCCGGCGTCGTCGGCTTGAGCTGATTTGCTCTGTTTGTCGAACGAGACCGTGACTTCCTGGCCGGCGTCCGCCCAGCCCCAGATCACTACGGGCAAGTCTCGCTGGAGAACCATGTGGTCGCCAAAGATCTTCGGCAGGCGTAAGGGCTCCGCCGTTGCCACCGCCGCTAAAATCAAAACGAAAAGCCAGGAAAAACGAAACCGGTAAGACGACAGTGAACGCATCAAAAGACTCCTTACTCGCACAAAGACCATGTTCAGAGAAGGCGCTCCACGGATGCCACCCATCGGAGTGCTCACGACGAAACATGGTACAGGACCATCGCCAGAATGCAAGTGGTTTGAGGGCTGCCGCTGCGCTCAGGTCACGCTGATCCGCACCGGAGGCTTCAGACCGATTCTTCTTGTTCCGGTTCGGGAAGACTGTTGTACCAGGTGAATCGCAGGGCCACGATCGCAGCCGAAGCGAGAACCAGCCAGAGAATGGATTTGGCGTACCAGTGCCCCACCAAATACATGGGGAACAGGTACAGGCCCGCGATCGCGACCATGCCCAGGACGACATTGAGAGTCGTGCGTCGCAGGCTCTCGGACTTCGCGTTCGCTCGATCCACGGGGAGACCGGCGGCGTCTCGAACGGGACCCCAGAAACCGAAGGGGCGAACCGACTCGTAGAATCGCCCGAGAATCTCCAGGGCCACTGGTTTCGTCAACACGGACGCCAGGATGCATACGACAAGCGTGGCGGTGCAAATGGCGGGGAAGACGATGTAGTCCGGCAGGTCGGGCCTGAAGAGAACGACCAGCGACAGGATCAGCCCGACGAACGTGCCAAGGGCGTAGCCGATCCCGTTGATGCGCCACCAGTACCAGCGAAGCACATTGGGCACGACGACGCCGGCGCTGAGGACCATCATCATCCAGTTCCAGATCTGCGCGATCGATCTCGCGTTGAAGCCGATGGCGATGCCGACGGCGACGATGAGAATGGTGGCGACGTAGCTGAAGCGCACCGCCTGATGCTCGGAGGCGTGCGGACGGAAATACGGCTGCCAGATGTCACGGACAACGAAGGACGCGCCGCTGTTGACCGTGGAGCTGAACGTGGACATGAAGGCCGCCAGCAGGCCCGCGATGACAATGCCCCGAATGCCGGCGGGCAGGAATTCGAGCAGGACCAGGGGCATGACCTTCTCCGAGTCGGTGACGCCGGCGACGCCAGTGATGGCCAGCAGCGCGATGCCGGCGCACATGGCCCAGCGGACGACCAGGAAGAGGCTCCAGGCGGCGCCGATCTTGGCAGCATCGCGCGGGTCCCGTGCGGCCAAGAAGCGCTGCGCATCGTACATCTGGGCCGGACCGCCGAGATTCAGCAGAAGCCCTTTCATCACCCAGAAGATGACCAGGGCGCCGAAGAACTGAAAGTTCGCATTGTCCGTCCCGGCCAGCTCGTCGATGCGCCAGGGGACGGCCAGAGAACTCCAGTCGGCCGGCAGGGACGCCAGCGCCGAAGGGGTCAGGCGGGCCCAGGCGATATAAGCGACGAAGAGACTCCCGACGGTGAGAATCACGGTCTGAATGACATCGGTGACGACGACGCTGTAGAGGCCGCCCAAGATCACGTAAAGCGTGGTCAGCGAGATGATCACCAGGGCCAGCAAGGCGGGCTCATGATTCGTGACCAGATCTTGTAGCCATGGGGACGCGGTATGCTCGGCCAGGGTCTCCAGCGGAATGTACACGGCCGCGAACTTGCCGATGCCCTGATAGGCGTAGCCGATGAAGCAGGTGGTAAGAAACACCGCAATCAGCGCCGACGTCGTGCGGGCGAGCTTGCCGGCCGGGCCTGAGCCGAAGCGCGTCTGCATCCACTCGGCGGCCGTCATGACGTTTGAGCGGCGCACCCACTTGCCCATGTAGCTCATGAAGAACGCGCCCATGAGAAAGCCCCACATCCAGTGGT
The DNA here is from genome assembly GCA_016932895.1 of Sedimentisphaerales bacterium. The sequence goes on along the minus strand of JAFGCA010000437.1, from coordinate 6,494 downwards.
GCCACATGGACTTCATGCCGAGCACGTACAGAATCGAGATGATCCACATCGTTCCCGTGATGTCGAAGTTGGAGACCGAGCCGGACATCGCCAGCGCAAGCCAGTGGAGTGACTTGCCGCCGAGGAAATACGAGGCCAGACCTCTGGAAGCGCGCTTCTGGAACCAGAAGCCCATACCGATGACGAGCGCGAAGTACGCGAGGATCAGACAGTAGTCGATGGGGGCCATTCAGCGGTCTCCGGGACGACGCAGATCTTGCTGTTACGGCAATTGGGCTCTTACCGTGACGATTTCGTACGGCCCGATCTCGGCCGGTTCTCTCATGCGCCGGCCTTCCTCTTCGGCGAAGTTGCTCAGGAAGACCTTCTTCGGGGCCGGTTTGCCCCAGGCGAGCGTCACCTTGTGCGGTTTCTCGGTTGGGTTGAAGAGACGCAGAATCCAGGCCTTGCCGTCGCGGGAGGGCTTGAGGACGCTGGCCACGACGTCGGCCGGCTGCACGTGCAGCAGTGACGCACAAACGGAACGCCTGCCGGCATTGGGCACGGCGACAAGGGGCTGGCTTGCTTCCGTGCCGAATCTGGTGGCCTGGGCGGCGTCAAAGCCGCGGTGCGGCCGGATGGAGTAGCGGAACGTCGTCGGGCCCTCCTGGGTGGCCTTGTAGTTGGTCTCCCAGTAGTTGTTCATGACGTAGGAGTAGACCGTCGTCGAGGGCTCAAGCTTGTCGATCCAGCCGACCGTGGGAGCGTCGGTCGTTATCCTGCCGATCTCGATCAGCGGAGCGTCCGGGGTCGCCCACGTCAAACCATACCGGTCGTTCGATACATCGACCCAGCGTTGGACGGTGAAGTAGTTTTTGCACGCGCCGGGAATCTGGTCGAGCTCGGGGCGAACGATGGCCCAAGGCGTGTCCATGCGCACCACACCCCCGGGGACGTTGAACGCAAAGGCGATGTGGACGCCCTCCTGCTGATAGATCTTCGTCTTGTCGATGGTGTCGATAATGTCGAGCCGGTCCAGACCGGCGACCAGACGAATCTCCCGCACGAGCTTGCGGGCGCCCGGAACGCCGGATTCGATCAGCAGAGAAGCGACGAGCGGGCCCTTCTCCTTGACGGTGATTCGCACGGGGCCGTTTCGCTCGGGGGCCCGGGGGTCGCGGCCGCGCACATAGAAATAGTCGTTCAGTTGCACGCCTCCATCAGCGCCGGCCAAATCGACCTCCGCATCCTTGTACTTCAAACTAGCGATCGCGCCCGTCTTCTCGTCAACAATGACCGTGATCAGGCCGTTGGCGAGCCTGGTCCCCGCAGCGCTTGCCGGTGCCGTCGATACGCCTGCCGGCTTGGCGGCCCAGAGGAAACGCTTGGCGCCGAAGGGGGGGATGTCGCCGGCCAGGAAAACCAGCTCGCCGCTTGTCAGTCTCTGCGACGGGACACCCTCGCCCCCGGCATTGGTGATGCAAAGGTTCTTCCGATTCCATGTGCCGGGGACCGTGACAAGGTCGGTGCGCGGCCAGGAGCAGGTGTTGAAAACGTCAATGGTCGTAACGTCGCCTGCGGAGGCGCTGCGGATCGAGGTCGCCTTCTTCAGGAGTCGATCGGATTGAGTCTCGGCGTCGAGCGCGAAGGCCTGTTTGATTTTCCACTGGCTCAGGGCGAAATCGCCTTCGGGTTGGGAGATGCTGTTGTGGGCGCCCCAGGTGTGCTCGTCATAGAGGATCACGTTTCGCCAGGCCTGGTAGAACTCCTCTGCCGGGTAGTCGCCGGGTTGCAGCATGGCAAACAGAGTCTCGGCCTGGACGAGTCGCTCGGCGGCGGCGCGATTGATGATCGTCTCACGGGCGCTGGAGGCGGCCCCGTCCTCCCAATAGGGTGTGAAGTCACCGGCCACCACGGGCAGGTCCTCGCCATAGCGTTTTTCAAATTCGCTGAACATCTCGCTGGTGGTGGCGACCACGAGGCGTGGGTAGGCGTATTTCTCGTTCCATTCGCGGGCGAAATCCGCCAAGCCGGGATCGGGCGGGCCGTTATCGCCCCCGATGGAATAGCGAATCTGGAGCATATCGTACGGGTATTTGGCTCGCTCCAATCGGTCGAGGTATTCGAAGAGGGTGTCCGAATTAAGCTGCCCGCTGTGGAACAGGGAATAGCCTTCGCCGGCAACCCAGGTCAGGATCTTGTATTGGCCGCACGGACTGACCCAGTAGAACGGCTTGTCCCCCCACGCAGGGAGGGTCGAGCCGGTGCGATGCCCTCGGTTGGGACCGACGCAAAAATACTTGACCGGTGTATGGCCCAAAACGGGGACGAGCCCCCACGTGTAGCCGGGGACATCGGTAATCATGGCCGAGTCGATCGTGACGTTGTATCGCGATCTCATCTGCCCGGCAAAATCGACCAGGCGAACAAGCTCTTCGGGCCGGCACAACGCGGTCAGCTCGTTGCCGTACAGGGCATCCAGGCCGATCCAGCCTTTCCTGACGGCGTCAATGAAGGCCTCCCGTTTCTCGGGCGAGGCCTCGCGCAGGTAGCTGTCGACGGCCCACAGGACTTCCGCGTTCCATTTAAATTGCGAGCCCTCGGGGTACTGAGCCGACTTGCGGGCCAGTTCAATCACCTGGTCGAAGTACTCGTAGTGCTTCTGGAGCACGTCGGTCTGGACGTGGGTGTAGCCGATATCCACATGGGAATGGTGGAGGATGTAGATTTCCCATTTGCGCACGGGGGCGATCTCGACGGAGCGGCGGGCGAGAGGTTCTCCGGTCACCGCCACCGTCACATCCACGGTGGTCGGTCGCTCGACGGCGGGCACAAGACCCTCGACCGTCGTGTACCCGGACTGGAGAGTATACGTCGCCGGCTCGCTTCCCTCCACGGTGACCGTCGCCTCCACGGGCTCACCGATGCGCAGGAGCGTGGCGAAAACAGGCTGGAACAGTCGGCCGCCCTGTCTGACCAGAAGAGGCCCGGTGCTCACGTCAATCAACTCACTCACTTCCGTCAGGGCGCCGAGGCGGACCGAGGCGGGCGTCGCCAGAGAGATACAGTCATACAGACACCAGCTCCCGCGTGTGTTGGCAATCGTAATAGTGTTGGTGCCCGTCCTTATCAGCCGCACCGGGAACTCAATGGTCATCCGGTGCTCGCGCCCCTTATCCGGCTCGCCATAGACCGAGGCATCTCCGGCCCCGGCGGGCAGGTGTCTCGTAAAAAGCCTGCCGTTGACCTTGATCTCCAGCCTGGGGGGAACGCCCCGGTGCATGTCCACGAAGTCCATGTGAAGCTTGCAGGAGCCTGAGGCCGGGACGGATTCGACGCCAAAGACGATGCTGGCCGTATGGTTCTGGCCGCCGGCCCACCCATCCACCGGACCCGGGTGCACGTAGGGCCAGTCCTTCCTGGGGTCGGATTGGCCGACGACGTAGATCGTGTCGTGCGGAAACGCTTCCGAATACTGGGCGTACTGATTGGGTCCCAGGGCGAACTCGGTTGTATCGTTGTCCGCCTGCCCGATCTGAAACAGCATGCTCTCGGCCGCGACGCTCAGGCCCGAGCAGAGTGATGACAGCAGAACCGCTATGCTGACGATTTTCCATGCGCGTGTCGCAACCATGCAACGAACTCCTACAAAAACCACCTGCGTTTCGAAACGAGAAGCCCCATACGGGGCGTCGCGCGAACCGGTATTGTAGTGCATGCCCCGGATTCGGACAACCGTCAACCAGGGCGTGCGGCCGGCCGTTGCCGGGCTGGGGAGCCTGCGGCCCCAAACGGACTGGTTTCCCTGTCGGCCCGAGGCGCAACCGCTGTCAAGAATGATCGCCTCGCGCGAGAAAAGCGGGTAGAATTGTCCCGCGAAAAAGAGTGACGCTGCCAGTTCTGAAAAACGCGCATGTTTGACGGTGTCGGGGAAACTGCCATGACAGACTCGATCTCTCCAGACCAGACGGGTGCCGAACCGGATCCGGCAGTCCGGGAGAAGCTCGAACGCTTTCGGGATATGAAGTTCGGCCTGATGATCCACTGGGGGCCCTACAGCGTCTGGGGCACCGTGGAATCCTGGCCCATCTGCGACGCCGAACCGTACGGACGCGACAGGCTGCCTGCGTGGGAGCAGTCGGGCAAGGACGTCGGGGCGTTCATGGAGACCTACTTCGCTCTGAATCGGCAGTTCAATCCGACGCGTTTCGAGCCCGATCAGTGGGCCCGGATCGCCGCTGACGCCGGGATGAAGTACCTGGTCTTCACGACGAAACACCACGACGGGTTCTGCATGTTCGACACGGTCCAGACCGACTACCGGACCACGCATTCGTCGTGTCCCTTTCACCGCAGCGTAAAGGCCGACGTGGCCGGGGCGCTCTTCGACGCCTTCCGGCGGCGTAATTTCAAGATCGGCGTGTACTTCTCCAAGGCCGATTGGCATCATCGGGACTATTGGAATCCCGACCATCCCCGATTGGCGCGCGAGGCCAACTACGATCCGGCCGAACACCCGACCCGATGGACCCGCTACGTGGACTTCGTGCACAATCAGGTCGAGGAGCTGATGACCGCGTATGGTCCGGTGGAGATTCTCTGGCTGGACTCCGATTGGGTGCGCCCGCCGCGAGAGGACATCGACATGCCCCGGCTGGCCGCGATGGCGCGGAAGCATCAGCCCGGACTCATCATCGTCGATCGCGCCGGCGGCGGACGCTACGAAAACTACCGGACTCCCGAACAGACGGTGCCCGGGGCATTCCTCGACGGCGTATGGGAAAGCTGCATTACGATGGGCGAGCAATGGTCCTTCAATCCGGCGGACAACTATAAATCCGCGCGCGACCTGATTCATACGCTGATTCGCATCGTCGCTCGGGGCGGCAACCTCCTGCTCAACGTCGGTCCGGGTCCGGATGGTTGCCTGCCGCAGGAAGCCCAGGAGCGGCTCGGCGAAATCGGGCGCTGGCTGCGGGTCAACGGAGAAGCCATCTATGGAACCAGACCGACCCGGCCCTACGAACGCAACGATTTGTATCTGACGAGGAGAAACGATACGCTGCACCTGATTCTCCTGGCCGGGGAAGATGCGGCCTTGCCACCGTCGGAGATCACCGTTCCCATCATTCCGCAGGCCGAGACGGTCCGCATGGTGGGAGTTGATGAGCCGGTGAGCTGGAAGACGGGCCCCGGGGGCCTGGTGGTCTCTGTGCCGAAAGCCTTGCGTCAGTCGCCGCCGTGCGAACACGCCTGGACGTTCGCCGTCACGGGCGCCCGGATTCGTGACGTGGAACCTGCGAAGTGAGGGATGTACCCTTATGCGATACGGCTATTTCGATGAGAAGAACAGGGAGTATGTGATCGACCGGCCGGATGTCCCGGTCTCGTGGACCAACTACCTCGGTCTGGAGGATATGTGCACGGTCATCAGCCATAACGCGGGCGGATATTCGTTCTATCGTTCGGCCGAGCGCGGCCGCATCACGCGGTTTCGCCCCAACGGCGTCCCCCTGGACCGGCCGGGCCACTACGTCTACGTGCGCGACGACGACACGGGCCAGTACTGGTCGATCTCCTGGCAACCGGTCGGCAAGAGTCTCGCCAAAGCCAAGTACACCTGCCAGCACGGCCTGTCCTACTCGCGATTTCAATGCCGTTACCAGGGCGTTCGCGCTGAGCAAACGCTCTTCATCCCGCTGGGCGATGATGTCGAACTCTGGGACGTAGTCCTCACGAACGACAGCAAGCGGGTGCGCCATCTGAGCGTGTTTTCCTATGTCGAGTTCTCTCTGCACCAGGTGAACCTGGACAACCAGGATTTTCAGATGGGCCTGTACGCCAGCGGCTCCAGCTACCGGGACGGCATCATCGATTACGATTTCTTCTACGCCCCGGGCCTGCACCACTTCTTCACGGCGAGTTTCGCGCCTGACAGCTACGACTGTCTGCGCGACAGCTTCCTGGGACCGTACCGCACGGAGACCGATCCCCTGGCGGTCGAGCGAGGCCGGTGCTCGGGCAGCAGCCAGTTGGGAGGAAACCACTGCGGCGCCCTGCACAAACGGTATACCGTCAAGCCCGGACGGAGCGTTCGGTGTGTCTTCATGCTGGGGATCGGGCCCGGGATCCGGCAGGGCCGGCGCATGCGAAAGAAATACTCCGACCCGCGCAACGTGGACGAAGCGTTCGCCGCGTTGCGCCGGCACTGGCACGACAAGCTCGCGAACCTCCAGTGTCACACGCCGGACGAGGGGATCAACGCGATGATCAACACCTGGACGTTATACCAGGCGGAGACCTGCGTGACGTGGTCGCGTTTCGCGTCGTTTGTTGAAGTCGGGGGCCGCACCGGGCTGGGCTATCGCGACACGGCCCAGGACGCCATGAGCGTGGCTCACTCCACTCCCGCGCGGGTCAGGCAGCGCCTGCTGGAACTGCTGCACGGGCAGGCGTCCGCCGGATTCGGGCTGCACCTGTTCGACCCTCTCCTGCTGATGCCTCGGCAGGAAGGC
>JAFGCA010000436.1 GCA_016932895.1 Sedimentisphaerales bacterium | reverse complement strand
TCCCGGGCGATTTCCCCGAAGATCTCGAAATCGATGGCCCGGGGGTAGGCGGTGGCGCCGGAGATGATCACGTTGGGGCGGTTCTTCTTGGCGTGCTCGCGGATCATGTCATAGTCGAGCCGGCCGGTCTCGGTATTCACCAGATAGGGCGTTGAGTTGAAAAAGCGGCTCGTCAGCGAGACCTTCCAGCCGTGGGTCAGGTGACCGCCGTGGAAGAGCGACATTCCCATAATCGTGTCGCCCGGGTTGATCAGAGCCGCGTAGGCCGCCAGGTTCGCCACCGAGCCCGAATAGGGCTGGACGTTGGCGTGATCGGCCTGGAAGACCTTCTTGGCCCGGTCTCGAGCCAACTTCTCGATCAGGTCGGTGACCTGCTGTCCCTCGTAGTATCGCTTGCCCGGATAACCCTCGGCGTATTTGTTCGTCAGGCAGCTCGAACTGGCCTTCATCACGGCCTGTGAGACGTAATTCTCTGAGGGGATCAAGCGGATCGAGCCGCTCTGCCGGGCTTCTTCCTGGCGTATGAGTTCGTAAATCTGAGGGTCATACTGCTCCAGGGCCGTTATCATTCCTGGTACTCCCGATACAATCTGCGCGGAAACTGTCTCTGGTCCGTCAACGTCGGATCACAACGAAACAACCCTTATAACACGCGTATCCTTTTCGTTCAAGCATTTATTCATTGACAATATTGAGCCGAATATTACGATAAACGTTAGGGATACGTCGTTTGGGAAAGAATCTACGTTAGAATATGCAGCAATCGAATACGCAAGCACAGGAGCAGGCCCGGGTCTTTTTTGATCGCGCGCGTCAAGCCGCCCAGGGAGGCGACTTCGACGGCGCCATCGATGCGTACCTGAAAGGCCTTCGGTGTGCGCCCGATGCGGTTCAGGAAGGCCACGTGGAGCTGCGTGTCGTGGCCCTGCGTCGCCAGCGAGGCAACGGGATCAGGCCCGGGGAGGAGGAGGTCCGCCGGCGTCTGGCCGACGGCGGGTCGCCGCTGGAGAAGATGCTCAACGCCGAGTACCTGCTGGCGAAGGACCCCGAGCACCTGGCCTACGGGGAGGGGATTTTGCGTGCGGCGGTGGCGGGGGGATACAGGGAGACGGTCAAGTGGATGGCCGATCTGATGTTTCTGGCCAACAACAACGCCCGAAAACCGTCCGCCCAGATATACATCCTGTTGAAGGATTCCTACGGGGCTGTCGGACAGCTTGAGAGGGCGGCGGCAGCCTGCCAGCGGGCGGTTCGTCTCAAGCCGGGCGACCTGAAACTGGCAGCCGATTTGAAGCGGCTCATGGGCAGACTGGCTTCGGCGCGGCAGAAGCGTGGCGCTGCGGGCGGGCCGAGATTCGATAAAGCCGGCACGACCCGTCCCCAGAGGACCCGGGTCAAGCCCGCCAAGCCCGCCATTGTGCCGGAAACGCCCGAAGCGGACCCCCCCAAGGCTGAGGTGGACCCGGACTTGACCGCGGCGCGGGCCTTTTTCGAGAAGGCCAGAAAAGCCGCCGAAGGGAAAAACTACGACTACGCCATTGAAATGTATCTCGAAGGCCTCCAGCGGGCCCCCGATGCCCTGGAAGAAGGCCACCTGCCGCTTTGCGAACTGGGGCTCCAGCGACGCGGAAAAGGGGGCAAAAAGCCATCCATGGTGGAACGGGTCAAACGCCTGCGTGGAAAAACCCCTCTCGAACAGATGCTCAACGCTGAATATCTGTTCGCCAAGGACCCCGATCACACGCCCTATGCCGAGGCCATGCTCAAGGCGGCCGTACAAGGCGGTTTCGAGAAAACCGCCCACTGGATTGCCAATCTGATTTTCCAGACCAATAACGCCGTGGAGAAGCCCTCGTTGCAGACGTACCTGCTGCTGAAGGATTCCTACGCCGCCCTGGGCCAGTATGACAAGGCGGTGGCGGCCTGCCAGCGCGCCACCCGGCTCAAGCCCGACAGCAAGGAACTGGCCGACGAGTTCAAGAATCTCTCGGCCGAGCTGACCATGGCCCGGGGCAAGTACGACGTGGACGGAGACTTCCGCCAGTCCATCCAGGACCGGGAGACCCAGGCCAAGCTCTACGCCCAGGACAGGGTCATCAAGACGAAAGACTATCGGACCTCCGCCGTGGAAGACGCGCGAAAGGCCTATGAAAAGGACCCCGACCCCCCGAAGAACCTCTTCACTCTGGCCGAGGCCCTGGCCGATCTGGAAAAGGATGAGACCGATGCCGAGGCGGTACAGTTGCTCGAAGAAGCGTACGACAGCCGGGCTGACTTCAGTTTCAAAGAAAAGGCCGGTCTGCTACGCATCAGACAGCTAAAACGCAAGCTGCGAGAGGCAAAGAAGCGCCTCAAGGGCGCCTCTGACAAGGCCCCGGCGGACGGGCAGATCGAAGAACTGACGGCTGCCCTTGACAGCACCGAAATGCAGCACTACCGGCTGTGCGTGGAGAACTACCCCACCGATCTGGCCCCCAAATACCAATACGCCCTTCGTTTGATGAAGGCAGGGCATTACAATGAAGCGATTCCGCTGTTCCAGGAGGCCCAGAAGGACGCCAGACGCAAGATCTCGGCCATGGACAAGATCGGCTATTGCTTTTTCATGAAGGGCTGGTACGCCGACGCGATCGACGTATTTCGCCGGGCGATCGAAACCTACGAAATAAAAGATGATGCAATCGCCAAGGAATTGCGTTATAATCTCGCCCGTGCCTATGAAGAAGATGGCAAGAACGGCAAGGCATTGGAGATTTACCGCAGGATCGCCCAGTTGGATTTTGGGTATAAGGACGTCAGCGAGCGGGTAGACCGGCTTCGGGCCGAGTTGGGTAATGGTCCCGAAAGTGAATCCGCTGACGAGAAATAATATTGAACCAACCTCTCAGTGAGTAGTTTCTGATAGCGTTTTTCAAGTGTTCAGGAGAACAAAGTGGCACATTCTTTGTCAGCGAAGAAGAGAATCAGGCAAAATGCCAAGCGACGGACGACGAACCGGGCGCGAAAGAGCCAGGTAAAGACGCAGATCAAGCGGTTTGAGACGGCTCTGGGCCAAGGCGATACGGCCGCAGCGAGCGAGGAGTTTAAGCTCGTCGTCAAGAAACTGGACAAGGTCGCCAGCACCAGCACCATGCACAAGAAGACCGCCGCCCGAAAGAAATCTCGCTTGGCCAAGAGACTCAACAGCCTCAAGGCGAAACAGGAGGGGTAGCCGCTCCCAGAGGTGTTTTGCAGCGGCTGCCCTGTCCGCGTTCGAGCGTACAAGGATGACGATGTTGTAGCAAAACGGCAGCACTCGATCGACGACGAACCGGTTGGGTGCTGTTTTTCTTATGGTGGCCCATGCCGAGAGTGTACAAGGATCGTATTCTCAAGCTGCTAAAGCACGCCGAATACCACCCTCTCAAACTGGCCCAGTTGGCCAAGACGTTGGGGGTCGGCGCCGATGCGTACGAGGAATTTAAGCAGGCCTTCGACGAGCTCCGCGGTGCCGGCCACGTCATCATCGGAGCGGGCAACGTGGTTACGCTGCCGGCGATGGCGGGCCAGGTGGTCGGCCGGTTTCGGGCGAATCCCAAGGGCTTCGGGTTTATCGTGCCCCTGGAGCCCAACACGCATGGCGACTTGTTCATACCGCCGGACGGTACCGCCGACGCCATGACCGGCGACGTCGTGCTGGCCAAGGTCAAACGCAAGGGCAAGAGAGGCGCCGAGACCCGCTACACCGGGGAGATCCTCCAGGTCTTGGAGAGGGCCAACAACCGGTTCGTGGGCACCCTGACGCGGCACCCCGAGGCGTGGCTGGTCCAGCCCGACGGCAGCGCCTTTATCGATCCGATCGCCGTCGATGACGTGACGGCCAAGAACGCCCGGGAAAAAGACAAGGTCGTGGTCGAGATCCTCTCCTACCCGACGGATCGTTACCTGGCGCGAGGTGTGATCCTCGAGGTTCTGGGCCGGGCCGGTCGCTACGACACCGAGATCGCCTCGATCATTCGTCGCTATCATCTGCCCGGCGAGTTTGACGCCGAATGCCTGGAACAGGCACGCCACGCTGCGGCGCAATTTGCGCCGCAGGCCGGCGACGGCCGCGAGGACATCACCGACAAGGTGATTCTTACCATTGACCCGCCCGACGCCAAGGATTTCGATGATGCCATCAGCCTCGACGTCGATACGCAGGGCCGGTGGGTTCTCGGGATTCACATCGCCGACGTGAGCCATTTCGTGCCGGCCGGCTCGCCCCTGGACGAGGAGGCCCGCCAGCGTGGCAACAGCGTGTATCTGCCGGGCAAGACGATTCCGATGCTGCCCGAGGTGCTCAGCAACGGGGTTTGCAGCTTGCAGCCCGATCAGGAGCGGTTCACGAAAAGCGCGTACATCACGTACGATGATAAAGGACGCATTCGTTCGCGCCGCTTTGCCAACAGTATCATCCGCTCGAAGGCCCGCCTGACCTACGAGCAGGCCGACCGGGTCCTGAAAGGGCACACCAAGGGCCTGAAACGGGACATCATCGATCTGGTGGCGCGGATGAGTGCGCTGAGCCGCCTCATTGAGGCGCGGCGGGAAGAGAACGGGATGTTGCACCTGGATCTTCCCGAGCCGGAGCTCGATTTCGATGCGTCGGGCCGGGTCGTCGATGCGCATCCGGCCGATGACTGCTACCCCCACACGATCATCGAGATGTTCATGGTCGAAGCGAACGAGGCCGTAGCCTCGCTGCTCGATCGGAGCAACATTGCCTTCATGCGCCGGGTCCATCCCGAGCCCGATGCGCTGAGCATGAAGAACCTCGCCAAGCTGCTCCGGGCCATGGGCTTCCATATCCCCCGCAATCCCAACCGGCACACGATTCAGGATCTGCTGGCGTCGGTCAAGGCACGCGAGGAATCGCTGGCGGTCAACCTGGCGGTCCTGCGAAGCTTCGAGAAGGCCGAGTACGCGCCCCTGCACATCGGCCATTATGCCCTGGCCTCGACGCACTACTGCCATTTCACCAGCCCGATTCGTCGGTATGCCGACCTGCTCGTTCACCGGCTGTTGCAGTGCTACCTCACGCAAAGCCCCGAGGTGGCCCGACAAACGGCCGCCGGCCAGGATTTGACGGAGACGGGGCGACACATCAGCTTCACCGAGCAGTGCGCCGAGGACGCCGAACGAGAGCTCGTCAGCGTGCTGATTCTCCAGATGCTCAGCAAACGAATCGGCGAGGAGCTAAGCTGCGTCGTGACGGGCCTGACCGGGTTTGGCGTGTTCGTGCAATGTCAGAAATTCGGGATTGAGGGCCTCATCCGGCTGGAGGACCTGGGCCCCGACCACTGGCAGTACGAACAGAAATCGCAGTGCCTGCTGGGAAGGAACTCCGGCGAGGCCGTTCGCCTGGGGCGGGCCATCAAGGTTCATATCGCTTCAGTCAACGTTCCGGCCCGCCAGCTCAACCTCGTCCCCGTCGAGCCCCTCGGCCAGGCCCCGCGCCCCGCCCCCGCGCCTCGCCGCAAGGCCAGGAAGAAACACAAGAAGTAGCCATCCCACCCCGCAACGCCTCCGTCGAGCCGGCGCAAATGCCAGGCGCCCGATCCGTCCAAAACGCTGGACAAAAAAACTCCTTTGTTATACGTTTCCGCGATAGTACTTGAGATCAGTAGGCAAAAGTGCTATAATGGTATGCTGTGAGGTTCGGCGTTTTCCGGGAAACCTTGTGTTGCAAGGGGTAGTGCTGTGGAGGAGGACGAGGTGTGAGGTTTCTATGGGCGCTGTTCCTGTCACTATGCCTGCTCGTTCCCGTACGGGCGGAGGACCCCGTTCATTTTGCTGATCCCAATCTGAAGGACGCTGTTGAGCAGCAGTTGTGGCTGGCAGACCCGACACCTGGCGATATGATGCAGATGACGCAGTTATATGCCGGAGGGCGTCGGATTCGCGATTTGACGGGTCTCGAGTGTGCAACATCGCTGACGTATCTCAACCTGTCGTACAACCGGATTTCCGACGCTTCGATCCTGGTACAGCTTGGAAATCTGGAGACTCTGATAGTCAACAATAATGCTCTTGTGGATGTGTCGCCGCTGTCCGGACTGGCCCATCTGGAACATCTCGACGTGCACGACAACGACATTCGTGATATCGCGCCGCTGTCCGGCTTGGGCCACCTGGAGACGTTGGTTCTTCGCAACAACGCAATCTCTGACATCTCCGTACTCTCCGGGTTGACCGGGTTGCGCCATCTGGACATGTACGGATGTGAGATTGCGGATATCTCGCCGCTGTCCGGATTGACGGCCATGGAAGAACTGGATCTTGAATACAACCACCTTACCGATCTCTCGGCACTGGCCGCATTGACAAATCTGCACCGATTGGCGCTCCGCGGGAATCAAATCGCCGACATCTCACCCCTGTCCGAATTGAGGGATCTCCAGTTCCTCGATCTGCACGACAATTCCGTAAGTGACGTCTCGGCCCTGCTCAAGATGAACAATCTGAAGACCTTGTATCTGGGATCGAACTACGAGTTGAATGAACGCGCATACGGCAGTCATCTGCAAACGATCGTGGAGCAAAATCCCTTTGTTTCTCTGACATACGAGCCCAATACCAGACCGCCAGTCGGCATTTCGGCGTCGCAGGGCACGTCTCCGGACGCCCTGGCCGTCCGCTGGGATCGAGTCTCTAATGGTCCTCAGTACACCAGCTATTATCAAGTCGTGCGCGCCGTCGGCGCCGATGTCTTCAACAGAACACCGGTCAGCGACTGGCAGACCGCCGAGCGCTTTGATGACGTCGCCGTCACGGCGGGAGAGAAGTACACGTACTGGGTTCGGACGGCCATATCCAGCGAGGGAATCAAGGCAGGCGATCTCAGCATGCCCGCGGGGGGCTGGCTCTGGGACGGACCGGTGCTGACTGTGACGTCCACGGCGGGGGGGCGGGTGGAAACGCCCGAAGAAGGGGCGCACGCCGTTGAGGTTGGCCGGTGCATCGACGTGCAGGCAGAGCCTGTCGAACCCGACCTGTATTTTTTTGTCGGCTGGACAGGCGCTCCCGTCGAGGCCGGTGTCATCGCGGATGCAGATCGGGCCCGCGCCACCGTGATCGTCTATCAGGACTATACGCTGAAGGCCAATTTCGCCACCTGGATGAATGAGATTTACGTCGATGATGACGCGCCCGATGATCCCGGGCCGTATGCAGGGGGGATCAGCGATCCGCAGGAGGACGGGACGGCCGGGCATCCGTTCGACAGTATCCGGGAGGCCATCGAGGTGGCGGCCGACGGGGCTTCGATTCTCGTTCGTCCCGGGACGTATCACGAGTGCGTCGATTTTTCAGGCAAGCGCGTTCAACTGCTCGGGATCGATGCGAACGAGCCAAACGAAACGGATTATCCGGTGATTGACGGCGCCGGCCAAGGACCGGTGGTTACATTTGTCGGCGGGGAGGATCCGAACTG
>JAFGCA010000435.1 GCA_016932895.1 Sedimentisphaerales bacterium | reverse complement strand
CGTTGGTGTGATTTCCTTGAAGATGGGGCTTATATCCCGATACGAAAAGCACGTACGTTCTCGGGAGGAAAAATCACGAAGGAGATTCTTCCTTCCTAAAGTAAGCCTAATCTCCATTTTGCAAAAGTTCAGTAAAATAGCATAGTGCTCGGTTTCGGCAGCCCAACGGCTTCGCACGTTTTCCGATCTGAACCGGACGCCGATTTGGGAAGAAACGCATGAACGAGAAGGCAAATTCCGACACGGCGCGTATGAGAAAGTCGCTCCGGCCTGTCCTGATTGTGTCGAGCGAGACCGTCAGGGAACACACCCCCTTTCTCCGGCATCTTCTGGTCGGTCTCGCCAGCGAGTCTCTCGCGACGGTGCTGATTCGCCCGCCCGGCTGCGACACGGAGCCCCTCGTGCCGGCGCCGGTGACCGTCCTGACGCATCCGCTTCTGGACATGCCGCTGACGGAACACTTTGGTATCGAACGACTGGTGTTGCAATTGGAGAAATGCCGGCCCACCGTTCTGCATTGTCTCAGCGAAACGCGGATGGGTCTGGCCCGGCGGCTGGCCCGGCGCCTGAACCTGCCGTACGTGCAAGCGGTCAACTCTCTCTCGGAACGATTCTCCCGCATCGCCGTATCGTCGCAGCACTGCCGGGCGATTGCCGTACCGACCGAGACCGTGCGAGCCACCGTGGCCCGGGCGTGCTTTCGCTTCGCCGACCGCATCCGTCAGATCAACATCGGCACCTGTGTCGAGCGAGAGCCGGTCTGTTTCTCGGAGCCCTCGCGCCTGCCCAGTATCGTTATGGCGCAGCCCTTTCGCCGGGTATCGGATTTCGAGAATGTGTTCCAGGCGATCAAGGCCCTCCTGGCCGAGGGGCGCGAGTTCGTGGTCGTCGTGATGGGGCCGGGCGCCGGCGAGCACCGCTTGCGTCGGTTTTTGGCGCAGCACGACCTGACGCCAGTGGTCACCATCGTGCCGACGCTGCATCCGTGGCGTTGCGTTTTGGCGGCGGCGGATATTTTCGTCCAACCGCAGCCGCTGCGGGCCTTCAGCGTGTTCTTGCTGGAAGCGATGGGCCTGGGTACGGCGGTAGCGGCCTGCCTCGGCGGAGTGGATGATATGATTATCCCGAACCAGACCGCGGTCGTATTCGAGCCGGACAGCGAGCCGAGCATTCACCGCGCCCTGGCCCAGTTGCTGGACCAGCACGATCTGGCCCGGCGGCTCGCCCGGACCGCCCAGGAGCACGTCAGGGCCCGCTACTCCGCCAGCACCATGATTTCGGACACCTTGAAAACTTATACAGAGGCACAGCAGCAGTATCACCGCTGATGGCGCGGCGCACACGCGGCCAAAGAGGCCGGGACACGGGCACAAGCCCGGTTGGGCCCGGAAACGCCTGTGCTTGTGAGTTTTTTTGAATCATTCGGCGTTGGCCGACGCCTTATTGGCAGTCGGTGCCGTCGCAAAGGCTGGTTAGGAGAGACCAAAATGGCGGAGACAGAAGCATTTTTGCTCAGGCGCTTCGCAAAAACGGGAGATGCCGAGGCGTTCGCGGAGATCATCCGTCGGCACGCCGGGCTGGTGTACGGGGCCGCCTTGCGGATTCTGGCCGACGTGGACCGGGCCTCGGACGTGGCCCAGGACACCTTCCTCCAACTGACCAAGGATGCCCACTGCGTGACCGGCTCGCTTCCGGGCTGGCTCCATCGCGTCGCCACGCACAAGGCCATCGACCAGGTGCGTCGGGAGAGATCGCGGCGACATCGCGAAGTCGCGTATGCCGCCGGGCAGCCGCAGAAGACGGCGGATTGGAAAGAAATCTCGCCCTACGTCGATGAGGAGCTCAACCGGCTGGATCCGGAGATCCGGGATATCCTGATCGCTCATTTTCTCCAGGGCCAGACCACCCGTCACATCGCGGTTTTCCGCGGGATCTCGCAGGCGACCGTTTCGCGTCGGATTGAGGCCGGCGTGGCGACCCTGCGCGGTATGCTGCGCCGGCGCGGCATTCTCGTGGCGGCCGGGGCGCTGACGGCTTTGTTGGGTGAAAACGCGGTTACGGCCGCGCCGATGGCGCTGATGACGGAATTGGGCAAGATGGCCCTGGTTGGCGGGCACGCGGCTGCCGCATCGGCCGTGGGGACAACTACAGGCTCCGGCGCGCAGACGCTTGCGGCAGGAGTCCTGGCCGGTGTCAAGGGCAAGGCGGTGGCGGTCGCGGCCGTAGCGGTGATCGGCGCCGGTTCGGTCGTTACGTATCACAACGCCACCGAACCTTCCGACAGCGACATCGTGATCAGACGATCGGCGACGCCGCGGGCACCGCGTCCGGTATCCAGTCCGGCCGCACCGGCGCCGGTCAGCCAGCCTCGCATGGCAGGCCCGTCCCAGGCGTCCCGCGAATGGGACCAGCTCATCAGCGGCGCGGTCAACCAGGTTCGCAGCCCGACCGGCGATGCATCGCCGCCGCCGGAGTCGGCGCCGCCACCACAGGCAACGGCCGCCGGAGAAGAACCGCCACCGGCAGGGGAGGGCGTGGACGGTGGTCTGGCCGGGGCCCTCGTACCGCCGCCGGCCGGACCGGCCGAGCTGCCGCCGGAGATCCCCGAGGGACAGCCGATAGCGGGGATGGGCATGGGCGGTGGAGCGTTCTACGGCGCTCGGTACGCGTCGCCGCCTCCGAACGAGCCGAACGATTCAAACGACCGGGATGACGAGCCGTGATTGATTCCGGCTCGCGCGTCGCCGGTTTGCTCCAAAGCGAGTGTGCTTTCGAGCGGAGGTAACGACAAATGAACGCATGGGCGGTGATTCTCGCCGGCTTTCTATGTCTTCCGATTTCTATCGCGCGGGCGCTTCCTGAGGCGACGGGGATACGGGAGACGGCGTATCAGCGGCTGGTGCGGCTGCGACGCGAGGCGAAAGCCCAGGCGCCGGCCGAGAACCTCACGCTCGGTCCCGTGGTGGCCACGGTGTCCCTGAAGCTCACGCCCATACGGGGCAACACGTCCCTGACGCTTTTAGGGCCGCAGCGTCGGGGCACGACCGTGACCAGGCCGCCACAGATCAAGAGCATACCGGCCGACGTGCCTCCTGAGCCCGTCTACTTCACCGTGCACGTGGGGGACAAAGAACTCACGGGGATCACCTATCGTTCCATCCGTCGCCCGATGCCCGTGAAGCTCTTCCTGGACACCGACGCCGACGGTATGTTTTCCGATGAGACCGAGTATGTCGGGACGTGGCAGCGCATCTTTCGGCTCACCCGGACGTACTACTTCGGCACCGTGACGACGGGCCCGGGGATCCCCGGCGCCGGGGCCGGCGCGTTCAACGCCCAGTGCTCCGACGGCAAGTGGCTCATGTGCTATCCGGCCTTCTGCCGCGAGGGCACCGTGGCGCTGGAGGGCCGGAGGTGCAAGCTCACCCTGGTCGATGCGGATTTTGACGGACGATACGACGGCGCCTTCGTTCCGCCGGCGCGCGGCCATCGCGAGCCGGGCTGTGACATATTGGCCCTGGATCTCGACGGCGATGGGAAATTCCGTTTTCACGACGACGGCGGCTCGGAAATCGTACCGCTGAGCCGCCTGGTGAAGGTGGGGGGGAGCCACTACGACATGGAGGTTGCCCGGGACGGGAGCGTTGTGACGTTCCGCCGCGCGACGCCGGAGTATGGGACCCTCGATTTGGACGGCGCCGACGTGAAGATGACGCTCTGGTCCGACGTGGCACATCAGTTTCTGCAGGGCTCCCGGGGGACGTGGCGTCTGCCGGCCGGCAGATACTCCACGCTCGCACTGGAACTGAACGAAGAAGATTCCGGCGCACGCTGGACGTTTGAAATGGGCAAGGCCGGCACCGGGCTGCTTGGCGACTTCGAGATCCGCCCCGGTGAATCGACCGCCGTGAAGATCGGTCCGCCTTTCCAGATCCGGGCGTCCCTGCGGCGGTACAGCCAGAATGTCTCGATCACTTTCGACCTCGAAGGGCAGGCGGGCGAGCGGTACCGTTCCTTCGTCAAGAAAAACGGCGCCGAGGCGCCGGAGCCGTCCTTCAAGATCGTGGACGGTTCGGGGCGGGTCGCTCACTCCGGGCGGTTCGAGTATGGCTGAGGCGCCGCCCGGCACTCGTGGCGAGTGCCCAAAACGCCCCGTTACGGAGAGGCCGGCTTCAACGGCGCCGCCCAGACCGGACCGTACCAAGTCCAGGTCCAAACCCACCTCGGCTCCTTCGGAATCACCCAGGACAGCGCTTGGCACGCCGCACCGTAGCGGGTGCGGCTCTGTCACGGTGTATGTTGTCAAAACGGCCCGCAACACGGGATCCTCAGCTAAGCGGTGCCTCTTAAGGCCTTTTTGCAGAACTCTGCGCTTCGTCTTCGTATTGGAGTCTTGACGTCGAGCCGAATAGTGTGGTAAACTACATGTCACTGCAAAAAGGAGGACCGCTCGGCATGGCGGTCCGTGCAGGGCCCTGTAATCATCGTGATTCGCATTCTTGCGTCAGAAACGAGGATTTCTGACACAACTGTTTGCCTCACGGACCAGCTTTCAGGACTGTTCCCGCAGGCATATGTGGAGCGTTGGGTGAAGAAATCGGACACTGTCGGGGGAGATTGAAGGAGGAATGTGATGAAGTGCTTCCACTATTGTGTCACCGTCGCCAGTCTCGCAGTAATCGCGGCCTCAGCTCAGGGTGCGTTCGTTACCGATGGTGACTTCTCTGCGTGGGATTTCGGGGCCACAGGCACCGCTACCATGACAAGAGAGGCATCCGGGGGGAATCCTGATGCACGTCTCAACGTCACGACTGATTCGGGACTTACGGTCTACGGGACTGGCGTAAAGACGGATTTCTCGACCGGTCTCGCGCTGGCAGGTGCTCCGTTTCAGCTACAACTCGATGTACTAAGCGGCTCGGGGGCGTTTGGCCAAGGGCAACGGATATTGCTTCTCGTCGAGCAGGACTCCAGCGTGTATGGCGCCGATCTTGGGGTTACCGGCTACCCGCTCTACTGGAACACGCTTACTTTTTCGGGGACGTTTACCGATAGTCTCTTTCCTCGGTTAGCCGGTTCGGGACCTACCACCCCTGATTTCTCCGGCGGCACTACGACTCTCTTTGGCTTCGCGGCCGGCAATTCGAATAGCGGCGTACTGACCCAGTACTACGACAATTACAGACTGGATGTCACGCTTTCTACGGTTCCCGTTCCTGGTGCGTTTCTGCTTGGCGGTCTGGGTATAGGCGGCGCGGGCTGGTTACGCAGGCGCGGCACCCTGTAGCCGTTATCCAATTGGCCGAGTCGGGACCTCAGTTCAGCAGGCCATATTCCTCCAGCGTCTTTCGCAGTGTTGCTTTCTGGGCTTCCTCCAGCGGCGTCATGGGCAGACGCAGTTCGTCGGAGGCCAGGTCGAGCATGGCCATGGCGGCTTTGATCGGGATCGGGTTGGTCGCCAGCGTCAGCATGTTCTTGCTCAGGGCGAAGAGCTTGCGGTGCCATTGTCGGGCCGAGACCAGGTCGCCCTCGAGGATCAGGTCGGTCATGGCCTTGACGTCGGCCGGAACGATGTTGCCTACGACGCTGATGACACCTTTGCCGCCCACGGAAGCCAGCGGCAGCGTGAGCGAATCGTCGCCTGAGATGATGGTCATGTCACAGCGCATCGCGATCTCGCTGGCCTGGTCGAGACTGCCGGAGGCCTCTTTGATGGCGACGATGTTCTCGATCTCGGCCAGGCGCGCGATGGTTTCCGGGGTCATGCCCGCGCCGCAGCGGCCGGGGATGTTGTACAGCACGATCGGCAAATCCACCTCTTCGGCGATGGCCTTGAAATGCTGGTAGAAGCCCTCCTGCGTGGGCTTGTTGTAGTAGGGGCACACCTGCAGCGAGGCATCGGCGCCGGCCTTCTTGGCGTAGGCGGTCAGCTCGATGGCCTCGGCGGTGCTGTTGGCGCCCGTGCCGGCGATGACGGGCACGGCGCCGGCCGCGCCCTTCACGACGCGCTCGATCACCTGCTTGTGCTCCTCGTAACTCAGGGTCGGCGACTCGCCCGTCGTGCCGACGGGCACGAGCCCGTCGATACCGTTTTCGATCTGGAAATCGATCAGCTCGTCAAGCGTTCCAAAATCGACTTCGCCGTCCTGGAACGGTGTAATCAACGCCACCATGGCCCCTGTGAACATCCCAAATCTCCTGATTTGCCTTTTACGATTTACTATTTGCTATTTGAGTTTCCTCGTCGGCTCCGATCCTGTGCGACGACTCCTGCTTACGCAGCGCGTCACGATTGGCCCGGGCTGTGCTTGTCGATCAGCTCGATCATCCGGGCCGTCGCTTCGCGGATGCCGACCAACACGGCCCGCGCGACGATGCTGTGCCCGATGTTGAACTCGCACAGGCCGCGGATGCCGGCGACGGGGCCGATATTGCGGTACGTCAACCCGTGACCGGCGTGAACGACCAGGCCGCTCTCGTGCGCCAGGTCTCTGCCGGCCTCCAGCTCGGCCAGCCGGCGCTGGGCGGCGCGCTGCGTGCGGGCGTTGGCGTACATGCCCGTATGCAGCTCGATCGCGTCGCAGCCCGTATCGGCCGAGGCGGCGATCTGCTCCGGCTCCGGAGCGATGAACGTGCTGACGAGAATGCCTTTCTTGCCCATGCGCTTGACGACCTGGGCGAGCCTGCGCTTGTGCGCGGCGCAGTCCAGACCGCCTTCCGTGGTTAGCTCGGCCCGTTTCTCCGGAACCAGCGTCACCTGGTCGGGTTTCACCTCTTCGGCGATCTTGACGATCGGCTCGGCCATGCTCATCTCGAGATTGAGCTTGCAGGCGACGGTCTCCTTGAGCAGGCGGACGTCGCGGTCGCAGATGTGCCGGCGGTCCTGGCGCAGGTGTACGGTGATCCCGTTGGCGCCGGCCAGCTCGCACTGCACCGCCGCCCACACGGGGTCGGGCTCGTCGGTCAGCCTTGCCTGGCGGACCGTTGCCACGTGGTCTATATTGACGTTCAAAACAGCCATGTGTCCATCCTTACAATCGGGTGAATTGTAACAATGGGTCGATTTACATCAAGCAAATACCGGGATAAAATGGCCGGCGGGTGCGGTCGAATGGGCCGTGCGACATCTGAGATCTTCGGGCGAATCCGGTTGTCGTCGCAGAAGGCAGAGCTGCGATGGGAGGACGCGCGGTGCCGAAACAGATCATTATCACGGCCGGTCCCACGACGGTGCGGGCGGAACTCAACGATTCTCCCACGGCCCGCGCGATCGCCGCCGTCTTGCCCATCGAAGCGCGAGCGAGCCGGTGGGGCGGCGAGATCTACTTCACCATCGATGTTGAAGCCGATCTGGAGGACGGTGCGCGGGAAGTGGTCGAGGCGGGGGAGCTGGCCTTCTGGCCGCCCGGCCGGGCGTTCTGCGTTTTTTTCGGGAGCACGCCGGCTTCGAGCGGCTCGGAGATTCGCGCCGCCTCGCCCGTCAACGTCGTGGGACGCGTGACCGATGACCTGGCACCGTTGTGGGACGTTGCGGATGGAACGCGCGTCTCGGTTGGACTGGTTTAGAAGGTGGGCACGTTGCCGTACACCTGGCCGGCCAGTCGGAAGATCATGATGATCAGCATGACGGCCACCATGGCGTAGACCACTCTCGGCAGCCAGCGGGCAAACTCGGTGAAGAGCAGGTCGGCCCGGTCGCCCGAAATCTCGGCGATCTTGTCCACGGTCTTGTCGAGCTCGCCCACTTCTTCGCCCACCTGCCAGAGATGCCGGTACTCGGTGGGCAGCTTGGGGGAGAATCCTTCCCAGGCCATGCCCCCTTGCCGAACGCTTTCCCTGCCGCCGGCGAATTGCAGCGCCACGATCGCATTGCCCACCGCCTTGTTCGCGCGCGTCGTGCTCTCGATCATGGGCACGCCCGCCTTGTACAGCATGCCGAAGGCCTTCGTATAGCGACAGATCGAGAGCTGGTAGATCGCCTGCCCCAGAAGCGGGATTCGCAGGGCGATAAAGTCCATCGGGTATTGCACCTGCCGAGCCTTTTCCTTGAGCAACAGGCATGCGATCACGATCGCCGTCGGTACGAAGAGCAGCAGGAGAATCTTCAGTGCCGTGAGAAAATACCCCTGCATCGAGAGACCGCCCAACACGGCGTTCGGCAGCGGGTACACGAAGGCGGCGATGGTGAGGATAAAGAACGGCAGAATCATGCCCATCCACAGCCGCCCCATGATCTTGTGCATGAAATCGTACCAGTCGGCGAGCATCCTGAAGGCGTCACCGAGCGAACCGGACGTTTCGGCCGCCTCCACGAGCAGCCGGTCCAGGTCGCTGAACACCTGACGCTGCTCGGCCATGGCTTCGGCCAGGCCCGAGCCCTCGGAGATGGTCTCGTGCAGGCGGAAGAAGGCTTGTTTGAGGTATCCCTGTCGCGCCTCGGTGGTGATTTCCAGGGCACGCAGAATGGGCATGCCCGCATCCAGCATGGTTGCCAGATCGTAGTAGGCCTGGGCCAGCATCTTTTTGGTCATGCGTATTGTCTCCGCTGCGTTGGATCGCGTTTGACCGTCCGACCCGCTCCGGCCCATCATACCCTATTGCCGTCACCGGCCGCACCAGGTAGTATACCACATTGGACGGTCACGACAATGGTGAGCGGTTTTTGTTGTCGGGCTTACGGTTTGGGCAGGGACGAGAAAATGACGGCAAGGGATTGGCTGAACCGGTGGCGCATCTTGCGGCGCCCGAGCGGTTTCAAACTGAGCTGGGCGACGCGGATCACGCTTTTGCGTATCTTTATGATCGCCCCCTTTGTCATCTGCATGCTGAACATCAACGACCCCGGTCTCAGCTCGACGATCCGCACGGCGCTGCGTTACGTCGCGATCGCCATTTTCCTGCTTATGGCGGTCAGCGACGCTCTCGACGGGTATCTGGCCCGCCGGCGCCAGGCCGTCACGCAGTTGGGCACGTTTCTCGATCCGCTGGCGGACAAGCTGCTGATGACCTGCGCCTGCCTGTTGCTCGTTTCGCAAAGGGCGCATGTGGACCGGTTTCTGCTGCCCCCGACGGTGGTGGTGCTGATCATCGGCAAGGATCTCTTTCTGCTTCTGGGATTCGTCATTGTATATCTGATTACTTCACAAATCCACATCGCGCCGGTGTTCGTGGGCAAGGTGGCGACGGGCTTGCAGCTTTCGATGGTGGCCGCGGTGCTGCTGGCGCCGGAGATTTCGCGCGTCGTTCCGGGCTGGGAGTGGGTGCTGCGCGTGCTCTGGTGGTCGGCGGCGGGTACGGCCGTTTTGGCCACGCTCATTTACATTCGCAACGGAAGCCGGTATATTGAGCGGTACGAACGGGCCCAAACCGGGGGGGCTGATGTTTCAGCCGATTGAGTGCCGCCGGTGCGGCGTGATACTCGGGTGAGTTTGGGCTCGCAGCAAAGGGAATCGAATGCAGGAAACAGACGTGGAAACAGGATTTAGTGAGGTGCCGGAAGTCCTGGAGGATCTTCGACGGGGCAAAATGGTCGTTCTCGTGGACGCCGAGGATCGTGAGAACGAAGGCGATCTGGTCTGTGCGGCCGAGACCGTCACGCCCGAGACCATCAATTTCATGGCGACGTTCGGCCGGGGTCTGATTTGTCTGCCTCTGACACCGGAGAAGTGTGATTCGCTGGGGTTGTACCCGCAGACGCTCGACAACACGGCGCGATTCGGGACGGCGTTCACCGTGAGCGTCGACGCGGCCGAGGGCATCACCACGGGGATCAGTGCGGCCGACCGCGCCCATACGATTCAGGTCGCCGTGGCCGAGGACACGAAGGCCAAGGACCTGGCCCGGCCCGGGCACATCTTCCCGCTGCGCTGCCGCAGCGGCGGCGTCCTCGTTCGCGCCGGCCAGACCGAAGGCGCCGTGGACCTGGCGCGATTGGCCGGTATGAAGCCGGCCGCCGTCATTTGTGAGATCATGAATGAGGACGGCTCCATGGCCCGCGTGCCGGATTTGATGACCTTCTGCAAGCAGCACGATCTGAAGCTCATCTCCATCACCAAGCTGGTGGAGTATCGCCTGCAGCGCGAGAGCCAGGTCAAGCGGGTGGAGTCCGTCAATCTGCCCACCGACTACGGGGAGTTCAAGCTGATCGGGTACGAGAGCGCCACCTCGCCCGAACCGCATCTGGCGTTGTGCAAAGGGGGCATCGGCGATCTTGATGCGAAAGGCCGGCCCATCGAGCATGACGAGCCGGTGCTGGTGCGGGTTCATTCCGAGTGCCTGACCGGCGATTTGTTCCACTCGCAACGGTGCGAGTGCGGCTACCAGCTCATCACGGCCATGAAAATGATCGAGAAAGAGGGGGTCGGGGCGCTGGTCTATCTGCGCCAGGAGGGCCGGGGGATCGGCCTGTCCAACAAGCTCCGCGCCTACAAGCTCCAGGAGCAGGGGCTCGATACCGTCGATGCCAATCTCAAGCTGGGATTCGCCGCCGACCGACGCGACTACGGCATCGGGGCGCAGATCTGTCGCGACCTGGGCCTGCGGAACGTCAGAATCCTGACCAACAATCCCAAGAAGATCAGTCGGCTGGAAGTGTACGGCATCAAGATTGTGGAGCAGATTCCCTTGCGGGCCGAGCCCGGCCAGCATAACATCGACTATCTGCGAACGAAGAAACGCCGACTCGGACACATGCTCGACGAGGATTTGTAGATGTCACAGGAAAAATCAAAATGCAAATAGCAAATAGCAAAAATAGGGAAGTCGTGCCCGCGACGCGGGCATTCCGCAATTTTGATTTTTCATCTTTGGTTTTTGATTTCCCTTGTTCACGCTTGGCCCTTCACGTTTTACGTGCGTTGCTTCTTTCTTCCTTGTTGTCGATCAGTGGTTGCGGTACGCCGGAGGAGACGCCGGGTGCGGCGCCCGGGGCTCCGCGGCCGGTCGCGACGCGGCCTCAAGAGACCAAAGAACGTCCTCCGGCGGTCAGAGCGCTCGGCTTCGCTACCGCGCGCATCCAGATCCTTCCTCTGACCGAACTGGCCGAACCGGCCGACGGCGGACAGCGCCCGGTCCTCAGCGTCTATCTGGCCCTGCTGGATGCGTTCGGATCGCAGATCAAAGCCCCGGGAATCCTGCGTTTCGAACTGTACGAGTACGTGCCGCGTTCCGCCAATCCCAAGGGCCAGCGGATCGCCATCTGGTCGGGTCTCGATCTGGATCTGACCGACCCGGCCCAAAACAATACGTACTGGCGCAATTTCCTCCGCGCCTACGAATTCAAGCTGGATGTACAGGCCGACACCGGCGAAACCTACATCCTCGAAGCCACCTGCATGTGCCCCGAAGGCAAACGCCTCTCGGCGGAATTTACCCTGAAACCGGGCGTCTGACGCCTCCCGTAGCGCCGCCGAGAGTCTTGATGGGCCAGACGGCCTGCGTCTGCCTTTGCGCGCGAACACCGTGACGACAACGTCCGACAATCGCATTGCATCCGCCCGGGCGATTTGGTATAAATGGTAAATGTGTGGGTTTAGCTTGTCGATACAACAAGCCTGAACTGCCCGGCCGCTGATGCACTGATTTAAAGTGCGTAGCCGGCCGGAGTCGGAGGCCTTGATGTGAAGTCTTGTTCCGGACACGCGGTGAACGGGGGAGCCCGGTGCACGTCTCCGTGCCACGGCGATGTCGTTCTATCCAGTTCTGGAAGCCTGGGGCCGGTATTCTATCGAAAGGAGGTGGCCGGGCGCGCATTCTCCAGAGGGTGTCATCAGTGAGAGATGTCTGTGTTGACCGACGCCGACGCGGGTTGGCCGAGAGCGGTATGTGACATTCCGGCGAGGGGACGGTGATTGCCACTGCAGAACACCACGGGAGGAGGTGTCTTCCATGGCAGGCTTCCCGGTTTTCGTGAACGCCTTCTGCGCAGGCGTGACAGGTCACGAAGGAGGCCATGTCCCGGGACACCGAGTCGATCCGAATCGATACGGATCAAGTGAATCGAGAAGGAAGGTCAAAGATCACGGTTGATGGCTCTGGTGTGTGGCCGGAGCAATAGTCGCTATCAGTTTTCAGCTCGACTTAGGAGGCAGAAACATGAAGAAACTGGCGTCGGCGTTCGTTATTGCGCTTGCACTGAGCACAATGGCGACAGCCACTGACATGGCGTTGTACATCGGGGGGTGGGATCCGGGTGGAGCCTGGTACAATGATCAGCAGTTCGCTCACGTCGAGACGATCGTCGCCCAGACGGGACATCTGTTTCAGAGCGTCGAGCAGTTCGACGATGACCACTTTGAGGATTTTGCCGCCTGGATAGACGAGAATACGAATGACGGGGAACTGGACATTATCTGGCTCAACGGAGGTACGCCCAGTGTCCTTTATGCGATGTCAAACGCCGAGCCCGATGGCTCGCGCGCGGAAAAGTGGCTCGACGGCGGAAACATGTTCATTAACGTCGGCGACTGGTTCGGATACGTCTCGTATGAAGGTGGAGTTCGACAAGCGGAAAACGGCACCGCCGGCGCCGCGAACATCCTCGACCTCGCTGACGGTGTTATCGGCTGGGACGGCGCTGATATGGTGGTGACGGACACCGGCGGGCAATACCTGCCCAGTCTCAATGATTCCGCCTCTACCTGGAGTCAGAGGCCACTCATTCTTGCCGAGGTCAAAGACCCCTGGGAGGTGGTTGCCATCTTCGCATCTGTGGAGGGCAGCGGGGACCCCGCCACGGACACATGGGCCGATCCCGTTGTCATTCACAACACCGAGACCGACGGCTACCTCGCGATTGTAAACCAGAGTGCCGGTCCCTGGATCGATGACAGGGGGCTGACCTGCGCGGAGTTGATCAGCAACTGGGTGTACAACGTGGTAGGGTTCGGCAGCCAACCGCTTGCCGCAAATCCCAAACCGCGAAACGGACTCATGCTTGTTAACATCTCCACGAAGCTCGAATGGACCGCCGGGGCGTCCGCTTCGTCCCACAAGGTCTATTTCGGGGAGAGCCTTGAGGAGGTCAGCGAAGGTCTGGTAGAGGCCGTGACGACCACAGAGACCTCGCTGTCCACGAGAGACATACCGGGGTACGCCGGTGGGTTGACGCCGGGCCAGACGTACTATTGGCGCGTGGATGGGGTCAATGACGACGATCCGAGCAGCCCCTGGAAAGGCAACGTCTGGAGCTTCTGGGTCCAGCCGCAGACGGCCTGGAATCCCACTCCCGTCGACGGGATGCAGTACATTCGCACCGACCAGCAGTTGAGCTGGGAGGCCGGCATGGGCGCCCTGTTCCATACGGTCTACTTCGGCGAGAGCTTCGAGGAGGTCGATACGGCCGCCGGCAGCATGTGGATGACCCCGGACGCCACGTACAATCCCGGCGCGCTGGAGGCCGGAAAGACCTACTACTGGCGTATCGACGAGTTCGCCGGCACGGGGACCCACAAGGGCCCGGTGTGGAGCTTCACCACGAAGCCCGAGATTGCGGTCAGCGATCCGGACCTGGTCGGCTGGTGGACCATGGACGAAGGCATGGGCACGCTTGCCCTGGATTGGTCCGGCAACGGCAACCACGGGACCCTCAACGGCGGCCCGGAGTGGACGGACGGCTATCACGGCGGCGCCCTGGAGTTCGGCCCGGCCCGATACGTGGACTGTGGTCCCGATGCGGCGGCTGAGGTCACGGCCGACTTTACACTGGCGGCGTGGGCGAAACTGGCCCCGGGCAATACCAGTACGTACGGCGGCATCGGCGGCAGACTGACGAACGCTCCCGGCGCCGGCGAGTACATGGGCTTCTCCCTCGTGCGGCACAGCTCGAACGTCTATCGTTTGTGGGTGGGCGACGCAACGACCGATCTGGCCAAGAGCGCCGTCAGCAGCGACGTTCAATACACCGATATCGAGTGGCATCACATCGCCGGCGTGCGCGAAGGCCAGATCAACGCTCTCTACGTCGACGGCGTGCGGCAGGCGGGCTCCACCAACACCGGATTCGTTCCCAATCCCGAGTGGTTCCATATCGGCCGGCAGTACAGCCACTTGGCCGACCGCTACTTCCCGGGAACGATCGACGACGTCCGCATCTACAACAAGGCGTTGACCGAGGCCGAGTTGGCGCAGGTGATGCGCGGCGATCCGCTGCTGGCCGGATATCCGAAACCCAGCCCCGGTGCGGTGGTGGAAATTCGCGATGCCATAGCCCTGAGCTGGCAGGCCGGCGATACCGCGGTCTCGCACGATGTGTACTTTGGCACCGACAAGGTCGCCCTTGAGTTGCAGGGCAATCAGTTCGGCACCAGCTTCTCGCTGGCCGGTCTGGTCGAAATGGGCGGCGGCGACTACTTCTGGCGCGTCGACGAAGTCGCGGCCGACGGGACCGTGCAGACGGGCTACGTCTGGCGGTTCAACGTGCCCGACTATCTGCTCGTGGACGACTTCGAGAGCTACAACAACGAGGTCGGCTCGCGTGCGTTCGAGACGTGGATCGACGGCGTCGGCTTTACCCTGCCGGAACCGGGCAATCCGGGCAACGGCACCGGCGCAGCCGTGGGCCACGACATCTGGAGCGTGGACAGTCCGTATCTGGACGGCCAGATCATGGAGACCGACAGCGTCTATGAAGGCGGCCTGGCCATGCCGGTTTATTACACCGGTGCGCTTTCCGAGGCCGATCGCACGTTCGTCCCGGCCCAGAACTGGACCGTCGAGGGTGTCACGACGCTGGTCGTGCACTTCCGCGGCGTAAGCGACAACACGGGCGCGTTGTATGTCGAGATCAATGGCGTCAAGGTTCCCTACAACGGCGCTTCGGCCGACATCGCCAGTACCAAGTGGATCGCGTGGGAAATCGACCTGGCCTCGGTCGGCACCAACCTGGCCAATGTCACGACGCTCACCATCGGCGTCGAAGGCGGTACGGGCGTCCTGTACGTTGACCACATCATCGTGACCCGACTTTGACCTGAAGCGGACACGTGACGATGACATAAGTCACGCGAACGCGAATGGCAGTGTTCACCAGGGCTGCGGCCGTCAGGTCGCAGCCCTTTCTCTGCGCCGCCGCACGTGGCGCTGCGCGGGAATGATTCTTGGTCCTCAAGTCTTCGCATTTGGTCGATGCGCGGGTAGAATGCTCTGCGCGGTAGACGTGTGCTGTTTTTCCACGGCGGCGCGGGCTTGCGGCGCGTTTCTGCGGCCGGAAGACGGGGCGTTCGCCTGTCACAAGGAGTGGACCATGGTATCGTCGATTCTCACAAGAGTACTGGCTTTCAGCGTTCTGGGGTCCTGCGGTATGGCATCGATGGCGACTGCCGCTTCGGCGGATTCGTACGAGGTCCTGGAAGGATTCTCGTGCGGACAGGACGGCGCGGCGCGGGCCTGGCAGCCGATGGCGGGCAGCCGGCCTGTCTCGGTGGTGACCGTTGAAGGAAAGACGGCCTTCCGGATGCCCTGCAATTTCCGCGGGACGAACATTGAGCGGGCTTCGTGGGACCATCCGATCGTGCAGGATCTCGCCATGTGCCAGGGGGTGCAGTTCTCGCTCCATTGCTCCGATCTGTCTCCCGTGGCGAGTTTCGTTCTGTACCTGCACAGCGGCGACGGCTGGTACCGGGGCGCCTTCGACGTTCCCGCCGCCGGGCGGTGGACGCAGATACGAATCGCCAAGGCGGACATGCAGGTCGAGGGCCAGCCGTCGGGATGGTCGAAGATCGACACGGTTCGCCTCTCGACCTGGCGCGGCAAGGATCAGGACACGCAGTTCCATGTCACGGATTTTGCTTTGTTCGGTACGGATACGAAGGTCGTCATCGTGCG
>JAFGCA010000048.1 GCA_016932895.1 Sedimentisphaerales bacterium | reverse complement strand
TCCGCCAGCAGGTCGATCAGCGACTGACTGACCACGTCGGTGTCGCTGCACACGCTCATGAAGTTCGTGTCGCCGTCCCATCGCGGCACCACGTGGATGTGCATGTGGCCGGGCAGGCCGGCCCCGGCACAGCGGCCGAAGTTCAGGCCCACGTTGAAGCCGTGCGGATTGAGCGTCAGCGACAGGGCCCGCTGCGATTCCCGCATGAGCTTGGTCAGCTCGAGCATCTCGTCGTCCGAGGTCTCTTCCCAGTCGGCGAGGTGCCGGGCCGGCGCGATCAGCAGGTGACCGTTGTTGTAGGGAAACCGATTGAGCACGACGAGACTCCGCTCGGTGCGCCAGAGCACAAGATTCTCGTCGTCCTGCTCCGGATGGGCAAGATTGTGACAGAGAAAACAGCCTTCGGTTCTCTCCAGGCCTTTGATATACGGGATGCGCCACGGCGCCCACAAGTTCTCACGTTCCAAGGGAAACGACCTCCCGATCAAATCACAATTGGCGACTACGGATTCAACAGCTCCATCGTCAGGGTCTGGTCGATGGTAAGGTAAGGATTGGCCCGAATCCCCATGGGCGGCAGCGAAGCCCTCATCTCCATCCGGTACTTCTGCGAGCGTTTGAGCACGCGACCGGCAGCGAGATCGAAGATCTCCTGCCCCGAGCCCTGCAGCCCCAGGACCTGGTAGGCGCCGAGGAAGCCGAAGGTGCCGCTCATTTGAAAACGTCCCGCGTACGGCACGGGCCACGCGGCCGGCACGGCGTCGGCCGCGGTATACGCGCTCTCGATGACCGCCACGGGCGCGCCGGCGCCGGCGCGAATTTCCTTAAGTGTGTACGTGACATCGCGCGCCTTGCGAATCACCATGGGCGTCGGCACCAGGAGCTTCGACGCCCAAGACTGGCCCACCGCCACTCCTTCGACGGGTCGTTCCACGCTCGATACACTGTCCCAGAGGAACCACTGGCTGGCCGTGAAATCGCCGATCATGTCCGGCTCTTTGACCCGGCCCCGGGAGCTGTCGGCCCGGAACGCCTTAGCGCCCATCTCCTTGATGAAGGCTTCGAGCTCCGCTGCGTCGACGATCCTGCCTCGCGAGTCGACCTTGAATGCAAAGGTCTTGCCACGGGCGCTCTGGACGGCGTCGGTTGCGACGGCGCGTTGGGCGGGCCCGCCGGCGCGTGCCGCTTCGACCGATTCGCACGTCGCCTGTATGGTGCTGACGCCGTACGGATCAACCTCCAGGGCCGTATACGCAACGATCATCTCCAGCCGTTCCGACTGTTTCTGAACGCGGTTCTGACTCGCCGCGGCGTTCGGGTCCCAGTCCAGAGCGATCTCCCTGCTGCTGACGAACTTGTACCGCAAGGTCTGCCCCTGCTCGAAGTCAACCGTCAGGAAAACGCGGTCGCCGTCTGAGGTTCCTTTTCCCGCCTCGATGCCGCCGGCGTCATCCCGGCTACTCCTGCACCCGGCCGACAACGCCAGCAAAACAACAACCAGAATCGCGCCTGCGTTTCTCAAGACCTTTCCTTTCAATCACTGTGCCGCAACCTTTTCGCCGGCTGTCCCTGCAGCGCCTGTATCGTGCACGATCACTCCACGCTCTCAAGACGATACAACTGCATCGCCGACATGCGCAGCGCCGACGGCTTGGCCGCACCGGTCGCCGCCTCCGGGTCGGCCACCACCCACTCGGTGCGCATTTCTTCCACGTACCGCCGGATCGTCCCGGTGCCGAGCTCCAGCTCAAGCCGTCCTTCATAGCTCCCGGTATTGTCGAACATGCCTGCGAACGGGTTGACCACCTGCTGCTTGTGCATCTCTTCGGCCAGGGCCGCCGAGGGAATGGCTTTCATCTCGATCACGGCCAGCGGCGCTTCGTCGTCCTGGACCTCCTTGAGTGTGTATATCCGCTCGTACGACTGGGCGCCCATCATTCCGAAGGAGAACGCCTTGACGCTGCTCCAGTTCCGACCCGGACGGACAATCCTTTCCTTCGAGGCCGAAAGGGCGACCACCTCGTGTCGCTGGAGAATCTGACCGCGAGAGAGGAGCTTCTGGGCCGTGTCGTGGGCCGGCAAAAGGCCTTGCACGGCCTGCCGCAAGGGCTCGACGTCGATCAGCGCCAGAATCTCGCCCCGGGCCGACATTTCCAGCTTGTAGCTTTCGCCCACCAGCTTCGCCAGCGGATTGTCCCGGTCCTCGTCTCGCGTGCTGTCGAAATCAAGGACCACGTCGTCCCGCTTGCGTCCCACGTACTTCAGCGCCTTGATGGTGATCTGAACCACCGCGTCGCCTTCGTCATCGACGCTCTCGATGCGCTGCTCGAACGTCATCTCGACGCGGCTGCCCGAATGTCCGCCCTTGAAGGCCGCCGGTTTGGTCCCCGACGCGCCTTCCCACTGCACGCCCTTTTGCACCTCGGTTGTCACCTTGTACGTCGTGCTGCGGCCCGGGGCGAACTTCAGCGCCAACTCCGCCGCCGGTCCGGCCTCATTGGGCTCAGTAACGGGGACCTGTGCATCCGGCGCCGCCGGGGGCGTCTGCGCGACAGCTTGTTCCGAGGCGTCGTCCTCAGGCACCGTCGCCTCCGCAGGCGTAACCGCCGCAGCGCTCTCGGCCTCGGAAGGCGGTTCGACCTCGAAGGACCCCGGATCCACCCCCCTGCAACCGCAAATCGCCCCGAACAGGCAGATCATAACGCTGTAAAGGACACCGTTGAGTAGAGCTGTCTTTGCCATACAATCCCCGTATCAATCTCTTCCATCTCGTGCCGACTCCTCCCCGTACGAGGGATAATTATAGGCTCAGCCTCGCGCCAAACAACGATTTTTCCTTTATTTATCCCCGGTCGGAGACTAAACTTGGCGGTTTTCGTGCTTGTCGTTACATTCACGTTTGGGAGACGACCCATGATGAGAAGTGATACGGTCAAGGAAGGTTTTCAACGCGCGCCCCACCGCGGCCTGCTTCACGCCTGCGGCCTCAGCCAGGCGGATATTAACAAGCCCTTCATCGGCGTGGCCAACAGTTTCTGCGAGATCGTCCCGGGCCACGTCCACCTGGACAAGGTGGCGCGGGTGGTCAAAGACGCGGTCCGCCAGGCCGGAGGAACGCCGTTCGAATTCAACACCATCGCCGTCTGCGACGGGATTGCGATGGGACACATGGGCATGCGCTACTCGCTGGCGTCGCGCGAGATCGTGGCCGACTCGGTCGAGACCATGGTCCGCGCCCATTGCTTCGACGGACTCATCTGTATTCCCAACTGCGACAAGATCATCCCGGGCATGCTCATGGCCGCGGTGCGTTTGAACATTCCGACCATTTTCGTTTCCGGCGGGCCCATGAAGGCCGGCAAAACCAAAGACGGCCAGGTCGCCGATCTGATCTCCATCTTCGAAGGCGTGGCTGCCTTCAACGCAGGCAAGATCACGGAAGACGAGTTGACGGACCTCGAATGTGCGGGCTGTCCGACCCAGGGGAGTTGCTCGGGCATGTTCACCGCCAACTCCATGAACTGCCTGTGCGAAGCCATCGGCATGGCGCTGCCCGGCAACGGCACGATTCTCGCGGTGGACCCGCGCCGGCAAGAGTTGTACAAGGCGGCGGGCCGGCAGATCATGACCCTGATCGAAAAGGACATCAAGCCGCTGGACTGCATCAGTGTCAAGTCCATGGACAACGCCCTGACGCTGGACATGGCGATGGGTGGCTCGACCAACACCGTCCTGCATACACTGGCCATCGCCAGCGAGGCGGGAATCGAGTACGACCTCGACCGCATCAACGACATCACCGCCCGGTGCCCGAATATCTGCAAGGTCTCCCCGTCGAAGAGCGAGGTTCACATTGAGGACGTGGACGCCGCCGGCGGCATCAGCGCCATCCTGAACGAAGTCAGCAAGATCCCGAACCTGCTCAACCTGGACTGCCCCACGGTTACGGGCCAAACGCTTGGTGAGAATATCGCCGACGCCGAGATCAAAAACACCGAGGTGATTCACCGGCTCGACAATGCCTATTCCCAGACCGGAGGCCTGTCGATCCTGCGTGGCAATCTCGCTCCCAAGGGCTGCGTCGTCAAGACCGCCGGCGTCGCGCCTTCGATGCTTGTTCATACCGGTCCGGCGGTCATCTTCGAGAGTCAGGAAGACGCCTGCGAAGGCATCCTGGCCGACAAGGTCAAGGAAGGCGACGTGGTCGTCATCCGCTGCGAAGGACCCAAAGGCGGGCCCGGCATGCAGGAGATGCTCAGCCCGACCAGCTACATCATGGGCAAGGGGCTCGGCGAATCCGTCGCGCTGATCACTGACGGACGCTTCAGCGGCGGCACCCGCGGCGCGTGCATCGGGCATATCAGCCCCGAGGCCGCCGTCGGCGGACCCATCGGACTGCTCCGCGACGGCGACATGATCGAAATCGACATCCCCAACAACAAGATCGACGTGAAGCTCTCCGACGAGGAGCTGGCGGAACGCAAAAAGGCCTGGACGCCGCCCGAACCCCGCGTCAAAGAAGGCTACTTAGCCAAATACGCCGCCATGGCCACCAGCGCCGACACCGGCGCCGTCCTGAAATGGTAGCAAGGGCAAGCGCAGCCTGAGTCAAACTTGATTTGCGTCACAAGTCCTTCAAGGATATGATAGGGGCGATCTGATTCGTAGCGTCGTGCGATCGTGCGCATAATTCTCTGCTTGAGCTGACCATGTTAACTCGCTTGAAAGTCTCTGGGTTCAAGAACCTCGTTGATGTGGATGTCCGCTTCGGACCGTTCACCTGTATCGCAGGTCCAAACGGCGTCGGAAAATCCAATCTCTTCGACGCCATTCGCTTTCTGAGCGCGCTCGCCGACCGACCGCTCGTGGAAGCAGCATTGACCGTGCGCGGCGATGAAAACGGCGTCAGAATGACAGACATCCGAAGCCTTTTTCAGCGATACGACGGCCAATCCGTTTCTGAGATGTCTTTCGAAGCGGAGATGATCGTCCCGGCAGAGGGCGAGGACGATCTCGGCCAGGATGCGAAGGCCACCAATACGTTCCTTCGGTATACCTTGGAACTCGCCTATCGGAAAGACGAGAACCTCGGTTCTCTAGGGTCTCTTGAGGTGGTCAAGGAGGAACTGGATTATTTCACTGCTACGGAAGCTCCAAAGAACCTTCTATTCGGCCCCGCGCCGGACTGGCGCGAGTCGGCTATCTCCAGTAAACGCCGAGGTAAGCAGTTCATATCTACTGAGGGAGAGGGTGAAACTCGCATCGTTCGCCTTCACCAGGATGGTGGGAGCCGCGGCAGGCCTCTCTGGCAAGTGAAGAAACTGACCAGAACGGTGCTCTCCACAACAAATACGTCAGAAAGCCCAACGGCACTCCTTGCACGCCGAGAGATGCAGTCTTGGCGACTGCTCCAGCTTGAGCCCTCGGCATTGCGACGACCTGACGAGTTCTCTGCACCAACTAAGATGGGATCAAATGGCTCCCATCTGGCGGCGGCACTGTACAGACTGGCGCATCACAATGGTCCTTCTGAATCCACCGAAATCGCCAATGGAGCGGTATACTCAAGAGTCGCAAATCGGCTCGCTGATTTGATCGATGACGTGCGCAGTGTCTCCATTGACCGCGACGAGAAACGGGAATTATTCACGCTCAATGTCGCGGGCCGAGACAAGACCCCCCACGCAGCACGTTCCCTCTCCGATGGAACACTTCGATTTCTGGCTTTGGCCGTGCTGGAGCAAGACCCAGAGGTCCAAGGCGTCCTGTGTCTTGAAGAGCCGGAGAACGGTCTTCACCCAGCAAGAATCCCTGCAATGATAAAGCTTCTGCAAGACATTTGCACAGATATAAACGATCCGGTAAGCCCTGATAACCCGCTGCGCCAGGTGATCGTCAACACACACTCGCCCTCTGTTGTGCTACAGGTGCCCGAGGACACATTGCTGGTGGCGGAACCCAGGGAAATCCTTTTGTCTGACAAGAGGTTCGGAGGCATCCGCTTTAGCTGCTTGCCAGATACGTGGCGGAGCAAGAAAGCTGGGTCATCAACCTGCAAGTTGGGAGACTTGCTGGCCTATCTTAACCCCGTGCTACCTGCTAGCGAGGTCCTTGAAGAGGCTACGGGCGAGAGCCGCACGTCAGGCAAAGCTGCACAACGTGCCAAACACAAGCGTGTCGTGGACCGTTCGGACGTACAGCGTTATTTCCCTTGGTTTCAGCCACAGTCCAACGGGACGACATGAATGATTTACACTATACCCTTCTGTCTGATGGTCCTTCAGATAGGGCGCTGATGCCCATACTCACTTGGCTGCTGTGTGAACATCTGCCTGCCCGAGCCGTACAGCCGGACTGGCCTGATCTTCGCAGGCTCCCAGACCCGCCGAAGAAAGTGTCTGCTAGAATTCAGGCGGCCTTGGAGCTATCTCCCTGCGATCTATTATTCGTGCACCGCGACGCAGAGATTGCCTCGATAGACGATAGGAGGACCGAGATCCGCAATGCTCTGACCGAGGCAAGGTCCGGGGTGACAATGCCCTTGGGAATAGCCGTGATCCCCGTACGGATGACAGAGGCATGGCTATTGATAGACGCCCGCGCCATACGTGAAGCCGCAGGCAATCCGAACGGGACGATACAACTGGATTTGCCCAGCCTGCGAGATATCGAAAGCATCGCCGATCCCAAAAGCCTCCTCCACAACCTTATACTTGAGGCGACAGAACTGTCGGCGCGCCGCAAGAGGCGTTTTGATGTACACAGTGCGGTGCAGCGGATTCCGGAATACATCGAAGATTTCGGGGTGCTCAGACGCCTTTCGGCGTTTTCAGCGTTGGAAGAGGAACTGGTGGAGACAATCAAGCAACAGGCATGGGACGAAACATCCGCCCCCTGAACTGTATCCGAAGGAGTTCCTGATCGAAAAGAAGGTATCGACAAAATGGTATGTGGCGGGGCTTTGTTTTGAGTGTGCCGAGTGTGGGGGGTGTTGCTCG
>JAFGCA010000434.1 GCA_016932895.1 Sedimentisphaerales bacterium | reverse complement strand
GCCTTGGCGCCGACGATCTTCACCGCCGCCTCGGCCAGCTTGTCCAGCACCTCCTGAAGCGAGAAATCCCCCGCCACCAGCGTGCTGAGCTGATAAATCTGCTCGTCCATCTCAATATGTCGTTTCGCTGTTCGCATGGTACGTACGCCATCTCCACGAGACTCGACGTATTATAAGTCACTTTGTGCCCGGCGTGAACGCCAATCTGCAGGAATGAGCCGACCGGCTCCCGGTCGCGGTCACACAAAGCTCACTGCCTGCGATCGCCTCCATCCCAGCCGGCCGCCAGGCCCCGCCTGACGTCGGCGCACCCCTTGCATGGCGCCAGCAAAACGATTAGGATAGCAGGGAAAGCACGAGCGCTGTCAGAGAATAACGAACGTTCGCGATAAGTCAACAGGAAACGGACGGTCTCCCATGAACCAGGCGGCCAGGCACATCATCTTTAGCGGACGCGTCCAGGGCGTCGGGTTCCGCTTCACCACCCACAGCATCGCCTACCGCTATGACGTCTCCGGCTACGTCCGAAACCGCCCCGACGGCACCGTCGAGATGTTCCTTCAGGGTTCATCGCAGCAGGTGGACACGTGTCTCGCCGACATCCAGGATTCCTTCGCCGGCTACATCCGCGAGACGAAAGTCGAGTCCGTCCCCAGCAACGCTCGATACACCGACTTCGAGATCGCCTTCTGATCCGCGTCACACGTCGCAGAGGGCCACCGCCTGTCGCAGACTCTTCAGCGGGTCCCGCGTCGGGATGAACTCCTGGCCGACGTAGCCGGTGTAGCCGGTGCGGACGATCTCCTCCATGATCGGCTTGTAGTTGATCTCCTGCTGATCGTCGAGTTCGCGACGTCCCGGATTGCCGGCGGTGTGATAGTGGCCGATGTAATCCTGGTACTGCCGAATGCGGGAGATGATGTCCCCGTCCATGATCTGCACGTGATAGATGTCGAACAGCAGCTTGAGCCGGGGCGAGCCGACCCGCTTGATGATCTCCATGCAGTAATCCGTGTGGTCGCCCTGGTAGCCCGGGTGCCCCTGCATCTCGGCACTGACGCGGCTGTTGAGAATCTCCAGGCACAGGGTCACCCCCTTCTTCTCGGCGTGGCCCACGATCTTCTTGTAGCCGGCGATGCAGTTCTCCAGCCCCACGTCGTCGGGGATATCCTCCCGAAAGCCGGTGAACGTGATGACGCTGGGAAAGCCGTGCTCGGCGCAGGCGTCGATGGAATCGCGGAGTTTCGTCAGGCACATTTCCCGGTATTTCGGGTTGTTCATGCCCTGCTCGAAGCCGTGGCTGCTGTGCAGGGCGCAGACCAGGCCGTGCTTCTTGAGCGTGGGCCAGTCCTTCGGCTCGACCAGCTCGATACTCTTGCAGCCCAGCGCCTTGGCCATCTGGCACGTCTCCTCCACCGTCCAGTACTTCTCCACGCACCAATAGGCGATGGACTGCTTGATTCGCCCTTTCGTAGCGCCCTTTGCCGACCACACCTGTCCCGCTGCGCGAGTCGCCAGCGCCATCATGGCCGCACCCGCAGCCCCGGTGGTCGCTGCGGTTTGCAGCACGTTCCGCCGCGTGACAGCGCCGCCCGCCTGTCCGTCGTGTCGATTCCGCGTGTTCATATGCACCTCCCGAATTCGTGGGTGAATCTTCGCGGCCTCCCGGCCGTCGGCCGATCCCGGGCGCCCGGCCCGGCGATCCATCGTGTGATTGTAGAGCTTTGAGACGCCGACGTCAAAGCGATTGCCGCGCCACTGCGCCATGCGCCCGGGCTCCGTCCTTGAAACGGCCGCGATGGCCTCTTGTCGCCTCGGCCTGGGGCGGTATACTGGTTCCATCGTGAATTGTGTTTCGTCCGCGGGAAACAGATATGGGAGAACGCTCATGAAGTCGTTTCTAAATCGCCGGGAGTTTCTCTCGGCTGCCGCAGGCAGTGCCGTGTTGTCGGTCTTGTCACCGAACCTCTCCCTCGGTCAAACTGCAAACCGGCGTAACATGAATGTTCTCTTTATCGCCGTGGACGATCTGCGCCCGCAATTGGGCTGCTACGGGCACAAGCAAATCCTCTCGCCCAACATCGACCGGCTGGCCCGGGAGGGCCTGCTCTTCGAGCGGACGTATTGCCAGCAGGCGGTCTGCGGTGCCACCCGCGCCAGCCTGCTCGTCGGGGCCCGGCCCGATACGACCGGGGTTCACGGCAACAGCATTCCCGTGCGCAAGGCCATGCCCGATGTGGTCACGCTGCCCGAGCATTTCAAGCTCAACGGGTACGAGACGCTCTCAATCGGCAAGATCTATCACCACCCCAGCGACGACGCGCAGGGATGGACGGCGCCGCCGTACCGGGCCGGCACGTTCGCCGAAGGCCCCTGGCAAGGCCGCGGGTACCTCACCGAAGAAGCCATCGCCCAGATGGAAGAGTACAACAAGGCCAATCCCAAGATGCAGGGCCGAGGTCCGGCCTTCGAGGCCGCCGACGTCCCCGACAGCGCCTACCCCGACGGCAACAACGCCGACTATGCGATCCGGCAGTTGCGCCGGCTCAAGAACAAGCCCTTCTTCCTGGCCATGGGCTTCTACAAGCCCCATCTTCCCTTCAACGCGCCGAAGAAATACTGGGACCTGTACCGGCGGGAAGATATTCGCCTGGCCGACAATCCCTTCGTCCCGAAGGACGCTCCGAGCTACGCGACGACGAACTGGGGCGAGCTGCGCAACTACTGCGGCATCCCCAAGCAAGGCCCCTGCCCGGACGAGCTGGCGCGCCAATTGATCCATGGCTACTACGCCTGCGTCTCGTACACCGACGCGATGATCGGCCGGCTGCTCGACGAGCTCGACCGGCTCGGCCTGCGCGACAACACCGCGATCGTCCTCTGGGGCGACCACGGGTGGAAGCTGGGCGAACACGCCGGCTGGTGCAAGCACACCAACTTCGAGCTCGACACGCACGTGCCGATGATCCTCAGCGTCCCCGGCATGAAGACGGGGGGACAACGCACGCAGGCCCTGACCGAATTCGTCGACATCTATCCGACCCTGTGCCAGGCGTGTGGCCTATCCCTGCCGAAACACCTGGAGGGCGTCAGCGCCATGCCTTTGCTGGCCGATCCGAGCCGGCCCTGGAAGAAGGCGGCGTTCAGCCAGTACCCGCGCGGCAAGGTCACCGGCTACAGCATGCGCACCGAACGGTTCCGCTACACCGAATGGC
This sequence comes from Sedimentisphaerales bacterium, assembly GCA_016932895.1. Next base: position 3,356 of record JAFGCA010000434.1, on the reverse strand, counting down.
AGAACCGAAAGACCGGTGAGGTTCTGGCCCGCGAGCTGTACGACCACGACCGCGACCCCCACGAAAACGTCAACGCCGCCGGACAGCCCGAGTACCGCGCCGACGTCGAGCGCCTCTCGCAAATGCTCAAAGCCGGCTGGCGCGCCGCCCGCCCAAGCCCCTCCACCTGAGCACTTTCAAACAAAAACGCCTCGCCGACACAAGAAAAGTGAAACTTCTGCTCGGAAATTACGAACGCCGCGAGACAGGTGTTGTATAGGTAACGTAGGAAAGGAAGGAGGGTGACCGTGGCTCAGCCGACACGCTTGGGCGTGTGTGCGCTGTATACGCAAGCCAACAGTGTGGTCCACTTGCGAAAGGGAAAGTCATGAAAGAGCATAAGTCCCACCTTGCCGGGCCTGTCCCGTTGTTCATTGCCATTCTCCTATTCGTATCGGCCGGCTGCGAAAAGTCCGCCGAACCGGAAGCGCCGGCTCCTGCGCCCCCTGCGGATATCGTCGACACGGCCGTGGCAGCAGGCGATTTCGGCACGCTGGTCGCGGCCGTCAAAGCCGCCGACCTCGTCGCCACGCTCAAGGGGACCGGGCCCTTTACCGTCTTCGCCCCCACCGACGCCGCGTTCGCCAAGCTCCCCGCAGGGACTTTGGATGATCTGCTGAAACCGGAGAACAAGGCCAAGCTGGCATCGATCCTGACCTACCACGTCGTTGCCGGCAAGGTGATGGCCGCCGATGTTGTCAAGATCACGGAGGCAAAGACCGTCAACGGCCAATCCCTGACGGTCAAGGCCGACGCCGACGGTGTGATGGTGGACAATGCCAACGTCGTCAAGACGGACATCGAATGCTCCAACGGCGTCATCCATGTTATCGACGCGGTGGTTTTGCCTCAGTAACAAGAGTTCTGCAAAATGGAGATTAGGCTTATATTCTTCAAGGAAATCGTTGGTGTGATTTCCTTGAAGATGGGTTTGTGTGCCCATATGGAAAGCACTTACGTTCTCGGGAGGAAAAATCGACAAGAAGATTTTTCCTCCCTAAAGTAAGCCTGATCTCCATTTTGCAAAAGTTCACTCAGTAACAAACAGAGGCATACGCCAGGGCGTCCCGGCCTTGCCCTATCCGGCGCGGCGGTCGTAGGCCCGGTAGAGCAGGTCGAGCTCGGCTTGCCGGGCGGCGTAGTTTTCCTGGAGTTCGGCGAGGCGGTCGGGGTTCTTATAGACGGCTTCGTCGCCGAAACGTTCCTTCATTTCGTCGAGTTCGTGCTCTGATTGCAGGATCATTTCCTCAATCTGCTCGACGGAGTATTTGTTGAAGCGTTTCAACTCGTCCGGCGTCCTGGCCAAAGACGCTTGGCTCTCGGATTTCGCATCAGAGTTTGCAGACGGGCGTTTTGCCGATCTGGCGACCGCTTGTTTCTGCTTCTGCTGCTCGTCTTCGACGCGTTTGCGGACCAGCGAAGCGTAGACCGTGTAGGCGGGCGTTCCGCCGACGAACTCGGTCTTGCCCAGGCAGCGCTGCCCCAGCTCATCGGTGCCGACGACCAGCAGCTTGTCGGCCACGCGGTCCAGGAAATAGCGGTCGTGGCTGACGGTGAGGATCGTCCCGGTGTAGTCGTCCAGCGCCGCCTCCAGCGTCTCGCGGCTGGCGATGTCCAGGTGGTTCGTCGGCTCGTCCATGACCAGGACGTCCGGCTCGCTCAGGACCAGCTTACAGAGCATGAGCCGGCTGCGCTGTCCCCCGCTGAGCTCGCCGCACAGCTTGTACACGTCGTCACCCGTAAAGAGAAACGCGCCCAGGCGATTGCGAACCTGCTCCGGCACCAGTTCGGGGCTCGCGCTCCACGCCTCATCGAGCACGCTCTTGTCCGCATCCAGGACGTCCCCGTGCTGATCGAGATAGCCCACGCGCAGGTTCGACCCCACGCGAACCGTGCCCGCCGACGGTTCCAGCCGGCCCAGGGCCAGCTTCACCAGGGTCGTCTTGCCCGTGCCGTTGGGGCCCGTGATCCCCAGCCTCTCGCCCCGCAGAACGTCGAACGTCAGGCCCTCGAACAACGTCAGCTCGTCGAACGACTTGCCCAGGTCCTCGCAGCGCAGCACTAAATCGCCCTTGTGATCGGTCTTGGCAAACGAGAAGCTGATCGTCTTCTGCTGGCTCGGCTTTTCCAGGAAATCGGGATTCTCCTTCAGCAGGCGGTTCAAACGCGTCTTACGGCCGCGGGCGGTGCCCCGCATCCCCTCCTGGTCCTTGTTGCGCGCGATGAAGTCCAGCGTCCGCTCGACCATTTCCGCCCGCTTGGTGTGCTCGCGCTGCTGCTGGAGCCGGACCGTTTCCCGGGTCTCCACAAAATTGCTGTAGTTGCCGTTCCAGACCTTCGCCTGGCGGTTTTCGACCTCGATGATCTTGGCGGCCACGCGATCCAGCAGGTAGCGGTCGTGGCTGATGACGACGGCCGCCCCGCGATAATTGGCCAAAAACCGTTCCAGCCATTCGGTCGCCTGCAGGTCAAGGTGGTTCGTCGGCTCGTCGAGCAGCAACAGATCGGTCTCCAGCATCAGTACCTGGGCCAGCCCCAGGCGCGAGAGCTGCCCGCCGCTAAGGGCCGTGGTCTTGGCGTGATGCAGCTCGGGCTCGAAACCCATCCCTTCCAGCGTCGCCTGGATGCGAATCTCGTAGTCGTATCCGCCGGCCAGCTCGAAATCGTGGCTGAGCCGGTCGTACTGCTTCATCTTGGCCTGCAGCTCCGAGCCGGAGAGGCTCTCCATCTCGTGCGAGACGCTCTCGATAGCCTCCTGGAGCCTCAACAAATGCTCCACGCCGGCGTGCATCTCCTGCAAGACCGTACGCTCTCCGCTGAACGTCGCCTCCTGGGCCAAATAGCCGATCCGCAACCCCTTTTTCTTGATGACCCGGCCCATATCGGGCGCAATCTGGCTCGTGATGAGCTTGAGAATCGTACTCTTGCCGGAGCCGTTGGCCCCCACCATACCGACCTTCTCGCCCTCATGGAGCTGGAGATTCAATTCATCCAGCACCACCTCCGGCCCAAAAGCCCGATGCACATCCTGAAGCGTTACAATCGCCATCTATGAGAAAACCATTTGCTGAGTCCATCACTGTGCCGCGCGCACATCACCACGTTGCCGGCACACGCGAAGGCGCACGAAGGCGTCCCCATCACGGCCTGCAAGACAAACCTTATAGTGTACCCGCTGCAACGCCGTCCTGCAAGAGGCGGTCAAGACTGCTGTCGGTTACCTGCGGCGACGGGTGGCACCTATAAAGAGCTCGGTGTCAAGCTACACTTTCCCTGTTTGCTCAGAAAAGGTTGGATCGAGAGCAATTCTTTCTTTC
>JAFGCA010000433.1 GCA_016932895.1 Sedimentisphaerales bacterium | reverse complement strand
TCTGGCGCGGCTCGTCGTCCAGCGACAGCACCCCCTCGACCGCAAGCTGACGAGCCAACTCAAATTGCTCGTCCCCCAGGCGAGGCTGCAAAATGACGTCGGTGTACAGGGCCAGGGCCTCCGCGAGATTGCTCGCCTCCAGGGCCGCCCCGATGGACAGATGCGCGCTGCCGACCGAGCCCGACCGGTGCAGGCCGAGCCCGTCGAGCGCGTCGCCCAACTGCCGGCTGTCCCGGTCTCCGGCGCCGCGGAAGATCCAGTCGGAAATGACGTTGGCTGCCCCGCAGGCGCCCGCCGGCATCAGCGCCGCCCCGGCCGGCAGCAGAAAACCAAACGCCACCGACTCCACCCCCGGCATCGGCTCGCCCAACAACACCATGCCGTTGTTCAATACATGTTTGTCCGTCTGCTGCTCCATGCAAAATCCCATAAAACGGTAGGACAGGCTTCGACCCACGCCGTTCTCTCATCACTGAGCAGTGAGTTACAAAAGAAGGCGAATTCTACCACCAATGCCCCCTGCCTTCAACCGTCAATTTGGCCCGCTTGACCCGGATGGGGGCCGGACGGTATAATCATGTGTGATTGTTGGGTGGCAACACGTATGGCACGGCGTGCGGGAGAAACCACCGTGGCAAACCGAAGGCAGGCGTTTACGCTCATTGAACTGTTGGTCGTCATCGCGATCATTGCGTTGCTGATGGCCATTCTCATGCCCACGCTGAGCTTGGCGAAAAAGCAAGCCCGCGCCACCGCCTGCAAGATGAACCTGCATCACTGGGCCCTGATCTGGTCGATGTACACGGGCGATTACAGCGGCGCCTTCCCCAACGGCACGCGCACGGTCGACGGCAGACAGGTGGGCCACTGGCTGTTTGCCGCCGAGCCGTACTACGTCGACGAGGAAATACGCTGGTGCCCCACTGCCTCCAAACCCTGGGACCCGGGTCAGAATCCGTTCGTGACCTGGGAAGCCACCAACGTCGCCGGTGGCGCCGGTTTCTATACCAGCTACGGTATCAACAACTGGCTGTACCATCCCGGCGGCGCGCAGTTGTGGGGCTATCCGGCCGAGGATCACTGGAAGAGCGTCAACGTCCGGAACGTCGCACAGGTCCCGCTGTTCCTCGATTGCTTCTTTCTTGGCGGCCACCCGCAGCCGAGCAACGATCCGCCCCCCTACAACGGCGCGACCGAGCAGGCAAACGCCCTCTGCATGAGGCGCTTCTGCATCGACCGTCACCACGGCGTGACGAATGTGGCGTTCCTGGACTTCAGCGTCCGGCCGGTAGGCCTCAAAGAGCTATGGGCCCTGAAATGGCACCGCCGCTTCGATACGGCCGGCACCTGGACCAGAGGCGGCGGCGCACAGCCCGAAGACTGGCCCAAGTGGATGCGGCACTACAAGGAGTACTGACAGCATCCCACCGGGTAACCGGAGCGTAGAATCCGAAGCGCCTGCCGAAATCAAAGTCGACAGTCCCGCGCCCGACAAGAACGAACGATGGATACAACCGACATGAGAATTGAATCGACGACCAAGCCCCGCACATCCTATCTCCTGACCGCATCCGCTGCCCTGGTCGCCTTGCTGGCTGGTGCCGTTTCGGCCGAGCACTGGCCCCAGTGGCGAGGGCCCCGCGGCGACGGCACCAGCCTCGACCGGCACGCGCCCACCGCATGGACAAATGTGGAAAACGTCACGTGGAAAGTCCCCTTGCCGGGCAAAGGGCATGCCTCGCCCATTGTCTGGTCGGACCGCGTCTTCGTCGTCACGGCGCTGAAAGAACAGCAGCAGCGTCTGCTTCTCTGTCTGGACCGCGCTACCGGCAAGCGGCTGTGGCAGTGCGTGGTGCTGGAAGCGCCGCCCGAAAGAATCCACGCCCTCAACAGCCACAGCTCCTCGACGCCGGCGACCGACGGGGAGAGAGTCTACGTCAGCTTTCTCGACCGCGACAGGATGTTCGTCGCGGCCTACGATTTCGCGGGCAACCCGGTGTGGCAGGTCCATCCCGGGCCCTTCGCAAGCATGCACGGTTACTGTTCGAGCCCGGTCCTGTGGAAAGACACAATCATCGTCAACGGCGACCATGACGGCCCGGCCTACATCGTCGCGCTGGACCGGGCCACCGGCCGGACGGTCTGGAAAACGCCCCGCCCCAACAGGACGCGCAGCTACTGCACGCCCATCCTGCGCCAGATCGACGGCCGCAACCAGATGATCCTCGCAGGCAACAAGTGCGTCGCCGGCTACGATCCCGACTCCGGAAAACAGCACTGGATCATCGACGGCCCCACCGAACAGTTCGTCGCCTCGCTGGTCTACAACGGCGAGCTGCTCTTCATGACCTGCGGCTTCCCGGACCGGTTCATGCAGGCGATCCGCCCAAACGGTCAGGGCAACGTGACCGCTACCCACGTCGCCTGGCAGAAAGACCGGGACTGCGCCTACGTGCCCAGCCCCATCGCCGTGGGGCCCTACTTCCTGCTCGTCTCGGACAACGGCGTGGCAACTTGTCTTGAGGCGAAAACGGGACAGGACCTCTGGCGGCGGCGCCTTGGACCGCACTTCAGCGCGTCGCTGGCGACCGCCAACGGGCTGGTCTATTTCCTGTCGGACAAGGGCATCATGACCATTGTCAAGCCGGGCCCGACATTCGAAGAAGTAGCCCGCAACGAGCTGGGCGAGAAAACGTTTGCATCTCCGGCCCTCAGCGAGGGACAGATCTTCATTCGGGGCGCCGAGCATCTGTTCTGCATCGGCGAAAGGATCGCCCCATGACCGCAACGCCTGCTTCTTGTTTGTTGGCGCGGGGAAAGCTCCGTACAATAGAGCGTTGAAAATTGCCGCCGACGGGCCATGGGCCGGAGTGCAAGCGAGGTGCCGTAATGCGACAACCCCGGGCTTTCACGCTCATTGAGCTGTTGGTCGTCATCGCCGTGATCGCGGTGTTGATGGCGATTCTGCTGCCCATGCTGCACCGCGTCCGAAAGCAGGCGCCAGCGGTCGTCCTTACAGGCCGAGTGACTGCGCGTCGTCGACCGTGGTAAGAGTCGCCCGTTCCTCGGCGGCGCGGGCCCCGGCTCGCAGGGCCGCGGCGGCGCCGGCCGGGTCGTGACCCGACACGAGAATGCTCCACAAGTTGAAATGCGCGCTGAGATCCTCCGGCGCGACCTCCACGGCGCGCTGCGCCGCCGCTTTGGCCAGCGCCGCGTTGCCCAGCGCCCGTTCGATCTGCGCCCGCAGGATCCAGCCGGGAGCGGAATTCGGGTCCGCCTCCAGCATCCGAGTGGTAACGTACGCCGCCTGACGGGCGTTTCCGGCCTTAAGTGACCGTAACCCTTCAGCCAGCAAAGCACGCTCGGCCTGGCGCTTTGTGAACGCCAACGCCCGATTCCTGGGCAGGTGGCTCAGACCCGCCACCGCGTGCTCCAGTCTCTCCAGCGGATGCGGCGTGCTTTCGGCCATCAGCACGTGCGTGGCCCCCTCATACGCCCGTTCGAAGCGCTGGAGCCACCTCTGCTTCTTGGATGCACTGATGCCGGTCCAGTCGATATGATCGTACACGGACCGGCCCCGGACCTTCGCGAAGAAGTGTCGCAGCGTGCCGTAGCCGGCGGACCAGTGGTCGGTGCAGAACTCGACCACCGGGAAGTAATCGCTGTTGGTGATGTACTGGACCACGGACTTCCGCAGGTCCACTTCGTCGGCGAGATAGCAGATCAGCACGTCCGCACTGTCGCGACAGTTGATCACCGCGAGGCTCTCGCGCACCGCCGGTCGGGCCAGCTCCTCCTCGATGTGGCGCAGCGAGAACCGCTGCGGGCTTTCGGAACCGACGATGACGAAGAAGGGTGTCGGCTCGCACGTCATGTGCCACAGCGTGACATGGGGGAAAACCTCCATGACGGTGCCGATAACGCTGTTCATCACCTCGATGCACTCGCTCGTATAGGCGTCGATGTACGACATGAAGAGTCCGTTCTCGGTCAGATGGTCGCGGGCGCTCTCGAAATACTCCCTGGTATAGAGAGAGGCGTTCTCGGCCACACCTCGGATGCTCGTGCAATCGTTGACGATGGTGTCATAGCGGCGGTCGGTCAGATGGAGATAATTGCGGGCGTCCTGGTAAATCATGCCGACCTTCTCATCGAGCTCGTCCCCGAGGTTGATGCCGCCGAGGTGCTTCAGGGAGAACGCCGCGACCTCCGGCGCGATTTCGACGCAATCCACGCGCTCGAGGTCGTGACGGACAAGGCAGGCGGTGCTCTCTCCCGAACCGAAACCGACGGACAACACGCTCTGCGCATGCTGGTTCAACAGAACGGGAAAATGCCCGAGCATCTTCTGGTCCCCGCGATACCCGTAGGACGTCCCGGCGACCCGGCAGCCGGACGTGCACAGGTACAACGCGTCGTATTCCGGGTCCCGATGCAGCGACACGGTGGTGTTGATCCCCTCTTTGACATCCACGAGTTCAAAGCCGCGCGTCCAGCGGTTCAACGCCACGGTTTTGCGAAAGAGATCGCCCGGCATGCGCAGAGCCTGCATGGTGACAAACAGCGCCAGCAGCAGCGGCAGGCATCGATACACCCGCGTGTGCGTCACAGGACGAACGAACCGCAACCAGATGAGGCATCCCATCCACGTAGCGGTCAGGCCCAGCCCGACCACGGCCGCCTGCAGGCCGAGCAACGGGATCAAAACGAAACCGGTCAGCAGGCCTCCGACGACGGCGCCCCAGGTATTGGTGCTGTAGGCGGTCCCGGTGGACCAGCCGACGCGGTGCGCCCGGTCCACCCATGCCTGCAGCATGATCGGGAAGCCGACGCCCATGACCACGGAAGGCAGGAGGAACAGGATCGCGCTCTGCATCAGCGGGCTGACGATGTGCCAGGAGATCAGCCGGTGCCAGAACCTCTCGTCCAGCGAATCGAGGACCGCCGGCAGCAGGTAGTAGCTGCAGAAATTCTGCCACGGCAAATACAGCACACCCAGGACCCCGAGGACCAGGAAAAAGACGCCGGCAACAGCGGCCGGGTTCTTGAGCGAGCCGACGATGCGGCTGCCGATAGCCGCACCCAAGACGTTCCCCAACAGGTAGATCGTGAGGACCGAGCTGAAAACGAAGGTGAACGCGCCGATCGAATGAACGACGCTGCGCATCCAGAGCAACTCGTACCCGATACAGACCGCCCCGCTCAGGAAGAAGCCCAGTACGAGAAGAGGAAATCCGCCGCAGGTCCCCCCGGGCCGCACCTTGACGGGCGCCAGCGGTATATCCGCGGCGGCCTCCTCGCTGCCAAGAGAGATTCGATATACAACGTAGCCGCCCAGGGCGACCAGCAGGTTCAGGACCGCCGCCAGGCGTAGCGTCCCCAGCACGCCCAGCCAGCGAATGAGGACAAAGCCCGCCAGGCAGCAGCCGGCCGCAGCGCCGAGCGTGTTCAAGGCGTAGAGCCGCCCGACGAGCGGGCCCGTGTCCTTCTCCACCGACGCAACGAACCGCCCCAGCAGGGGCAGCGTGCTGCCCATCAGCAGCGTCGGGACCAGCAGGATCAGGGTCGAGATGACGACCTGCCCCGCGATCAGCCAGCCCGCGCCCGGCTGCCACGTCCGGCAGAACCACAGGTAGGCCGCGTCCGCCGAACGCAGTGCCCACGGTGACAACAGGGCCGTGACCGTAATCGCCAGCTCGATGAAGGGGTACAGGCGCAAGGGCCGCCGGATGCGGTCGCAGATCCGCCCCATAAGCAGCGCCCCCAGCGCCAGGCCCGCCATGAAGACCGACACGACCACGCTCGAGGCGTACACCGTGTTGCCCAGGATCAGCTTGAGCAACCGCAGCCAGACTACTTCGTCGATCAGCGAGCACGCCCCGGAGACCAGGTAGATCAGCATCAGACAGTTCACGATCGCCGCCCGCGAAACGACGCCGCCGGTCGTCCGGGCCCGCGACGTCGCTCTCGCGGTGCACGAACTCTCAGAGCCATTCATAGCGGCCACCTCCCTTCTTCGGGCCCGACGGGCCGTCCGTGGCCCTGCCGATCATCCTGCTTCCCTCAAGCCCCGGGCTGCCTCTCTCGCCGGCCGGCAAAGCCGCCACCGGCGCCGCCCCACCACCCCCTCTCTTGCCCATCGCTCTTCCGCTGCGCTCCATGTCGCGCCCCTTTCGTTATGAATGTATGATTCCCATTGCCGGGGACCAATCCGAGATCCCCAATCGCGCCCTCATCCTTCTTCCGCCTGCGCGGCGGCGGTACGCGTGGGTTGAGAACCCACCCTGCTTCGGACCAATTCGTGTACTGTGTTAATGCGTAATGTGGTTTCAGGGCGGACGCCGCACAGGATTCCGCCGCCGACGGCAGCGGCCTGCACGGCACACCCTACATCTGGCTGAGCCAGTCGTCCGAAGGTGGGGTGGGTTCTCAACCCACGCGTCCGGTTCCGCCTCATTCTTCCCCCTTCGCACCGCTTTGGAGCCAATGGTTCAACAATATGCCAAGATCCTTGAAATCGACCCTGCAATCGCCGTTGATATCACCCGCGACCGGCGTCCGGCACACCGGCTCGCCAAAATACGATTTGCTCGCCTCGCCCGTACCGCCGTAGGCGCCCATGTTGATCACGCCGCCGTTGGGAAACGGCTCGTAGCCGATGGGACTGTTCGGATCGCCCGCGTCGATACAGGGGCTCGTGACGTCGTCGATCACCCAGCTTGCGCTGGCCGGGTCCCAGCGTCCCGCCTGACTCTTGAGATGATAGTCCCCCTCGACGAAGAAGTCGTCGTTCGGATCGTCCGGCGTCTCGTTCGCGTCCCAATACCCGGGATCGACGAAGCAGGGATCGGCGTCGATGTTGCCTTCGCCGGGCCAGCCGCCCTGGATGGCCGAGAAACCGACTGACATTAGATTCTCAAGCGGTTGGTCGTGTATCTGAACTCCGGGCCCCCAGAAAACACAGTTGTCAATACGTGCCCGGGCTTCGGCGCGGAAGATAGACGCGCCGATACTGCCTCGATTGTTGGCGAAGGTACAATTCATGAAAGTGACGGTGCCGTACGGATCGGCGGAAAGTACCGCCCCTCCTGCACCCCAGGGCGACTCTGGACTCGCAGAGTCGCCGCCTGTGGCCGCGTTTCCCGCGAAGACGCAGTTTATGAACGAGGCTCTCGATACTTCCATCGCGCCGCCGCCTCGCGCGCAGTTACCGAAGAAAACGCAGTTCTCAAGGACACAGTCCGAGCCATAGTCCAGAATCGCCCCGCCGACGCTATCCGCCGAATTACGAACAAACATACAACTCTGAAGAGATGAACAGGAATCTTGGTCATTGAATATCGCCCCTCCGGACGCTGACGCGTTTTGCTCGAACGCACAATCTGCCAAAACGCAGGTACTCGTATGATTGGCAACCGCCCCTCCCCGACGTTGTGTGTCGGCACGGTTACGCCGGAAGGTGGTGCCATGGATTGTTACGCGGCTCCCGCGATTATAGACTGCCCCGCCGTCGTCCGCGCCTGCGCCGTTGTCACTGAATGTGCAGCTCGTCACCTGCGATTCACTGCCGTCGAGGTTCGCCATCGCACCCCCGCCTTCGAAGGCATAGTTCTTGATGAACCGACAGTCGACCACGTTCGGCCGACTGTCTTGGCAGTACATCCCTCCACCGGCGCCGTACGTGACATTGTGGGTGAAGGTACAGTCGATCACGGTGGGGCTGCCGGGACAGTTGTTCATTCCCCCGCCCGTTCCAGGAGTCGGCCCGGCACCGTGCGTAACCGACAGCGGCCAGTGTCCGCCCTTTATCGTGAATCCGTCCAAGACGGCCGTGTGGTCCGTTCCTGTTCCTGTAACGACGGTATGGCTGTTTCCCAAGGTAGCATCGGGCAGTTCAAACGGCTCCCGTATTTCAACATCGTCATTCGCCAGGTCGCCACTGAGAATTGTCTCATACAAACCGACATCACGAAGGTCCCCGATTCCCTCGCTGCCGCCCGCATACCCACCCCTGAGGCTCACGCCGTCGACAAGCTGAAAGGTCGCCGTTCGATCGCCCGGTACCTGATTGGCGCCCCGGTCGGCCGTGTAAACGCCCTGGGCCACACGAATCTCAACCGACTTCTCTGCCGTGTCAGCGTCGGCCAGAGCGTCCTGAAGGTACGCATACGCCGTGGCCCAGGAGGAGCCCTCGCCGCCGGGCGGGGCGTTGTCGTCGACGTAGATGATCCTGGCTTCGACGCTGAGGGCGCACGCTGTCAGGACGATGATGAGTGCCGCTGCTCGCCTCAATTTCTGCTCCCTTCAATAGTCGGTCACGAATACGAGGCAATCTGCCTGCGCCATGAGATACACCGAAAAACGATCCTATTGCCGCGAATTGGACAAAATCACGCAAATTCAGCGGCCGCGTCTTCGTTCGGTCTCATTCTTCGCCTCCGGCCCGCCGGATGCGGGCGCTCCTTGAGCGCAGCGCGCGAGCGTCGGCCGCGCGTGACGGTCCTCGTCATGCGCATAGGCGTAGGCGAAAGCTCTCGCGCAGCGCGCGACGCAAGGGCGCAACGAATTTGGAACGAACGCGAAGGTAGGCCGGATATGATGTGCTTCGCAAAAATATGATGACGGCTAAGAATATAAAAGATTCTTGGCCCGCCTTCGTACCTTTGTATTGTATTCTACCGTCGGTCCCGTCTCCGCTGCAAGCTTTTTCAAAAAAATCTGCACGAAAATCTCTCGTTCGCCTCCGCATGCAAGGTACCGCCCGGTCCGCAGAGGGGGACCTCGCTCCGGCACAGAGGATGCCGGTTGCATCGCCGCCCGTTTTGGGGATAATGCAGGTGTCACGCGGACTCGAATAGCAAAGTGAACTTCTGCAAGATGGAGATTAGGCTTGCTTTTAGGAAGGAGAAACTTCGTTCGTGGTTTTTCCTCCCCGGATTGTATGTACGCAGTAGGCGACGAGTTGGGCTGATTCTTCAAGGAAATCAAAAAAACGATTTCCTTAAAGAATATAAGCCTAATCGCCATTTTGCAGAAGCCCAGTAAGGAGCTTACCGATGAGCAAAAGGCAAGGCAGACGCGAATTTCTCAGGAGATTAGCCATTGGCGCGGGTGCGGCGGTGATTCCGCACACTCTATTCGGGCGGGCACGCAAGCGACGCCCCAACGTGCTGCTCATCTTCACCGACGACCAGGGCAGTATCGACGTGAACTGCTACGGGGCCAAGGACCTGATCACTCCCAGCCTGGATCGGCTGGCGCGGGAAGGGACGCGGTTCACGCAGTTCTACGTGGGAGCACCGGTCTGCTCGCCCTCGCGGGCGGCGCTGATGACGGGCCGCTATCCCCAGCGTGCCGGCGTACCGGGCAACGTCTCGTCGCAGCAGGGCCACGCCGGGATGCCCACCGAGCAGGTGACGATCGCCGAGATGATGAAGGAGGCCGGCTACGTCACCGGCCACATCGGCAAGTGGCACTTGGGCTATACGCCCGAGACAATGCCCAACGGCCAGGGCTTTGACTACTCGTTCGGGCACATGGGCGGCTGCATCGACAACTACTCGCATTTCTTCTACTGGCAAGGCCCCAACCGGCACGACCTCTGGCGCAACGGACGCGAGGTCCACCGCGACGGCGAGCACTTCGGCGAGCTGATGCTCGAAGAGTGCAAGCGCTTCATCGACCACAACCGGGCCCGCCCGTTCTTCCTGTACTGGGCCATCAACATGCCGCACTACCCGCTCCAGGCGCTCGAGCGGTGGCGGCAGAAGTACAAGCATCTGGAGGCTCCCCGCCGGATGTACGCGGCGTTCGTCTCGACGCTCGATGAAATGATCGGCGACGTCGTGGCCCACCTCGACGAACTCGGCCTGCGCGAGGACACGCTGATCGTCTTCCTCAGCGACCACGGGCACTCCGAGGAGATCCGCACGTTCGGAGGCGGCGGCAATTCCGGCCCCTATCGCGGCCACAAATTCACGCTCTGGGAAGGCGGCATCCGCATCCCGTGCATCGTCTCCTGGCCCGGACGCATCCCGGCCGGCGCGGTCCGCGACCAGGTCGCGATCAGTATCGACTGGATGCCCACCATCGCCGAATACTGCGGCGTGCCCGTCCCGAAACGAAATATCGACGGCAAGAGCATCGCCCCGGTGATCGAGTCGGACAATGCCCCCTCCCCACACGACGTGCTTCACTGGGAAAGCGGAAAGCACTGGGCGGTCCGCGAAGGCGACTGGAAACTCGTCCACAACGGCCCCGCCACCGAGCACCGGGGCAGAGAGATCCCCAAGGTCGAGAACTTCCTGAGCAACATCGCCGACGACGTCACCGAAACCAAAAACCGCGCCGACGCCCACCCCGACATCGTCGCCCGCCTCAGCGGACTCCACAACGAGTGGGCGCGGGAAGTCACACAGAAGTAGAGAGGATTGTCATCCTGAGCAACGCGAAGGATCTGGGCCACGGATTGAACGATCTCTCGCTCGCAGGCCAGATGCTTCACTTCGCTGCGCTGCGTTCAGCATGACAACGTACGTGTACCGGTTTCGCTCGTTGTGCGCGTGTCAGGCGAACGCGTTGCGCAGCACGGCCAGGCTCTTGGGGACGGCGGTTTTCCAGTCTTCGTTGCCTTCGAATTCGAGGGAGACGTAGCCCTGGAAGTTGTGCTTTTTCATGATGCGGCCGATGCGGGGGTAGTCCAGATCGAGCGTGTACCAGAGGCCGCCGCCGTAGTAGGTCTTG
>JAFGCA010000432.1 GCA_016932895.1 Sedimentisphaerales bacterium | reverse complement strand
GTGGGCCTGCATGTAGTTGTCCATAAGAACGTAAGGCGACGGGGTGGGCTCTTCGGCCGGCGGCGGCATATCACCGCAGGCGAATTCGGGGACGGGCATGCTCTGTTCGTGATCGACCGTTCCTTGAATCTCGAATGCCGCGGCCATCTCAGCCATATGCTGCCCCGCCATCGACTCAAGATCTTCAACGAAAGATGCTGGCTCGGCTGTGTTGGCGATACCCGGTTCCTCATGGAACCAGTCCTGTGGCTCCAACGCCAACTCCACACCACCCATGCCCGGCGACTCCGACATGGCTTGATTCACGATCGCGTCAAGGCTTGCCATCGGCTCGGGTCCCATGGAAGACAGCGCGTCCAGGGAAGGCAGGCCAAGCGGAAGGACTCCAGACTCATCGAGACTCAGGCCTGCATAAGGAAGATCAAAACGTCCATCCTCATCAATGGCAGTCGACAACGGCGACTCGAGGGCGAGGGAGTTGAGGACAAGGGCATTCAGCCCCTCTTGCAGTTTCCGGTTATCACCCAACTTCGGAGCGATCCGGTCCATGTCGATCGGTCCCGCAGGCGGGCGTTCAACAAGGTCCTCAGACAGCGGTGGGCCCATCGCGTACTCCATCACCAGTCTCAGGACGGTGGCGGCCATGACAGAGTCTTCGTAGCTGGGGAGCGGCGGTTCGGGTTCGAGACGAGGCAACGGATCGAAACGAATCTTCCGGGACGGGCGGTGTGCGTCGGGCCCGCCTTGATAGCCATCGTATTCTGGATGCGGATTGGTCATGAAGCCCGGATGAGGCTGGTATTCGGAGGACGACCACTCGTCGTACTGCCGGCCTTGCGGCGAGGGCCGGTCAATTGGAAAGCCGTCGCCTATGTATTGTTTGGGGCCCCCCGGCCGCGGGGAGCCGACTCCGCCACCCCTGCCACGTCTCGCACGCCAGAACGGATCATCCCGCATGCCTCCGCGTCGTTTGCTCATTTCAAGTCTCCTTATGGCCAGACTGGCTCCGGCCTCACCCAACTATACCAGGTGACTGCGCATGTTGAGCGATACGCGCATGACGACAAACTGATGAACGGATTGTGCGGACATGCCACCAGCCTCGATGCGACCGGATCTAACCGTATCAATCGCGACCGTGTTCTTCATATGACGGAACATGGCTGGCAGCCTTGCAGCAGTTCGATAGAGCTCTCGCTAGGCCGTGGGGAGATGCGCCCCGAAGGGCGCGAAGAAGGAGCGGAAAGCGAAGACGGGCACCACGGCGCCTGACTGGCTGCAGACCGTTTATGACTGCAGCTTACCGCCAATTCCAGAACCAGTAGGAGTAATCGTCGATCAGTTGATGGTTGGGGCTGCTCTTCCCGGCCTCGATCTCACCGAGCGGGATGGTGACATGCCGCCTGCCGAGGCGGGCTTCGCAGAACAGGCCGTAGAACTCGTCGCAGTCGTACTCTTCAGGATCGGCCAGACAGACGACGGTCACGGTACAGTGCCGCCCGTGCTCGGGGCAATGCTCGGCTTCGAAGGGTAAGGCCAGATGACCGTCCAGGTGCTTCCAATAGGCAAGTAGTGTGTCCTCGTCCACATCAGGCACCGGATCGTCGCCGGTTGCCCCAAGAATCAGCCTGATACGATCATCCTGGCACTTCGGAGAAAGCTCGGGGGTGTTGATCGTCGTGGGCTGCTCTATGCAAAGGGGCTGTCCGTCATAAGCCTCGATATCTCCTTCGGCAAGCGTCATTTCCTCAAAGGCCAGTCCGTCTCGCTCGCACCGTTTCAGGAAGACCGGGGGAGCGTTCTTCAATGTCTCCTGGGTCCATTCGATCAGATAGCGGCACTGCCGTGAGGTCTGCTCAACTTCCTTCACCATGCCGACCCATCCTCCGAGCGGGATATCAGGGAAATCGGGATCCGCAACGCCCTTCCGGACTCGAACCATCTCCCCGACGCGGAATCTGGAATGATGCTGCGATTTGCCGGGCTTGGCCATGAGGGAAACCTCGCTGCTGGCTTCAGCCGCACGGACGCTTGCCAGTCGGGTCGGCGTGCGGCAGGCTCTCGGGCACGTCCGGCAGACCTGTCAGGAACACGGCGCCGGATTCATGGTCGCAGTAGGCCTGAAAAACATACTCGTTCCAGCCGTTCGTGTGCCGCCCATACTTCAAGAGATGGAACAGCCGCGCCCGCAGATCGCCGTTGGCCTGCGTGTCCAGCGATCTCTCCAGATAGGCGATCCAGTCCCCCTTCGATGCACCCCGCAAGACATAAGGGGTGGTGAACACGACATGGTAATCGCACCCCGGGATCGGGGGACACAGCCGGGCATACCAGAGCTCTCCCGGTCGGCCGTGGTAACCCGCGGGCACGTAACATCCGAACTCATCGTCCGTGACCAGTTCGCGCAGCCGGCACATGGAGTCGACGGCGTCGCACACCTCGTAGAGCCCCATCCGCGACTGCTGCAACTGCCGGGCGACCGCGAAGTCCGAGTCGGAAAGCTTCAAGTGCTGGCTGACATCCAACAGAACCGAGCCGACCGTCTCAAGGTCATGCCCGAATCGCAGATCGAAGAACGCCCAGGTGGTGAAGTAACTCGAGGTGAGCGGGCTCATGGGAGGCCCGATGGGCATGTATTCCTCTTCTGCGTTGCCTGCGGCTTCGTGGTAGGGCTTGAGTTCGGGCAATGGCGAGACAGCCTCAGCGAACGCAGACGTCAGGTTCTGGACGCGGACATAGGCCGAGTGGACCGGGTCAGGAACCCCCGCCGCGCCGCTCAATACCTTGCCGATCTTTTCGCGAAGCAAGCGCAGACCTCGGTGATCCGTGTCGAAGCGTCTTGCCAGTTGCCTGCTGATCTGTCCCATGAGCTGCTTCTCGCACATTCTCCGAAACCGTGATGCCCGACCATCTCCCTGATGGAACGTGGCGAGCATTCTACCAAGCCAAGCGGTTCCGGACACATCGGCGACCCGCTTACCGTGTGCGGGATAGAGCTATCGCTAGGTCGTGGGGAGAGGCGCCCTTTCGGGCGCGGGAAAGGAAGGAGAGAAGGAGTGGATCAGGCGCGGGGCTTCCAAAACGCCCAACCGTTTGTTACTCCACCACCTCGGCCTAGATTGTTGGCCTGGCGATAGCTTTCCGTGGCTTCGAGGGCTGCCCTTGTAGGCGTTCGGCAGATTTTGCCGAATGCCGAGCCTGATGTGATTCGCAGGCTTCGGCCGCTCTTGACTGCCGGGTTCTCCACCACGATTGCGGTGAATCCCTCTGCGCCGATGCGGCCGAACAGCTCGGTGCCGATCGGCCACCAGTCGTGCTTCGCTCGTTCCTGGCCGACACAGGCCGTGGCGATCTTGGATTCGCGCGTGCGTGCGCGTTCGTATTCACCACGCGCGATGCCTGAAGGCGACGGCGGCGCCTCGCTCGGCCCTGCAACGCCCACATCGGCTTGGGCCGCAGCAGTTGCCGCATTGCCCGCAACGACCTCGTCCACCATGGCTTCACCCACGGCGTTCGCCGCAGGTTCGGCCTCATCGTCCACAGCGGACACTGCCTCCGATTCGCATGACAGAACTGCCATGCCTCGAAGGCAATCCAGATCATCCGCGGTCAACGTGGCCGCGGCATCCAGCATCGACTTGAGTTTCTTATCCAACATGACGTAGTCCTTTCTTCAATGTGCGGCCCAGCAGCTTGCAGAGCTGGGCCGGCAGGTCCTCGAGCTTCTGGATGACAATCGACTCCGCGACCACTTCGCGGATGTTCTCGTCCAGGATGCCGACACCGATCAGTTCGATGCCCGCCCGCGTGATGCGTTCGGCCATCGCCTGCGCGTGCCGCATGGCCGATTCGCTGCTGCCCTCGCAGCCGGCCTTGCCGTCCGTGAGCACGAGCAGGATCCGCCGATGCTCCCGCCGCAGCACCAGCCGGGCCGCCGCGATCTGCATCCCTTCGCCCAGCGGCGTCAGGCCCGAGCCGCGAACCGCCGGCAGCCGCCCCAGCGCCGACCGGACCGGCTCGGCGAACGCCTTGACCAGCCCGATCTCCAGGTTGGACAGCCGCCCGTACCGCTCGCGCAGCCGGCCGGCGTCCATGCCGCCGTCCTGGACGACCTGCGTGAGGTCCAGCGCGTTGCCGGTGGTGAACGTCAGGGCCTCGGTCGCCACGCCGAGATCGCTCAGCGCCTGCAGCAGCACGAGCAGCGCCGCCCGAGCCACCTCCATCTTGCGGCGGGACATGCTGCCCGAGGCGTCCAGCAGGATGCTGACGGCGGTCGACTGGCCCTGAACCACGCTTCGCACGCGGAAGATGTCCAGCCGGCACCGGTCCGTCGCCAGGCGATACAGGCTCCGAGGCGAAAGCTCGCCCCGCAGTTGATCATGCCGCCACCAGCGCTTCTCGGCCGACCGCAGGGCGTTGGTCAGGCCCCGGCGCAGGCGTCGTGCGGTGTCACGCCCGGTGGCCAGCAGGGCTTCGGCCTCTGCCGCGTCGGCGGCGGGCACCGGCTCGATCCGATCGTGGGCCTTGGTAAAGACCCGGTAGTGGCCGTTGCCGTCTGTCTGACGAACAGCCTCGGCGATGGCTTCGGTCAGCGCCTCGCCGATCAGCGAGCCGCCCCGGCCGCCGGCCCGGGGGGCATCAGATGCCTGCAATGGAGCGGCTTCGCCCTCCTGGTCGCCTCGCGTGCCAGAGCGCTGACGCGATGCCGGCTCAGACGCGCCCGATTCGGCCTCCTGGTCACCTCGTGTGCCAGACCTCTGTCGCGATTCCGCATTGGCAGCACCCGGTTCGGCCGAATCGCCGCTTGGGTCGCCCCCAGGCGCCGCC
>JAFGCA010000431.1 GCA_016932895.1 Sedimentisphaerales bacterium | reverse complement strand
GAGCGCTGCAACCCGGTGGTGCAGGCGATGAAGCGGCTGGAAATCGAGCCGAAGTTCATCGAAGTGCACCGCGTCAGCCCCTATCCGTTCCGCTCCACCGACATCGGCGTGGTCCTCGACGTCATGATCCACGACATCGATATCATTCTGTCCCTGGCCGGCAGCAAGGTCAAGCGCGTCGACGCCGTGGGGATCGGCATGATCGAGGAGGCCGAGGATATCTGCAACGCGCGGATCGTCTTCGAGAACGGCTGCATCGTGAACATGACCGCCTCGCGCCTGGCTCTCAAGACCGAGCGCAAGGTCCACGTGTTCAGCCGCCAGGCCTATCTCAGCGTCGATTATCTCAAGAAAAGCGGCATCGTCATCAAGACCGCCCCCAACGTCAACGTCGTTGAGTGGATCCGCCAGCAGCGCGAGGGCGGCGAGTTCGACCTGACGACCGTGAACTGGCCCGACCTGCTCCACATCGAGCAGCTCCAGATCGACGACAAGGAGCCCGTCCGCCTCCAGCAGGAGGCCTTTCTCCGCGCCGTCCGCGACCGGTCCTTCACGCCCGAAGTCAGCGCCGAAGAGGGTCTGGCCGCACTCAAATGCGCCCAAAAAATCCTCACCGCCGTCAAACGACACAAATGGGATTGACCGCCCCCGGCCCTGTGGAAAACGGATCGCCTGCCGTCAGCTTGCCCGGGCTATAGGCGGCAGCGTCAAGGCCCCAGGCTTGGGCGATCAAGGCAGCAGTGCTTGCAGCTTCCGATACAGCTTCCGCCCGACCCAGGCGTCGGTGGCGGCGTATTCGATCTGCGACCGCGTCAACGTCCGTTGGGCCCAGTTGGACGTCTGGCACCTCTTGGACACCCGAAACCCCAACAACAGCGTCGCCAGCCCGCGAATACCGTGATTCTGGCACCCGGCCTGGCGGGCCAGCTCTCCCACGTCCACGAATCCGGCGGGTCGAAACGGGGCCAGCTTCCGCAATTCCTTGATGTCACGATCCAGAGCGACGCCCGCCTTGATGATCTCGGGATTGGCCAGCAGGCGGCGCACGGACTTGGGCAAACCGCAATACCGCAGTTGAAAGACGTAAACCGCTCGCGCGCCGGCTAATTGCAGCACCGCCGGCGGATAGCTCTGGTCGGCGCGAAACGTGGGCCGGGTCTCCGTATCAAATCCCAGCAGCGTCTCGGTTCCCAGCTTCCGGACCGCGTCTTCGACTTCTTCGGAGCTTCGAATCAGATGGATGTGCCCCTGATATTTCCGGATCGGACGCGAATTGATCTGCTCTTTCGTCATCCGAGGCCATCCCGCCCCGGTAGAGGCCTCGCAGTGCAACGGTGTATTCTGTTTTGTCGTTGTTGAATTCGTCATTCGTTGTCTGAGACTTCTTCAGCCTTTCCTTTTCATGGCATGCCATCACGGTGATGAATCACGCACCCCGTTCTTCTAAAGCCAGACTACCGCCACGAACCCAAAAGTCAACGCCAAAGAATCTCCCGCCGTCAATCTCCCCGGGAAAACGAGCCGCGCCCCCCCTCTATGCGGGTCTTGCGCTTTCCCTTGAGCTGAAGCTATGATACAGGCCGCTGTGCCGGAGATGAATCTCGGGGCCGGCATTGAATGCAGACGAAAGCCGAAAATGGAAAGACGAGAATTCCTCAGAACGTGTGGTACGGTCCTGGCGCCGGGTGCGGGTTTGGGCGGGTTATCGCCGGCCTGGATCTGACCACGCCCCAGGGACGCCAGAAGCTTGAGCAAAGCGTCAAGGCCCGGACGCACCGTGGCGGTATCCAGTCGTATTCATCTTACACGGATATCCTATGCGCTCCGGTCGTACCGTGGCACATGAGGCTGCTACATCGCTTGGCGGTGCTCGCCTTTTATTCTCTCACGGTGATAGAGTCAGACGCTTCGAACGGTGAGCCGTCCTTGAACTGCCCGGACAGGGTAAGGGTGGCGATCCCGGGGGAAACGATACCCTTCACATCGGCTCGCCCGAACTTGACGACGAGGTCGCCGCAGGCATCCGATTTAGAGAACGTGGCCGGGATGTCGTCCAGCGTGAGCGTGGCCGTGTTGACCGACCCGTAAGGGATATTCGAGTGTACCGTGACAATCGTGTCTTCACTGCCGAGAAAAAGGGTATTGGGTGAGATGGTAATGCAGTACCCTTCGCCATCGGTGGCCTTGTTGGCCATGACCAGACTGGTGCCAACGGCTACCATCAGGGCAATCGCTCCGATTAGGCATACTCTTCTCATGGTACGATTCCTCCAACACTGTCAGAGCTTGGTAGTGTGAATTGCACGCGGTCGCCCAGCAACACACCGAAGCAACATCCTCAATAGAGTAACAAAATCCACCTTGAAGTACAAACGTTATTTCTGTCCCCATCCCGGTCCAAACGGGCCAAGAAGTCACGAGGGACCCGTTTCGGTGACTTCGATCTTTTGAATTCGTTTCGGATTTCGATATTCGCATTGAGGATTTGCCCGCCGTAAGGTGTGCCATGCACACCATTCATCGGTTTCTGGAACCGCAGATGCACGCGGATGAACCCTGCCCGGCCTTCGGCCGGAGCCAAATATGCAGGTGCGCTGAGACGCAGGGAACACCAGGGCTGCAACCCTCTTTGAAACCCCGCGCCTCTACGCCTCCGCGCGCGGTCTAACCCTTTGTGCTACTGGAACTTCCACCAGCATTTCCAAATTATGTGGAAAGAACTTCCAGTAGTTGCAAGTTGGGGATATCTGGGGACAGTATACTCAATTCAAGACAGAAACAAGTAAGGTGTCCCCAATGGCACTAACCTAAGCATGTTCGTCCGGCCCGGAGGCTGGATCAAGCGTCCCTTGGGTCGAAATATCGCCGATTGGGTAGGCAAGAAAGCCGTTTCTTTCGCCTTGATCCCCCTTAACTTAGTGCCATTATAAGGTGTCCCCGGAATTCCCGGGCAAACCGCCGGGCGTCAGGGACTATTGCATGAATCCTGCGCCGCTTGCTATGATGCTCGACGGGCTTACGCAGAGGCATGAGTTGAAGCTGCGTGGTGAGCGACCTGCAGGTCGACCGGCTCGGCGGCGGCCAAAGCTGGGATAGATTTTGAGGAAAGGCTGAATTCAATACAGGCGACACATCCGCGAAAGGAAACAGAAACATGAAGTCATTATTTGTTATGGCGTCTCTGGTGGCGGCAACAGTCACGGGGGGCGCCGGCGTATCAATGGGGGCGAAGGCCGATACGCAGCCGAGCCGGCTGTTGCCGCGGGTGCTTCTTGTCGGAGATTCAATCTGCGGTGGGTACCAGCAGGGGGTGAAAAAGCTGCTTGCCGGCAAGGCCATCGTGGTCAAGCACCGGGGCAACGCTGAGCACACCGGGACCGGATTGAAGAAGATTGACGAGTGGCTCGGCGACGGCACATGGGACGTCATCCACTTCAACTGGGGCCTGTGGGACGTGGCGTACCGCAACCCTGAGTCGAAGAACTTCGGGCATCTGGACAAGGTGGACGGGAAACTCACCACGTCTCTTGCCGACTACGAGGCGAACCTCCGCGCGCTGGTCGCACGGCTGAAGAGGACCGGCGCTGCGCTGGTGTGGGCCAGCACCACGCCGGTGCCTGCGGGTGAACCGGGGCGGATCAAGGGCGATGAGGTCAGGTACAACGCCGTGGCGGCGAAAATCATGGCCGAAAACGGTATTGCCATCGACGACCTGCACGCCCTGGCCCTGCCGCAACTGGCGAAGCTTCAGCAGCCCGCGAACGTGCACTTCACCGCGGCGGGCTACGCAAGACTTGCCGGACAGGTTGCCGAGAGCATCGTCGCGGCACTGGCTGCCCGCGGTTCGACCCCAACGCTTGACAAGGACGTGGCCGCCGCGAAGAAGACGCTCGAAGAGTTGCAGGCAGACTTCCTGAAGCTGAAGCTTGGCATGTTCATCCATTACAACATGGCCACGTACAAGGGCGTTCAGTGGGTCGAGGGATACCCTGATCCTTCCACCTTCAATCCGGGCGTCGATACGGTTGACACCGACGCGTGGGCGGATGCCGCGGTGTCCGCCGGCATGAAGTACGGCGTACTTACGGTGAAACATGTCGCGGGCTTTTGCCTGTGGGACAGCCAGCATACGACCTATGATGTTATGCACCCCGATTGTCCGTACCAAAAGGACCTCGTGGCACAGTTCATCAAGTCATTCAAGAGCCGGGGGCTCAAGGTGGGGCTCTACTACTGCTGGCGCCACCCGGGATTTGACACAGGGAAAAACAAGGGAAAATTCAAGGTCCTGCCGCCGGAGTGCGATCCTGCGAACCATACTCTGCAAGAGCAAAACGAATTTCAGAAGGCACAAATCGCCGAGCTTCTCACGAAGTATCCGGATGTGTTCTATATTTGGAATGATGGTCTCGACCCGGAGATCATGCCGGCGGATGAGATACTGGCTCATATAAAATCCGTCCGTCCGAACGTCCTTGCCAGTTCGAACTGGTGGGATTGGGGCAAGAAAGGTACCCCGTACGCCGACATTGCGGTGAAGGAAGTGCGACACTTTCCGGAGACAAACAAGGCGCCGGGCGAAACCTGCTGGAAGCTCGAACAAGGGTGGTTCTGGAACGAGGGGGCCCGCGCGGGAAGTGCAAAGGGCGTCATGAACCATATGGCCAAAGCGCACAGTCGAAATTCTAACTTTCTGCTGAATGTCGGCCCGGATCGCAACGGCAATATCATCGAATCCAGTCGCAAGACGCTGGCCGAAATCGGAAAGCTGTTGGATCGATAAAAACGCCCGCCAACACCGGCCCCCCTCGACGCGACAATCTCACGGACCCCAAGCATTTTTCGCTTTGCGCCGGGGCCAGGGCCGCTCGCGCCAAGGGGCAGCCCAGGGGCGTTCTTCATGGCATTGGCCCAAAGCGATAAATGCCGGCAGTTTGGGGGCAGAGCCCCCAAGAGACACGGGAGTATCGAAAAACCGGATGAGCCTGATCATCATTCTTTCACAGGCCCGGGGGGCGACGTCCCGGGGCCACTCGATTGGCAGGGGCTATTTGCCCGCTTGCGGGAGTGGGGCGGGGCCGGAGAGCTGGCGGCGGAGCCAGCCGGGGCGGTCCGTGGTGATGCCGGCGACGCCGAGCTTCGCCAGGCGCCGGGCCTCGGCCGGGTCGTTGACGGTCCAGACGTAGAGGCCCAGGCCGGCCGCGCGCACCCGTGCAACGAACTCCTCGGTGACGCCGGCATAGTGGACGTTGAGCCCGTCGAGCCCGCTGGAGGCGACGTCCTCGACCAGGGCCGGGTCGTGCGGAATCCAGGCTTCGGTCTCCTTGTCCTTCCTGGTGCCGACGAGCCAGTAGGCCGGGACATCGGGCATGAGGCGTTTGGCCGCGGTGATGGTCTCGAAGTCGAATGCGATGATGACGATCTGCTCGCGCTTGCCGCTCGCCTCGATCGCGTTCTCCAGGGGCGAGAGGACCTCGGGCCCGCACTTGATCTCGACGAAAAGCCGGCGGTGCTTCGGGACCGTGTCGATGATTTCTTCGAGGAAGGGAATCCGCTCGCCCGCGAAGGCTTCGCCCTTGAAGCTGCCGACGTCGAGCCGGCGGAGCTGTGCGGCCGGCGTCTTGGCGACCTCCAGCTCGTCGCCGCCGGTGCGTTTCGTGGTCTTGTCGTGAATCACGACAATCCGCTTGTCCTGCGACAGGTAGACATCGACCTCGACGGCGTCGGCCTTTTTGGCCCAGGCCAGTTCGGCCGAGGCCACCGTGTTCTCCGGCGCCAGATGCGATGCGCCGCGATGCGCGACGATCTCCATTGACGACGTGCAGCCGGCGATTCCCACTACGGCACAGGCTGACAAGGCCAGCCATGTTTGTATTCTCATGTGTACCCTTTCCGAATGAGACGGTTGCTACGGAACCCAAAACGAAAGGGGCCATCTTACCCGATGCCGTTGCTGGCGTCCACGCCCGGCCGGCGTTGGCGTGACCTCGCGGGCTCGGCCTTGCATAAGCGGCGCCGGCAGGAGATAATACACATTCAGGACGTGTACGGGCACGGAGCCCGGTCGGAGAACCGGATATGCTGGAACTGCTGATACGAACGGAAACGCTTTTCGTGGGCCTGACGCCCGTCAAGCTGTTGGCCATCGGTGTGCCCGCCCTTCTGGTGGGACTGATCTTCTGGCTGGGCGGGGTCCGTTACAGCACGCCGATCACGGGCTTGCTGGGCGCCGTTGTCGGCGCCGCTGCCGGGCTGCTGGTGAGCCAGTGGTTTACGCTGCACCTTTTGCTGAGCATGGTCGTCGGTGCGGCGGTATTGGCGACGGTCTCGGTTCTGCTGCGCAACGTTCTGATCCTGGTGTTAGCCGTGCTGGTGGTGGCGGTCGCGGCAGGCGGCGGCTATATGGCCGTCCTTCTCGACAGGGTCGCCCCGGCAGAGCAGGCGCGGGAGCGGACGGCCGCCGGGAGCCCCGCCGGCGCCCAGTCGTTCAGCGGGATGGAACCGGCGGCGCGGCTGGATTACGTGGACCGAATGGCCCGCCAGCAGGAGGACTTTTCCGAGCGGGTCCGCGCCATCGGCACCGATACGTTCGAGGTGGTCCAGCCGCACTTGTGGAAGCTCATCCTGGCCGCTCTGGCCGGTGCGGTGGTCTCGATCTTCCTGGTCTGGTTCGTCAAGAATGCCCTGATCGCGCTGGCGTACAGCGTCGTCGGCACGGGCGCGTTCGTCATCGGCGCCCAGACGGCGCTGCTGGCGGCCAACGTCCGGGCCGCCTCGGCGCTGCCGTCCAACCCGTGGCTGCTGCCCGGCATCTGCGGCGGGATGGTCGCCTTCGGTTGGATCGTTCAGATCGTCGCCACCCGAAAGCCCAAGGAAAAGCGGGGACAAGCGCACAAGGACGCCGAAGCGGACGAATGAGACCGGTGCCGCGTCATAGGTGGTGCCGGGAAAGAGTAACAAGGTTTCATCATGGATCAAGCGAGTTGCAACGGGGGCCGCGCCCGTGCGTTTACCCTCATTGAGCTGCTGGTTGTCATTGCCGTCATTGCAGTGCTGATGGGCATTCTGATGCCCGCACTGCGAATGGCCAAGGAGCAATCGAAGCGAGCGGTGTGTGCGAGCAATCTCCGGGGATTCGGCATGGCGGTGTTCACCTATGCTGCCGACCACGATGAGAAGATCCCTCCGGCCTTCTATCAGAACGGCACCAATCCCTATCGGTGCTATATGCTCTTCGAGATCGACGTGTCGCAACCCTGGGGCCGGCACATTCGCGAAGTGCACAATCTCGGGCGTCTGTACACGGAAAACTACATCAAGACCGGCAAGGCGTACTACTGTCCCAGTGCGGTCAAGGTGGCCGATGACGGGCGCGTGTCGGGGTACTACTACGATGCATATCGTGACAATGAGCACCCCTGGCCCTGGATCAATACGCATGCGAGCCACTACAGCGGAGGCAGCGTCGACAATGTGCGCGGAGGCTACAACTACCTTCCCCAGGCCCAGGGAAAAAAGGCCCCCGTCAACGGCGGCGACCTGGAGTTTCCCGTCATGGCCAAGAGCACCGTGGAGCTCGATTCGGGTGCGGCGATGGCGACGGATTTCTTCAACAACGTCAATTCGTTGGCCCATAAAAAGGGCCTGCGAGGCGGGGGGGGCTTGAATGTGCTTTACGCCGACGGCAGCCTTCAATTCAGGAATGACTCGGACGCGTTCGATCCGATCCTCTGGCAGAAGTCGATAAATGTCCCCGAAGGGGAATTCTGTTTCAGGAGTATATTAGACAGGCTCCAGAGGTGAACGTTGCCCTGTTTTTGTCGGGGACATCGATGATAACTTGGTATAATGGCATGCAGTGGTCCATCTGTCTTTGTCACTTGTTTGAAGGAGGAGTGTTATGTGTACGAGAGCCAGACTTCTTATCATCCTGCTCGCAGTAAGCTTCAGCGTGCTCGCCCGGGCCGATTTCAGGACGGTTGGTGTATACGACGTGGACGATGGGCCGCACCACAATCAGGTCGATCAAAGCGGTGTGTATGACAGCCACACGGGCAGCGCCGGCCCGGACAACGTTGTCGATCTGGCCACGTTCCAGGAACTCGTGGATCGCGCGTTTGCCGCGGATGTCGGAGGCGTAATCGACGGCGAGGGGCCGGATGATAACTTGCCTTCGGATGATGTTATCGTCGCCCACTTCGGGATCAACGGGACCAAGTCCGTAAGTTTCGAAAGCACCAGCGGCAACCTCTCCCTGGGCAGCGGCGGAGGCAGTGGGGATCGCCTGCCCCTGTCGGGAGACCATCGTTTTGCCAAGTCGAGTACGGGCGATTTCGTCTTCAGCGTCGGTGCGGTAGACGGCGGGGAGCCGGACGAGGCCATCACCTTTTTTGCCGGCTCCTTGATCGAACGAGACAACCGTGACCCCATGCCTGTGGTAACGGCCACCTTCAGCGACGGCAGCACGGTCACGGCCACGGCGGATATGGCAGGGGATGAGGATTCTCCCAACGATAAGGATACCTTCTTCGGTTTTATGGCCCCGGCCGGCACGAGCATCGTATCCGTGGAATTCCAATTGGATCAGTACGTCCACCTCGATGATATCGGCTTCATCACGTCCGTCTTCGTGCTGTATCCCGAGCGGGCCTCGTCTCCGCGTCCCAGCGCGGGTGCAACCGACGTGCCCGCCGCTATGATGCTGAGCTGGACACCGGGACAGGGGGTTCTTCAGCACGACGTCTATCTCGGCACGGATTACGACGCCGTCAGTGACGCCGATCGGGCCAATCCGCTGGACGTGCTGGCAAGCCAGGCCCAGGGCGCCAGTACGTTTAGCCCGAAGCGGCCTCTCGAATTGGGACGGACGTATTACTGGCGCGTGGATGAGGTCCAGGGCGCGACGATCTACCGGGGGGACGTGTGGAAGTTCACCGTCGAGCCTGTGGCGTATCCGCTTGCCGGTGAGAGGATCGCGGCCACGGCCTCCAGCGCCATGGACCCGAACACCGCGAGCCCGGCAAACACCGTGAACGAATCCGGACTGACCGAAGACGGCCTGCACGGCGTCGACCTGACGACCATGTGGCTCAGCGCTCCCGGAGAATTGGACCCGGCCTGGATCCAGTACAACTTTGACAAGGCCTGTGCTCTGCACGAGCTGCACGTGTGGAATTACAACGGCGAGGGACTGAACACCATGTACGGTCTCCGGGACGCAACCATCGAGTATTCAGCCGACGGTGTCACCTGGACGCCGCTGGAGAATGTCCCCGAATTCGCCCAGGCGCCCGGCACGGCCGATTATGCGCCGGATATCGTGATCGATTTCAATGGCGTGATCGCCAGGGCGGTCCGGATTGCGGCGCTGAGCAACTGGAGCCCGGGCGGTGTTTTTGACCAGTACGGCCTCAGCGAGGTGCGCTTTCTGTACGTGCCCCTGCGGGCGCGGGAGCTGAGTCCCGCGCCGGGCAGTGCGGATGTGGATCCCAACGTGGTGTTGGCTTGGCGCGCCGGTCGCCAGGCGGCTGTTCATGAGGTATATCTGGGCAGCGATCCCAACGACCTGTCCCTGGCCGACGTCGTCACGGGCGTCCCGTACGCTGTCTATGACGCCACGGCCCTGGGCCTTGAACTGGGCCGGACCTACTACTGGCAGGTCAACGAGGTCAACGAGCTTGAGACGCCCGACGTCTGGGAAGGGGACGTTTCGGAGTTTTCCACCCGGGCGTTCCTCGTGGTCGACGATTTTGAGAGCTACACCAATGATGCGGCCACCTTCAGCCGCGTGTTCCAGACCTGGATCGACGGCGCCGGATATACCAATCCAGTGGAAGTCCCAGGCAACGGGACCGGCTCCTATATGGGTCACGATCCTTCCCTCGGCGATATCATGGAGACGGGCAGCGTGCATGGCGGGGCGCAATCGGCACCGCTCTACTACGGCAACGGCGGCCAGAGCGTCTCGGAGGTGGATCGCACGTTCGATGAACCGCAGAATTGGACCGTGATGGGGATCCAGGAGCTGGTCGTGCACTATCAGGGCTTTCCCACGGCGCTGGTTCAGGACCCCAACGGCGCGCTGCGGCTGAGTGCCGGCGGTGACAACATCATGGCGAACGACGTGACGGCGGATGGATGCCGGTTCGTGTACAAGCAACTCGACGGTGACGGCTCGATCGTCGCCCGGCTCGAGAGCCATCCGCACATCCATGACTGGGGCAAAGCGGGTGTGATGATTCGGGAAAGCCTGGAGCCGGGAGCCAAAGGCGCTTCGCTGTATGCTACCGGGGCCAATGGTGTCCGCATCGGTTTCCGGGACCTGGCGTTCGCGGGCGCCAGCCACACGGGTGGCTCGGATACTGCCATGGCAAACCAGGAGGAACCGGTATGGCTCAAACTGGAACGCTCTGGTAACAACATCAGCGCCTTCTTCACGCCGGATCCAGCCACCCAGGATTGGATTCCGGCCGTCGGCAATCCCCGGCTCATTCCGATGGGAGCCAATGTCTTGATCGGTCTGGCCCTGACCAGCCGATATCAGACCCGGCCCATTACTGCCGTGTTCACCGATGTCTCCGCCACGGCCGCAGGCCCCTGGCTGGTGGGCGACGTCGGCGAATTGATCCCGGCCAACGCGCCCGCTCAGTTGTACGTGGCGATTGAAGATGCGAGCGGCAAGCGTGCGGTGGTCAACCATGACGACGGTGACGACTCCGTGCTCAACGGCCAGTGGACGACGTGGCCTGTCCCGCTCGATGGTTTTGCCGGTGTCGATCTGAGTCAGGTCAAGACGCTTACGCTCGGAGTCAGCTCATCGGCGCCGGGTGCGATGGGACTTCTGCTGATCGACGACATCGAGCTGTGGCCGCAGGCCGGCGAATAGGATTGTCTGCTGAGAAATGGACGCCTTGAATTGTCTTCGGCGGACGACAACGTAATGACGTGTGATCGGCCGGTACAGCGGTGTGACGTGTTCAGGCTGCTGTACCGGCCGCGTTTGCAAAAGACGTGCATTTTGGAGTAGGTGCAACAGTGGCCAAATGCAACTGGTATCGTCGGCTTGCCTTCTTCCTGCTGCTGACCCTGCAATGTTTCCCCTGCGCAGCGAAGGAATACTGTATTGACTCGCAGGAGCAGTTCGACGCTCTCAGCACGGCTGCTTTCAATCCGGGCGATGTCATCCTGTTCGAGCGGGGCGCGCAGTTCCACGGGATGTTCGCACCGTCGGGCAGCGGCACGGAGGAGGCGCCCATTCGCATCGACGTCTACGGGCAGGGGGCCAGACCCGTCATCCACACCGGGGGCAAGCACATCGCCGGCCTGCTGCTGCGCGACCCGTCGTACTGGGAAGTCAACGGCCTGGAAATCACGAACACCGATGGAACCGATGCGGACCAGGGCGAACTGTTCGGTATCTACGTCCTGGTCCAGGGACGGGAGGGGACATACAAACACATCTACATTAACGATTGCTACATCCACGACGTCAACGGGAAGGTGGCCGGCAAGAAACGCGGCGGCATCCACGTTCATGTGAAGGACCTGACGGCCACGACCCTCCACGACCTTCGCATCACGAACAACCGAATCGTCCGGGTCGGCGGCGTGGGCATCGGCAACGCCTCGTCCTGCGGGCGCGTCGAGTTTCGCGAGCGTGACACGGTCTCCCACTACCTGTGGACCGACGTGTACGTCGCCGGCAATACCCTCGACCATACCGGACGCAACAGCATCATCGCGCGCGTCAGCAAGGATGCCGTCTATGAACACAACACGCTGGCCCACAGCAGTCGATACGATACGGGACACAGCATCTTCTGCTTCAACACCGACGGGATCAAGATCCAGTACAACGAGGCGTATGGGAACGTGGGAGGCGGAGGGATCGATCGAGGCGGGTTCGACGCCGATTACAACTGCGTAAATACGTTCATCCAGTACAACTACAGCCACGACAACCTGTGGTTCTGCGGCATCATGAAGAGACGCAACCGCAACGTCGTCATCCGGTACAACGTCAGCCAGAACGACAAGAAGGGGATATACTTTTACGGGTTTGAGAAGGAACGCAAGGCCCGCGACATTCACATCTACAACAACACCCATTTTGTCGGCCAGGGCCTGGACGTCTGCGTCTTTCCGGAAGGACGAACTCCCCTCAACTCGCGCTTCGAAAACAACATCTTCTTCTTCGAAGGACGGGGGCAGTGGGGCAAAAACGCCGGGGGGATCGATACGCTATTTCGGAACAATCTGTACTTTAATATCGCCCCCCACGCTTCGGAGACGCGTCCCATCGTCGCCGATCCGATGTTTGTCCGGGCCGGCAGTGCCGCTGCGGATATCGACCTGAAGACCATGGACGCCCTGCGGGGCTATCGACTGCGGTCCGCTTCGCCCTGCAGGAACGCCGGGATCGACATCGACGACAATGGCGGACAAGACCTTTTCAAAACCAGGGTCGTACCGGGAAGCACTGACGTCGGCGCCACGGCCTATGCGGGCCCCGCAAAGTAGACCCGGGGGACATCATCCGCCGGCCTGCTCTACCTGTGCCGCCTGCATGGCGCGCTTGCGGGCCTCGAGGTCGTGCCATTGCTGTTGTGTCGCTTGCAGTCTCGAATGATTGCCGGTCCGAGTGTATAGAGTCTCCAGTTTCTTCAATGTCGTCTGCTGATAGTGGATGCCGATGATGCGGGTCAGATACAGTCCCTCCTGGTTGGCGCTGAGTTCGCCGAGCCGCTGACATTCAGACAGCAGCGCGATCTCGGCCCGGTCATAGTGGCCGGCGGCGATTTCGACATCCGCTTGGGCACAGGTGTCCCGGGTATTGTGACGGGCCTGGTGCAGCGCGGGGACGATCTCGTCCATCGCCGCCGATTTGTCCGCCGGTGACAGCTGGGCGAATCCGGCTTCCGTCATGGTCATCGCATAAGGCCGGTCGAACTGGTCGAGAGTCATGCCGGGTGCCTGCGTCTCAGGCAGCGGCGCCGGTTCCGAAAGAAGCGCCCAGAATGCGTCCGCCGGGCTCCCGGAGGCCTCGCCGGGCTCGTCGGCGGTCTCCTGCTGGAATTCCTCTGAGACGGAAGAAGGGCCGTCGGGTGCAGGCTCCGGCGTTTCGTCTCCGCGCTGGAACGCTCCGGTACATTGCCCGGAGATGCCCGAGGCGAGCGCGGACATGGAGGACGCCATCTCCTGCGGCGCTATGGCGGCGTCGGAACGAGTGTCGGGACGCCACGCCCATATCAGGGCCAGGGCAACACACCCGGCTGCGATTGCTGCGGTCTTCTTCATTTGGCTTTCTCCTGCTAACGTTCACGGACTTGAACCTTGCCGACCACTCTGCTTCGTAGACGCCGGCGGACGAGAAAAATGGGCGCTGTCAAACACATTTCTTTCTCCGGTTCGCCTAGGAACAATCGGCGGGCGAGTTCTGTCAAAGGACCCGCACAATGCGGGATTTCTGCGCAGATTCCTCGGTTTTCCCCGCCAGTGCGGCCGAATTGACACCCGGAAGCATGGACATGACTTTGCCTTTCGGAGTTTTCCTCTGATCTTAATTTCATGCAATCCGGCCTACCCGTTCCTCGTGAGCATCGAATATACGCGGTTCCCCCAGCCTCGTATCCGCCTGACGATTAAGATCTCTGGGGTAGATGACAAAAGCAGCTCCGTCATGGCTCTTTGACGAAGGTGTCACTGAGCAGGCAAAATACAGGGCGATCCGGTGGATTCGTGGGTGATCATCGGCAAACGCGAGCGGGGTGTTTTCCTGTAACGGAGGGAATTCCTATTCAGGAAATCAAGGGGCTACGAGAATCAATCATCGCTAATCAATTCCAGGAGTGGGTCTGTAAGCCGAGTTTTGTACCCGCCGGATGGCGGGTGGCGATCATTTATCTGGGCCGGTCGTTGCCGACCGGCTCTCCCGCGTTTGCGGGAAGCGACCTACCCGCCGGCCGCACGGCTCCGGAGAGCCGCTTGCACCCGGGCCGGGTGCCGCTTGCGCCGACCGGCTGCTTGGTCTTGCAGGCGGTGGGGTTTGCCCTGCCGGCGACGTCACCGCCGCCGCGGTGCGCTCTTACCGCACCTTTTCACCTTTGCCTGTGCCCCGAAGGGCCATCGGCCGTGTGTTTTCTGTGGCACTTTCCCGGAGGTTGCCCTCGGTGGCCGTTAGCCACCACCGTGCCCTGTCCTGCTCGGACTTTCCTCCCTGCCTCGCACGAGGCGACGCAGAGCGACCGCCCGACCCACTCTTGGAATTGATTATCGATTATTGATAATCTGCTACTGACGCATAGTATTGTACCAAGGTGGCTTGGGCGTTTCCAGCACAAACGCGTGGATCAAGGACCGATCCTGCCGTTTCAACGAAAGGCGGGAGGCTGGAGGGATTCCTCTCGTCTCCGGCCTAGCGCCTCTGCGCTTGACGCTTGTTGTGGAGGGTTCTACACTTCGTTGGTACGGCGCGTTCTGGTAAAAGGTTTGCAACATAAGGATGGTCGATGCGAAATCTTATCATGGTCGGGCTGGGCGGCTTTACGGGCTCGATATTTCGATATCTCATTTCGGGCTGGATCCAACGGCTCGCGGACAAACCGTTTTTCCCTTACGGCACGCTGGGCGTGAACGTTCTCGGCTGCCTGCTCATCGGCCTGCTGGGCGGGTGGGCCGACAACGTCGAGCTGTTCAGTCCGCCGGTGCGGCTGTTTCTCCTGGTCGGGCTGCTGGGCGGCTTTACCACGTTCTCCACGTTCAGCTACGAGGCGATGGCCCTGCTGCGCGACAAGGAGGCGTCGGCCGCTCTGCTGTACGTGGGATTGCACTTGATCCTCGGATTCGCCGCGGTGGCGATCGGATACGGACTATCGAATCTCAGGTGGTAAAAGATGCTGGGCAAGGACGGACAACTGCTGCGAATCTTCATCGGCGAGAGCGACCGGCACGAGGGCATGACGCTGTATGAATGGCTGGTGCGCCAGGCGCGACAGCGGCACATGGCCGGGGCGACGGTGCTGCGCGGTCTGGAGGGGTTCGGGGCTCACAGTCGCGTGCACACCGCCAAGATCCTCCGCCTGTCCCAGGACCTGCCCATCGTCGTCGAGATCGTGGACACCACCGAGAAGATCCGGAGCTTCCTCGAAGTCGTCGACGAGGCGATCGAAGAGGGCATCGCCACCCTGGAAGACGTGAACATCCACTTCTATCGCAGCGGCCGAGAG
Organism: Sedimentisphaerales bacterium; assembly: GCA_016932895.1. Next base: position 10 of record JAFGCA010000431.1, on the reverse strand, counting down.
CCATCGGCCG
>JAFGCA010000430.1 GCA_016932895.1 Sedimentisphaerales bacterium | reverse complement strand
GCTGTGCCAGGTGGATCTCGCGCCTAACGAGTGGCGCGACCTCTGGGTGCTCGCGCAGCCACAGAGCGTGCTTCGATCGAGCAGCCTGGTCACCGCGCAGGCGATGTTTGTGCCGCAGCGATATGATGATTTCGCCTGGGAGAATGACCGGATCGCGTTTCGGATGTATGGCCCTGCCCTTGAGTTTGAGACGATCTCGAGCGGAATCGACGTTTGGGTCAAGAGCGTGGAGTATCCGGTGCTGCGCAAATGGTATCTCGTCGGCGATTATCACTCCGATCACGGCGAGGGGCTGGATATGTACAAGGTGGGGCCCAGCCGCGGCTGCGGCGGATCCGCCTTTCTGCTCGGTGACGACGTTTTTGCTCCGGGCAATTATCGCGACTATCGTATCCTGGCCAATGGCCCGATCCGCACCGTTTTTGAAGTCTCCTATGCCCCGTATGATGTGGCCGGCGCTTCGGTGACCGAGACGCGGCGCATCTCGCTGGATCTGGGATCGAATCTCAATCGCATCGAGTGTCGGTATGCCGAGGGTGAATCCCTTGGCCGCGTGCAATTCGGCGCGGGGATTGTCCAGGTCGACGGGGAGGGCAAAGCAGCCTCCAATTCTGCCCAAGGTTGGATGGCGTACTGGCAGCCGCCACAAGGTGCGAACGGAACGATTGGTTGTGCCCTGGTCGTGGGGCCCGAGGTCGCGGTGCAGTACCGCGAGGCTTCTGGACATCACTGGTTTGTCAAGCCCATGGAGACCGTCGAACCGGTAGTGTATTATGCCGGCGCCGGGTGGGACAAGAGCGGGGATTTCGCAAACCAAGACGAGTGGGTCGACTATGTGCGAGGCTTCGCAGCACGTCTTCGATCGCCACTGGCAGTGTCCATGCAACGTAAATGACCGTTGACGGGTGTCCATGGCGGCGATGTCCCCTTTTCGCCCGTGGAAAGGAAATGCGATGAAAGTTCGTTATCTGGCAGATCCCGAGCGTTTCAAGCGAATGACGACGCAGGAGTTGCGCGACACGTTTCTTGTGGAGGATCTCTTTGCGCTCGGGAGCGTGGTGCTTCACTATTTCGAGACAGATCGCACCATTGTTGGTTCGGCGGTGCCCGTGGGGTCGCCGCTTACGCTTGAGGCAGGCAAGGCCCTGGCGGCCGACTATTTTGCCCAGCGCCGCGAGATCGGGGCGTTCAACATCGGCGGCTCCGGCACGATCACCGTGGACGGCAAGAACCATGCTGTCGGGAATCGGGAATGTCTTTATATTGGCCGTGGCAGTAAGGATATCCAGTTTGCCAGCGACGCCCCGGCCGCTCCTGCGATGTTCTATCTCGTCAGCTATCCCGCCCATGCCGAGCATCCCACTGTGCTGATTGGCCGTGACGAAGCTGAGGTGGTTGATCTCGGTTCGACAGGCAAGGCCAACGTGCGCACGATCTACAAGTACGTTCGGCCTCCGGCGGTGACGAGTTGCCAATTGGTGATGGGGTATACGCAACTCGCCCAGGGGCAGGTGTGGAACACGATGGCGGCCCACACGCACGAACGGCGGACGGAGGTCTACCTGTACTTCGACGTTGCCGATGGCGAGACGGTCTTTCACTTCATGGGCCCGCCGACGGAGACGCGCCACCTCGTGGTCCGCAACCGCCAGGCTGTCGTATCGCCGAGCTGGTCGATTCACAGCGGTTCGGGCACGAGCAACTACTGCTTCATCTGGGCCATGGGCGGCGAAAACCAGGAGTTCACTGACATGGACCACGTTGGGATGGATGAGATTCGCTAAAGGGCACAGGTGCAGATGCCGGACATTCTTATCTAGCCATGTTCCTGCCGGCATGTTGCGAGGTGGAGTATGATACTCGATAGATTCAAGCTGGACGGCAAGGTTGCCGTCGTCACCGGTGCGTCGCGCGGCCTGGGACAAGCCATGGCGGCCGGGTTGGCGCAGGCCGGCGCTGACGTCGTCACTGTTTCTCGCAGCGGCGCCGCCGATGCCGTCGCCCAGGTCGAAGCCGCCGGCCGCAAGGCAGCAGATTTTGTCGCCGATATTGGCGACCGATCTGATATTCCCAGAATTGTGGATTTCACCGTCGAGAGATTTGGTCGCCTCGACATCCTCATTAACAACGCCGGCATCATCCGCCGCGCTCCGCTCGTCGAGTTTTCGGAGAAGGATTGGGATGATGTAATGAAGGTGAATCTTGATGCAGTCTTTTTCCTGAGCCAGGCCGTCGCCAGGGTCATGATCCAACAGGGCCAGGGCGGCAAGATCGTCAACATCGCCAGCATGCTCAGCTTCCAGGGCGGCATCCTGGTGCCTTCCTACACCGCCAGCAAGAGCGCCGTCATGGGCCTGACGCGACTGCTGGCGAATGAGCTTGCTGCAAAGAACATCAATGTTAATGCAATCGCTCCGGGCTATATGGCTACAGAGAACACCCGCCCGCTGCGCGAGGACAAGGCCCGCAATGCCGCGATTCTGTCGCGTATACCCGCAGGCCGCTGGGGCGATCCCGAGGATATTCAGGGCGCGGTAGTGTTTCTGGCCAGCGCCGCCGCCGACTACATGCACGGCTACACAATTGCGGTGGACGGCGGCTGGCTCGCGCGGTAAGATGGTTTCGTCGGCCGTGCATCGCTCCGGCCGGGTATGTGAATTGATCCTCCCAAAGGAGCGCACATATGGATCGAAAAGGCATTTCCTTTTTTCTCGTCGGATTGGCTGTCGGGCTGGTTCTCGCTACGGCCGGTTTCTCCTGGGTTCTGCGTTCGCAGAACGCCGGCGGAGATCAGGCGCGTGTCCGCGTGCTCAAGCTCGCCCATAGCCTGGACCAATCCCATCCGGTTCATCTCGGAATGGAGTACATGGCCAAGCGGCTCGACGAGCTCTCCGGCGGAACCATGAAGATCGAGATCTTCCCCAACGGCAAGCTAGGCAACGAAGTCGATTGCGTCGAGCAGCTCCAGGGGGCCGCCCTCGATATGTCGAAGGTCTCCACCGCCGTGCTCGAAGGCTTCATCCCTGAGATGGCGGTGTTTTCCATGCCATACATCTTTCGGGACGAAGAACATTTCTGGACGGTTCTCAAGGGCCCCGTCGGCAAAGAACTCCTTCAAGTCGGCCAGGACACGGGACTCCAGGGTCTGTGCTACTACGATTCCGGCAGCCGGAATTTCTATACGGTCGAAAAGCCTGTGCTCTCCCCCGCTGAAATTACGGGCAGGAAGATTCGCGTCATGAAAAGTGCGACTTCCATGGAAATGGTTCGCACGCTCGGCGGCGCGCCAACTCCCGTGGCATGGGGCGAACTCTACACGGCCTTGCAGCAGGGGCAGGTCGACGGCGCCGAGAACAACCCGCCAAGCTTCTACACCAACCGCCACTACGAAGTCTGCAAGCACTTCTCCATGGATGAGCACACCCGCATTCCTGACATTCTCCTGGTCAGCACGCTCTGTTGGGATTCTCTGACGGCGCAGCAGCAGCAATGGCTTCAGCAGGCTGCCGATGAATCCGTCGAAGAGCAACGCCGCCTGTGGACGGAGATGACCGCGGATGCCCTGGAACAGGTCCAGAAGTACGGTGTTGAAGTCTATTATCCCGACAAACAGCCTTTCATCGACAAGGTCCAGCCGATGCACGCCAGGTACGAAGGCACCCCCGTCGGTGATCTGATGCAGCGGATCAAGGAAGTGGAGTAAGCCGATGGTAGTCCGATCGCTGATCGCCGCCAGGAACGCCTTGACGAAATTCCTGGTGTGTCTGGTTATCGTTGCCTTTGCCGTGCTGGTTCTGGATGTGCTCTGGGGCGTTATCTCTCGATTTGTGGGTCAGTCGGTGGTGTGGTTCACCACGGAAAAAGGTTGGGCCTTGCCTGCCTGGCTTCCCCGAGGCCAGAGCCAGTGGACCGAAGAGCTCGCCATCATCCTGCTGATCTGGGTCTCCCTGCTTGGCGCTGCCGTCGCTTTCAGCGATCGATCCCATCTTGGCGTCGATTATTTTGTCGGAAAACTCGATCCGCCGGCACGCCGCTGGATCGACGTGGTCGTGCAGTTCATTATCCTGTTCTTCGCAGCCTCCATCATGGTCTGGGGCGGCTTTATCCTTGTGCGTGATACTCTGCTGGCCGAGCAGGTCACGCCGGCTCTCAATATGCCTGTCGGCTATCAGTATCTAGCCGTGCCGATCAGCGGCGTCTTCGTCATCCTGTATTGCATCGAAGCCATCGTCGAGCAGGTCCTGGGCATCGAACATCGCGACCTCGACCAGGAGAATCAGTAGCATGGAAGTGCAAGTCCTTGTCCTCGTCGTGAGTTTCGTCCTGTTTCTCCTCATGAATGTGCCCATCGCCGTCGCCATCGGCCTGTCCACCTTCCTGACCATCTTCTCCGTCGGCACGCTCCCCACCAGCTACATCATCGCCCAACGCATGAGTCTCGGCATCGCCAGCTTCCCGCTGCTTGCCATCCCCTTCTTCGTGCTCTCCGGCATCCTCATGGGCAAAGGCGGCATGGCCCGTCGCCTCATCGATTTCGCCGACTCCCTCATGGGCCGTCTGCCCGGCGGCTTGTCCTACGTATCCACGCTCACCTGCATGATGTTCGGCGCCATCTCCGGGTCCGCCGCCGCCGCGATCTCCTCCGTCGGCGGATTCATGATCCCCGAGATGAACCGCAAGGGCTACGGAAAAAACTTCAACGTCGCTGTCACCATCACCGCCGGCACCACCGGCCTGCTCATCCCCCCCTCCAACACCATGATCGTCTACGCCGTCGTCGCCAGCAACGTCTCCGTCGCCGCCATGTTCATGGCAGGCATCCTTCCCGGCATCGTCGTCGGCGTCGCCATCATGATCGTCTGCGCCATTCTGAGCTTCCTGCGAGGCTATGGCGGCGGCATGGAAGCCGGCGTGAAAGGCCTCATGATCACCCTCTGGAGCGTGATCGAAAGCCTCGCCTTTCTTCTCGTCGCAGCCGGCGGAGTCGTCTGTGTCTTACTGGGCCTGCTCCGGGTCTTCATCGCCCTGTTCAACGATGCCTCCCTCGACGCTTCGGTCGGGCTTCCCTGGCTCATCGGCGTCATCGCGATCCTCGTCGCTCTGCTTTGGCATCGCCTGGTCTCCGCCTCACGCCGCGAACTCTACACTCGCGTAATGCGATCATTCAAACGAGCTATCCTGAGCCTTCTGCTCATCCTCATTGTCATCGGCGGTATCCTCGCGGGCTACTTCTCCGCCACCGAAGCCTCCGCCATCGCTGTACTCTACGCGCTGATCCTCGGCATGGTTGTTTATCGTGAAGTCCGAATTCGTCACCTTCCCGACATCCTCCTCCAGGCCGGCAAAACCACCGCCATCGTCATGCTCCTCATCGGCACCAGCCAGGCCATGAGCTGGATCCTCGCCTACCAGCAGATCCCCGAACAGGTTTCCGCCGCCCTGCTCGCCATCTCCGACAATCCCATCGTCATCCTCCTCGTTATCAACTGCCTTCTCCTCGCCGTTGGCACCTTCATGGACATGACGCCGGCCGTGCTGATCTTCACACCCATCTTCCTCCCCGTCGTCATCGGCCTGGGCATGAGTCCTGTTCACTTCGGCATCATCATGATCGCCAATCTCTGCATCGGCTTATGCACTCCGCCCGTGGGCACCTGCCTCTTCCTTGGCTGTGGCGTCGGCAAGACCACCATCGCCAAGGTCACTCCCGTGCTCATCCCCTTCTTCATCGCCATGATCGGGGCCCTTATGCTCATTACCTACATCCCCTGGCTTTCCATGGCCATCCCTCGCTGGCTCGATCTTGTCCAGTAAGCGCCCCCGGCTCCATCGCCAACAGGCCCAAATTGCATTTCATCGAATTCTGGGGTATACTTCAGCAGTACGCCGCATCCGCGGCGCTTCGTACCGGGCATGTCATGGTCTTCGAGCGTAGGTTCGGTCGGATATGACAGCGCACGACCCAGCCAAAACACGTCGATCTCCATCCGAATCGCCTGGTCCGCAGGCATTTGCACGTCTTGGTGGCACTGCCTGGAACTACGTGCCTTCCCCATCCGCCATTCACAATGTCGATACTATGAAATCCATCATCCTCGACGCCACTTCCGAGATTCTCGCGTGGTACGATGTTGATCTGACCATCCAGTGGATCAATCTGGCCGGAGCGCATCTCCTCGGAGCGTCTCGTGAGGAGCTCATCGGTCGGCGCTGCTTTGAGATATGGCACAATCGTGCGAAACCGTGTGACAATTGTCCGGTCCTTCGTGCTCGCGACACCCGAGTGCCCCAGGACGCCGAAGTTGTCACTGCCGACGGTCGCACCTGGCTTCTCCGCGTCTATCCCATCCTCGATCACCAGCAAAACGTCGCCGCTCTTGTCGAGTTCTCCTTGGATATCAGTCCGCAGAAAGAAGCCGAAAGAAAGCTTCACCAATCCCAACAACAACTTCGACGCCTTGCCAGCGAGCGAGCCAACGTTGAGGAGCGGCAGCGAAAACGTATCGCCGACGAACTCCACGACCGTGTCGGCCAAGGCTTGATCGTCGCCAAGTTCAAGGCGGATGCCTTGTCTTCAATGGCGGACACTCCGGAACACGACAAAGCGTGTCGCCTGATCAGTGAAATTCTCGGCGAATTGATACAGGAAACCCGTAGCGTCATTCACGAGCTCAGTTGCCCCACCCTCTACCAGTTCGGCCTCATCGGCGCCATGGCCGAGTATCTACGTGAGGAGTTTCCGGAGTCCCGGGGGGTGCATGCTCGCCTGGACGCTGACGTTGAACCCGCTTCTCTCGGGGATGACACTCGCGCCTTCTTCTTTCGAGCCGTGCGTGAACTGCTGCGAAATGTTATCAAGCATGCCCACGCTCAACACGTAATCGTCTCGCTTGCCTGTGATGATAGCCAACTCCGCCTCGAAGTCGCCGACGACGGTCGCGGCTTCACTGCCATCGACGCCGGCGTCAACCTCCAACAGGGCCATTATGGCTTGTTCAGTATTCGCGAGTACCTGCTCGCCATCGGCGGCGAAATGGAAATTCACTCCACGCCAGGCCAGGGCGCCCGCGTCATACTCCGCGCGCCGCTTCACCCCTGTTCCCAGTCGCACGCGCCCGGGCCTGTGCCCCCAGGTTCTTGCTGATGCGATCATGTTCAGGCTCGCCCTCGGCGTGGCGGCTCCTCTTGGGGGATGAGCATTCCCTTCTTCTATTGCATTCCCTACCGATTTCCTATACAATACACCTTGTTCCGGGCGGCCAAGCTGTATCCGTCGCTGAGGAGAAAGGATGTCCTGCGCCCTATGAGCTCCCATGAGGTGCTTCTGGCTGTATTCGCAGCATGCTGCGTGTTGGGACCGGCCCTGTCGGCTCCGCCACAGATCACCACCAGCGGCGAGCTCCTGGTCCATCTGGATGCCCGCGATCTCGTTGTTAGTCCTTCCGATCCCGTGGCTTCCTGGCCCAATCGCGGATCCCTGGGCGGACACTTCCTCTCAGGGGATCCGGGCCAGACGCCATCCCTTGTCATCGCCGATTCCGTTTCCGCCGTCCGATTCCGTCAGGACAACACGCCCGACGCCATGGTCTTGAAATCAACCGCAGGCGACGTCATCGCCGTTCCTGCTACGCTGACCGGAACCAGCGACTGGACCGTCGAAATCTGGGTTCACAAGACTGCGTTTCGAACCGTCGAAGAGGCAATTCTCCAATGGGCCGCCCGCGGCGGGCCTGATGGCACGGCCGCTCAAGTTCATTTCACGCGACAGGCCCTCAAGCCCGTCTGGGCCGCCGTTGGCCACTGGGGCTACGGCCCCGACATGGGCTGGGCCGATCCCGCCGACGCCACTGATGCCCGCACCCCTTCCCTCGACCAATGGCACCTTCTCACCTGCACGTATGACGGCGTTACCGAAAAAGTCTACGTGGATGGCGCCCTTGTCAATTCCGAGGACAAGACCCTGGACATCTGGGGTCCGGATTCGATCCATCCAGGCCACTTCGTCCTCGGCGCCGCCAACTACGGCCACGCCGGCGCCTCCGTCGATCTCTCCTACGCCGGCGATGTCGCGTCGCTTCGCATTCATTCCGGAGCCCTCGCCGACGAGCAGGTCGCAGCGAACTATCTCGCCGAGTATCATTCCTACAACCGTGCCCTGATTCCCCCCGTTGTCGCTTGTGTCGCCCAACCCTTCCCTCTCCACGGAGTTCGTCTCCTCAATAGCCCTTTCCGCGACGCAATGGACATCGACACCCAGTACCTCCTTGCTCTCGAACCCGACCGCCTTCTCGCCGGTTTTCGCATCGAAGCAGGCCTGCCCACCAAGGCCGACCACTACGGCGGCTGGGAATCCGGCGTTCGCGGCCATACGTTGGGTCATTATCTCTCCGCCTGCTCGCTCATGTTTGCCTCCTCCGGCGACACTCGTTGCCTCGAACGCGCCGCCTATGTCGTCGATGAGCTCGCCTTCTGCCAGGATGCCCACGGCGATGGCTACGTCGGCGCAGTCATCAACAGCGATCAGCTCTTCGCTGACATCAAAGCCGGCAACATCACCATCAACGACGCCTTCCACCTCAACGGCTCCTGGGTCCCCTTCTACGTGCTTCACAAAGATTACGCCGGCCTGCGCGACGCCTACCTCCACACCGGAAATCCACGTGCTCTCCAGGTCCTCACCCGCGCCTGCGACTGGGTCATCGACCTCATCGCCGGCCTCGATCACAGCCAGATGCAGGCCATCCTCTCCGTCGAACAAGGAGGCCTCTACGAACTCTTCGCCGACGTCTACGCCCTCACTGGCGACACCCGCTACCTCGACCTCGCCGATCGCTGGCGCCACGACGCCGTAATGAACCCTCTTGCCCAGCAACTCGACCAGCTCGACGGCCTTCACGCCAACACCCAGATCCCCAAAATCATCGGCGCCGCCCGCAACTACGAGCTCACCGCCGACGCCGCCAAGGAAACCATCGCCCGCTTCTTCTACGACCGCGTCGTCCACCACCACTCCTATGCCAACGGCGGCAACAGCGACTACGAACACTTCCACGCCCCCGGCCGCCTCGCCGCCCACATGGGTAGCGGAGACATGACCGAAACCTGCAACACCTACAACATGCTCAAGCTCGCCCACCACCTCTTCACCTGGGACGCCGACCCTGCGCTCGCCGATTACGCCGAACGCGCCCTCTACAACCAGATCCTCACCTCCTGCTACCCTCAGCCCGGCCACTTCACCTACAAGCTCGGCCTCTACGGCGGCTACTTCCAGCCCTTTAGCCGACCCTTCTCAGACTTCTGGTGCTGCGTCGGCACCGGCATGGAAAACCACGCCCGCTACCCCGAATCCATCTACTTCCACGACGACTCCGCCCTCTACCTCAACCTCTTCATCCCTTCCACCCTCGATTGGCCCGAAAAAGGCCTCGCCCTCCGACTCGACACCGACTTTCCTCTCTCCGACTCTCTCTCCCTCACCTTCACCTGTGATCAGCCCATCACCGTACCCATCCACATCCGTTATCCCGCCTGGGCCCAGGACGGCCTGTTCCTCGCCGTCAATGGCCAGCCCGTCGCACACTCCGCCCAGCCGGGCTCTTATGCCACTGTCACCCGACAATGGAACACCGGCGACCAGCTCTCCATCCAGATTCCCCTCTCCCTCCGCGTCGAACCCACCCCCGACAACCCAAATCGCGTCGCCCTCTTCTACGGCCCGATTCTCCTCGCCGGCGTCTTCGGCTCGGACTCCCTGCCCGAACCCGCTCCCCACGGAGCCTCCGCCTCCAGCGATTGGGCGATCGCAACTTCCAAGCTCATTGTCGACGCCCGCCCCCTCGACCAGCGAATCCTCCCCGTTCCCGGCCAGCCACTCACCTTCACCGCAGACAACGCCGCCTGGCCTGACGACGTCATCCTCGTCCCCCTTTATCAGTCCCACGACCAGCACTTCACCGCCTACTGGGACACCCTCCCCGAAATCCCCACGCCTCCAAAGCCCGATCCCGAACCCATCTGGAGATCCGGCCCCTACATCTTCGACGGCGCCGACGACGTCATACTCCTTCCAGACGGCATCGTCGCCGATCTCTTCGACACCACCATCTGCTGCTGGGTCCGCCTCGATGAAAACCGCACCTGGGCCCGCATCTTCGACTTCGGCTCCGGCGAGGCCGTCAACATGATGATGACCCCCCGCACCTCCTGGGGCGACCTCTACGCCTTCTGCATCAAGAACGGACCCGGCGCCGAACAATGGATCACCGCCCCCACCTTCTCCACCGGCGTCTGGCGACACGTCGCCGTCACTCTCGAAGAAAACCTCGGCCGCCTTTTCCTCGATGGCGTCGAGGTCGCCCGCAGCCAGACCATCTCCGATGCCCCCGCCTTCCTCGGCCACACCACCGCCAATTACCTGGGAGACTCCCAATTCCCCGCCGATCCCCTCCTCTTCGG
>JAFGCA010000429.1 GCA_016932895.1 Sedimentisphaerales bacterium | reverse complement strand
CGCGTCCAGAACGAGGTGTTCGATACGCTGCTGGCCAGGATCGCGGCCGACCCGTTCCGGAGGCGCGCGCGGTCGCGCGAGGCCGACGGCCTGCAGGAAACGCTCCTCGGTCAGGCGGCGCTGCACGATTTCGCCGACAACCGGGTTCTGGAGCGATTGTCGATGTACGAGCGGCGGATCGAGTACAGTTTGTACAAGAGCATGAACGAGCTTCAGAAGTTGCGTCTCATGCGGGAGTTGGAGCCGGAGAGGAAGAAGCCGCCTCGGCCGGACAATCGGTGGGGCAAGCCTCAGCCTGCATGTGCGACGGAAGAGGCGACGCCGGCGGGTGCATGCGCCGGCAGTGGTGAGGCGTCGCGCCAAACGAAGCCAATCGGGCGGACCGGCGAGGCGGAAAAGGCCGGTCGGTGGGAGACGGCCGGCTCCGAGGGCCGGGAGAGTCGCTCCGGCGGGCCTCTCGACGCAGAATCGGGGGGCGATTGTGTGAAACGAACCCAATCGGCCGGCGGCGGCGTGGGGAACGACGGGGGGCGAAAGCCGGTTTTTGCGTAGCTTTGCCGACGGATGGCGAAGAAAATTGAAAGCGAGTGCGATTTTGGGGTTGACATTATGGTCAAATAACCATATATGGGGATAAAAGTGCTTTGAGGTGCTCGTAATGGAGCCATTGACGGAAAAACAGCAAAAAGTCCTGGCGTTCATTGCCGGCCGGCTGGAGGACAATGCGCCCCCGAGCCAACGGGAGATCGCGCGGCACTTCGGGCTGGCCCAGAATGCGGTGTATCAATTGGTGGGCTACCTGAAGAAGAAGGGCTACCTCGTGGCTGCGGGCGGCCATCGGGGGCTGAGGCTCTCGCCGGCGTATCTCGGGCGGCTGCAGGAGACGCAGGGCGTTCCGATTTTGGGCCGGGTCGCGGCGGGCGAGCCCATCCTGGCCGAGGAGAACATCGAAGGCTACCTCGACCTCGAAAAGTTCGTCGACCGGTCCAAAGGAACGTTTCTGCTGAAGGTCTCCGGTGACAGCATGGCCGACGAGGGGATCATGGACGGCGACTACGTGCTCGTCAAAGTCGCCTCGACCCTCGCCAACGGGCAGATCGGCGTCGTGCTGCTGGACGACGAGGCGACGGTCAAGAGGGTCTTCGTGCAGAAGCACCGGATCGCCCTGAAACCCGCCAACAGAAGGGCCGGATACAAGACCCGCTACATCAGGCAGTTCGACAAGGACGTGCGCATCCTCGGCAAAGTCGTAGGATGTATCCGAACCGATATCAAATAGGTGATACGATGAGTTGTCCGATTTCCATAGGGATCGCGGGGTGGTCGTACGCGGACTGGCAGGGGATCGTGTACACCGATTCCAAGATGGACCAGCTCGAGTACGTGAGCCGCTTCGTGGATTGTATCGAGATCAACAGCACGTTCTACCGGCCGCCGTTCGAGCGGACGACGGCGTCGTGGCTGAGGCGGACGGCGCAGCGGCCGGACTTTTTCTTCACGGCCAAGCTGCACAAAAGCTTTACCCACGAGGGCAAGATGGACGCCGAAACGGTGAAGCAGTTTCACCGGGGCTTCGGGCCGTTCCTCGATGCCGGCAAGCTGAAGCATCTGCTGGTGCAGTTCCGGTACGACTTCGCGGACAGTCCGCCGTCGCGGCGGCATCTGGCGGCCATCGTCGGCCACTTTGACGATGTGTTCAGCCTGGTGGTGGAGCTGCGGCACAACTCGTGGGAAGAGCCGGAGGCGCTGGGCTTTCTCGGGGACCTCGGTGTGGCCGTCTGCAACCTGGACTATCCGACTTCCAGCCGGTCGTTCAATTTGCAGCACTGCACGGTCGGCCGGGACGGGTATTTTCGCATGCACGGCCGGAACGTCGAGAAGTGGTTCAGCAAAGCCGGACGCGATGAAACCTACAATTATTACTACAACGACCGCGAGCTGGCCGGCATCAAGGAGCGACTCGATTCTCTCGGTAAAGCCTTCGAGTCGCTGACCGTGATTGCCAACAACCATTATCGCGGGGCCGAGCTGGCCAATGCCCTCGAGCTCAAGGCCCTGATGACCGGACAAAAGCAGCACGTACCGAAAGGACTTTTGCAGGCCTATCCGAAGCTGGCAAAGATTGCTGTCAATGAATAAATGTTCGTTACACCATCGTGTATTGGGGCGGGGATGGTATGCGCATGGCGGCGCTGACATGTCGGAGTTTCTACAGCCTTCTGCGGGGGGCGGTCTCGGTGTCGCGCTGGGTCGAGGCGGCGGTCGAATTGGGCTACGGAGCGGTGGCCCTGGCCGATGTCAATTCCCTGGCGGGGGCGGTGGACCTCTACAAAGCAGCCCGCAAAGCCGATGTTCAGCCGATCCTCGGCGTGGAAATCCTCACCGAAGACCAGCGGGCCATCCTGCTGGCCGAAAACGAAAGGGGGTACCGGAATCTCTGTCGCCTCACGACCGCGCGACATCTCGACCCGGGCTTTGACCTGGTCGAGAAAATAAAAGTGGACAGTAGGGGGCTGATTTGCATTTGCCCGCAGCCGGAGCTGCGGAGGCAACTGCAACCGGTTTTCCGCAAGGACTGCCTGTTTGCCGGCTGCCGCAACGCGGACGAGGCAAAGCGCGCCGCGGCCGGCGGGGTCGAGCCGGTTGCCTGGACGGGCGCCAAGTGGCTCAAGGACGATGACGTGACAGTCGCCCGCCTGCTGGCGCGCATCCGGCGGTTGAGTGTCGCCGGCGCGGGGCCCGAAGACCGCGACGGTTTCGCCACGCTCGTTTCGACCGCGCAAGTGGAGCGAATGTTCCGACCCTGCCCGGCAGCGCTGGCCAACGCCGACCGCCTCGTGGAACGCTGTGAGTTGAAGTTGCTGACCGGCAAACCGATTTTGCCCCGGGTCGAACTTCCGCCGGGCACCACCGGCGACCGCGAGCTGGCCCGGCTCTGTCACCGGGGGTTGGCCCGGAAGTACAATCCCGTGAGCAGGGACGTCGTCAAGCGGCTGGAACACGAACTGGTCACGATACGGGCCAATGGCTTTAGCGACTACTTCCTGGTGGTGCACGAGATCGTGACCTTTGCCAAGAAGGAGAACATTCCAGTCGACGTGCGCGGCTCGGCCGCCGGCTCCCTGGTCTCGCACGTGCTGGGCTTTACCCGAGTCTGCCCCGTGGAGAATCGCCTCTACTTCGAGCGTTTCATGAATCCGGGCCGCACCGATTGTCCCGACATCGACATCGATTTGTGCTGGCGCCGGCGCGACGAGGTCATCCGGTTCTGCTACGAGCGCTGGGGCGCCGAAAGGGTGGCTATGGTCTGCAACGTCAATCGCTATCGCCGTCGCAGCGCCCTGCGTGACGCGGGCCGGGCCCTGGGTCTGGAGCCCGTGCAGATCAACCAGTTGACGCGCGCGCGAAAAATCAAGAGCACCTCTCCGGTGTACCGGCTGGCCGAGAAGCTGCTGGGGATCCCGCGTCACTTCGGCGTTCACTGCGGCGGCATCGTTGTCACGCCGTACCCGGTATGTCACATCGCTCCGTTGCAGCGGGCGCACAAAGGCGTCGTCATCACGCAGTACGACAAGGACGCCGCCGAAGCGGTCGGACTGGTGAAGATCGACCTCCTGGGCAATCGGGCGCTGTCGACGGTGAACGAGACGATCCGGATCGTCGGCGCCGGGCGCGGCGGGAACGGAGAGCCTGACTTCGATCCGAACGACGCGAAAACCGCGACGATGTTGAGTGCCGGCGACAGTCTCGGCGTGTTTCAGAGCGAGTCGCCCGGGATGAGGCAGCTTCTACGCGGCCTGCGAGTGAAGAGCAAAAAGGACCTGGCCGTCGCGCTGTCACTGATCCGTCCGGGCCCGGCCGCCGGCGGGATGAAAACCGAATTCATCGAGCGGCACGTAAACGGAAAGCCCTTCGAATACCTTCATCCCCGGATCGAGAAGCTGCTGGGTGACACCTGCGGCGTGATGCTCTACCAGGAGGACATCATGCGCATCGCGGTGGAGGTGGCCGGCTATACCGTCGCCGAGGCGGACCGGTTTCGCTCCGAGGTTTCCAAGAAGGTCTCGGCCTCGCGCTTGCAGGCCCAATACGACGATTTCGTGCGGCGGCGGGCCGTGGAAGCGGGGATCGAGCGCGAAAGCGCCGAGGCGATCTGGGACGAGGTCCTGCGTTTCGCCGCCTATTCGTATTGCAAGGCGCACGCGACGGTGTATGCCAACATCGCCTGGCAGACCGCTTATTTGAAAGCGCATTATCCACGGCAATTCTATTGCTCGCTCCTGAACAACCACCACGGGATGTACCCGGTGCGGGTCTACGTCTGGGACGCCAAGCGTCACGGTGTCACGGTCGTGGGGCCGCACGTGAATCACAGCGAGATCGAATGGAGCGTGGCGGGCCGCGCCGTTCGGGCGGGGCTCAACGTGGTCAAAGGGCTCAGCCGCAGCACGGCCAAAGCGATTGTCGCGCGGAGGCAGGCGGCCCGGTTTGCCGACGTCGATGACCTGCGCAGGCGGGTGACGTTTCGCCGGCCGGAATTGCAGAACCTGATTCACGTCGGCGCCTGCGACGGCCTGGGCTCTACGCGGCCGGCCATGTTGCGCCGGTCGCATCTGGCGCTGCCTGAGCGGAACCAGCCTTTGTTGTTTGACATCTACCGCGACGGCTCGCTCGAGAAGTGGCCCGATTACGACCGGCTGGCGCGGCTGAAAGCGGAGATCGACGTCACGGGGATCCCGTTCGGCCTGCATCCGGCCGTGCTGCTTCCGGACCGCTACGTCCCGGCGCGACGGCTGAACGGATTCCTGGGCCGAAACGTCACTCTCGCCGGCTTTGTGGCCACGGCGCGACGGGCCCGCACCGGCAACGGGCGGACCATGGGGTTCGTGACATTGGAGGACGCCACCGGTCTGGCGGAAGTGAGTTTCTTCCCCGACAAGATCGACCTTTACCAGACGATCTGTTCCTACGGCGGGGCGGTCTGGGCGAGCGGGAAAGTGACCGAGCATCTGTCATCGCTGGCCCTGGAATGTTCGGCCTGCGGGCCGGTGGCGTAGCGGGGGGCCATGCCGGCTGCCGGCCGCGCATGAAAAAAGGGCTGGGGGTCGAAGGCCCCAGCCCCGGATCGTGCCAAAGCAACGTGACGTTACAGAGTTCGGCGTCGGCGCAGCCAGCCGATCGCACCGGTGCCCAGGCTGCCCAGCAGCAGCGCGCCGGGGGCCGGAACGGAGGCCAGCATGTCCTGGTAGTCGGGATTGGTCAGAGCCACGAGGGCGGCGACGGGGCCCTGGCCGTCGAGGCTGCTCAGCAGGGCGTTGGTGCCGCTGTTGTAACTCGTGCTCAGGACGCTGCCGTTGGAGATGTCAAATGTGTCCGAGGTCTCGAAGACGATTTCCCAGACCGCCAGTTGGAACTCGGCCGCTTGCTGACCGGTCGCAATCGCGCCGCGGTGCCGGCCCCACAGCTCCCGCAAGAGGTCCGCCCGTGCGGCGGTCATGGCGGTGCTGATGAAGGTGGGATTCGGCGCCTCGGCCAGGGAAACCACGTCGAAGGTGGCATACGTGCTCGCCGGGCTCTGCGACAGATCGATGCAGAAGCCGTACAAGGGGTTGGGCACGTGGACCCCGGAACCGGTGGCGGCAGTGACGTCGTGCTTGTAATACCCGGCCGCAATGCCGCCGCCGAGGGCGACCTCGTAACCGGTCCTGGCCACGTCGTCGTAGGAGCCGTCGGAATCGGCGTAGAGCGACACCGCCGCGTACGGAGCGGCGCTGTAGCCCAGGTACTTCATCGTGACGGTTCCCGTGGGTGCGGCCAGAGATGGGGCACAGACACAAGCGCAGACGACCAGCGCAACCAGAGATTTCGTCATGCTACTTCTCCTCGAACAACAGGTGTCTTTGACGATGACGTTCGGAGGGATGTTACCTGAACCCCCCAGCTCAGTTTCGGACCCCCAACCAGTGTGTTCATGATAGCAAATAAGACCATGTAAATCAAGAATATTTTGCTGCGAGAAGCCGGGAATGTGGGAACTTCCCGAAAGTGTTGCCGGGCGACCGTTGCGACGCGTACTTTTTGGGACGCGCGCGGACCTGTCACGGAAAAAACATCACCGGCTCGGCAGTTGTGCGAATTCGGACGTTCTTACCGTTGCCCCGGCCGGGCCGAAGACGTAGAATGGGGCACCGAAGGCAGAACCTGTTGAATGGCCTGGACGAGAAGACCTCTTGAACGGGGGACAGACATGGATCGCAGGGAGTTTTTGAAGGTTGTCGGTGGCGCGACGGGCAGTTGCGCGTTGGGCATGCAAGCCGTGTTCGGTGGCGAGAAGGCGGCACAGAGCAACGGTATGCCTCGTCGCATTCTGGGCCGCACGGGCGAGAGGGTCTCGATCGTAGGATTTCCCGGACTGGCCCTGATGCACTACGAGCAGCAGCAATGCAACGAAGGGGTCCGTAAAGCGTTCGATCGCGGCCTGAACTATTTCGACGTCGCACCGGCCTACGGCCGGGACGGCGAATGTGAGATCAAAATGGGTCCTGCCCTCCAGGGCATCGACCGCAGCCGCATCTTCCTGGCCTGCAAGACCAAAATGCGCGACAAGGAAGGGGCCCGCAGGGAGCTGGAGCGTTCGCTCAAGCGTCTCAAGACCGACCGTTTCGACCTGTACCAGTTGCACTGCCTCCGCACGCCCGAAGAGGTCAAGAAGGCGCTCGGGCCGGGCGGCGCCATGGAGACGCTTCTCAAGGCCCGGGAAGAAGGCAAGGTGCGGTACCTGGGCTTCTCGGCCCACACGACCAAGGGGGCGCTGGAAGCCCTGCGCGGGTTTGACTTCGACACGGTGATGTTTCCGATTAGTTGTGTCGATTACTATGAGATGGGCTTCGGCAAGGCGGTACTCGATCTGGCCAGGGAGCAGGGGGCCGGCGTGCTGGCGATCAAGGCGCTGTCACTGGGGGCCTGGCCGCAGGGCGCCGAGCGAAAGCGCAAGTGGTGGTACCGCGCGACGGAGACGCCGGAGGAGGTGGGCCTGGCCATGCGCTTCGTTCTTTCGCTGGACGGTGTGGCCGCGGGCATCCCGCCGTCGTTTCTCGACCTGCTCGACAAAGCCATCGACGCGGCGTATGCCTACCGGCCCATTACCGAGGCCGAAACGCGGAAAGTCCGGCAGATGGCCGAGGGCTGCAAGGCATTGTTCCGGCGGGAAGAAGAAAGCGTCGCCAGGGGACATCGCTTCGACGCCCCCGTCTATCCGGACAGTCCGCACGAATGCTGTCCGTACGCCAGCGCCTGAGTCTGGGCTTCGGCTTCGGCGTTGTGTGCGCGCAGCCGGAAAGGAGTAAGAGCGTATGCGCCACTTGAGGGCGGTGCTTGCCATAGCGATTCTGTCCGTTGTCGTTGGCGCGGTGGCTCACGGGCAGCCACGGGCCGAGCATGGGTTGCATTACACCGAGCCGGCGCAGGTCTGGGATGAGGCGCTGCCTTTAGGCAACGGGCTGCTCGGCGGGCTCGTCTGGGGGGACGGCAAGCCGCTGCGGATCTCGCTCGACCGCACGGACTTGTGGGACCTGCGTCCCGTGCCCGAATTTCACACGGAGGAGTATTCGTACGCAACGATGCGGCAGTGGGTCAAGGCCGGCCGTATCGGTGATCTTCACCGTCTGTACGACCAGCCGTACGGTCATCCGGGCCCGACGAAGATTCCCGCCGGACGCATCGAACTGACGCTGGCCGGTGACTCTGCGTTCGAGGACACTTCGCTGGACCTGGCGCAGGCGGTCGCCCGGATGCGATTCGCCGACGGCGGCGCCGCGCGCGTCTTCGTGCATGCGACCGAGCCCGTGGGAATGATTCACATCCGCGCTGCCGTCCCGCGGGACATTCAGCTTCTGGCGCCTCCCTTTGCGGCCCGGATCGAGGAGGAGGCCGCCGCGGGAAAGATCAGTGCCGGTGACCTGGCGAGCCTGCGGTACGAGGCTCCACGCCAGGTGAGCGGGGAGAACTGGACCGGATACCGGCAGAAAGGCTGGGGCGATTTCAGCTTCGCCGTCGCCTTGGCGTGGAGACGGTCCGGACAGGACTGGACGGCCGCCTGGTCGATCGTGACATCGAACGACAGCGACCGGCCCTTAGAGGCGGCCCGGCGAAACTGCGAGCGCGCGCTGGCCGGCGGTTTTGACAAGGCGCTCAGCGCGCACCGGCGCTGGTGGGACTCGTTCTGGAGCGCGTCGTCGGTACGCGTGCCCAACGCGATCGTCGAGAGGCAGTGGTATCTCGAAACCTACAAGTTCGGGGCCGCCACCCGCGCCGATACGCCGCCGATCACGCTGCAGGGGCCCTGGACCGCCGACAACCGCAAGATCCCGCCGTGGAAGGGCGATTACCACCACGACCTCAACACCGAGCTATGCTACTGGCCCGCCTATGCGGGCAATCACCTCGACGGTGCCGCGGGCTTTGTCACGTGGCTCTGGGACACGAAAGCCAACGCGCGGGCGTGGACGAAGCGGTTCTTCGGTCTGCCCGGCTTGAACGTGCCGATGACCGCCGACCTCGAGCAGCACCAGATCGGCGGCTGGCACCAGTACACGCACTCGGCGACCACCGGCGCGTGGCTGGCCCACCATTTCTATCTGCACTGGCGCTACAGCATGGACCGTGACTTCCTGCGCGATCGGGCGTACCCGTGGCTGCGTGACGTCTGCGTGTTCCTCGAAGCCGTTACGGAGAAGGGCCCGGACGGCAAGCGGACCCTGCCGCTGAGCTCCTCGCCAGAGATCAACGACAACCGGCTCGAAGCCTGGTTCCCCTCGATCACCAATTACGACCTGGCCCTGATTCGCTGGACCTTCGCGACGACCGCCGATCTGGCCGAGGAATTGGGCAAGGGCGACGACGCGCGGCACTGGCGAAGCGTCCTGGCCGAGATGCCCGAGTGGGCCGTCGATCCGCAGAGCCGAAAGCTGCTCGTGGCCAAAGACCATCCGCTGCCCGCCTCGCATCGCCACTTCTCGCACCTGATGGCGATTCACCCGCTGGGCTTGATTCGCTGGGAAAACGGCCCGCGCGACCGGGCGATCATTCGGGCGTCATTAGCCGACCTGGACGAGAAAGGCACCGCGTGGTGGACCGGCTACAGCTTCTCCTGGCTGGCGAATCTGGCCGCCCGCGCGCGGGACGGCGCGAAGGCCGAAGAAGCCCTGGAACTCTTCTCGACGGCGTTTTGCCTGCGCAACAGCTTCCACTGCAACGGCGACCAGTCGGGCCGGGGCCACTCGAACTTTCGCTACCGGCCGTTTACGCTGGAAGGCAACTTCGCCGCCGCCGCGGGCCTCCAGGAGATGCTCCTGCAAAGCTACAGCGGAACCGTCCGCGCCTTCCCCGCCATCCCGGCGGATTGGCAAGACGTCTCGTTTACGACCCTCCGCGCCGAGGGCGCCTTCCTGGTCTCCGCCACGCGTGAGGACGGCCTGGTTCGAGCCGTGGAGGTCACCGCCGAGAAGGGCGGTCTCCTGAGGCTGGAGAATCCTTTCGCCGCGGCGGCCTTTGACGTGAGCGGCGCCCGGCGCAGCGATGTCACGAAGCAGGACGGCGAGCTCGTCGTCACGATGTCCCCCGGACAGACGGTGCGCTTCATGCGCGAGTAGCCTTCGCGCCGCGAGTTTGTCGCCGACCGGGATCATGCAAGAGATTGGGAACACGATACCATGAAGAAGACCTTCGCCTTTATCACGGCCGTGCTGCTTGGCCTGTACTTCTTCTCCTCGATGACACTCGCGCAAGACTCGTCTGATCTGGATGATCTGTGGAAGCCGATCCAGGGCCGGCGCTGCCGGGCTTCCTCGTATCAGAGGGACGGGGAGAATCGGGATTACCTGCCCATTGCCTCCGGCGCCAAGGCCGAGTTTCTCCACGTCGAGGGCCGCTCCGGATGCATCCAGCGGATCTGGATGACCATCGCAGCCGATGACCCGGCGTATTTGCAGAAGGTCAGAATCACGATGGCGTTCGACGGCCAGGTCACGGTGGATTCCGTTCCCATCGGCTTCTTCATGGGCACGGGGCCGTGGCGCGTGAACGATCTGACGACGCCCGTCTTGAACGTGATGCGCTCGCGCCAGGGGAACCGCGACCAGGAAGGAACCGGCGCGGGCAGCTTC
Source organism: Sedimentisphaerales bacterium (assembly GCA_016932895.1). The sequence goes on along the minus strand of JAFGCA010000429.1, from coordinate 4,363 downwards.
AATATGTGCTGGCCGATGCCGTTTGAAAGCGAGGCGAAGATCGACATCGTCAACGGATCGCAAAGCGCGATCAAGCAGTTCTTTCACATCGACTACGTCGAGCGCCGCCATGCCGAGACGCCGCTGCTGTTTCACGCCACGTACAACGTCAAGTCACCCACCACGCCCGCGGATCGTCCGCGCACCACGGACGTCGATTCCAACTACGTCTTCCTGAACGCCGAGGGGTATCGCGGCCGGTACGTGGGGACGTTGCTGTGCGTGGAGTCCCACCCGGATCGGCGCGGCAAGTGGTATGAAGGCGACGACATGTTCGTTATTGACGGCGAGCCGTGGCCGCCACGGCTGCACGGAACCGGAACGGAAGACTACTTCGGCATGGCCTGGGGATGTCACCGTCGGTACCAGGCCTTCGACCACGGCGTGTCCCATTACGAGCGCAATCTGACGGACCACGACCGGTTCTTCGACGGTCGCTTCGGGCTGTACCGCTGGCACCTCGTCGATCCGATCGTCTTCGAGAAAAGCCTGCACGCCTCCATCGAGGCCGGGCACGCCAACGAATGCGAGCAGCATTACGAGAGCCTCGCCTTCTGGTACGGGGCGCGCTCGGAGGCCGGACCGTAGACCGCGACGCTGTCGTTGCTCGTCGTGTCGCGACAGAGTGTCACGCTGCCTGCGGCTATTTCACGCGCTCGCAGATGATGCTGGTCAGGTCGAAGCCGAGGCCTTGCGATGCTTCGTTCCTGCCGACGAGCTTGAACATCAGGTGGTTCGGCCCCTGCTCAAGGTTCAGCGTGCCGACGTACTCGATCTGCGACGGCTCTCGTTGCTCGCTGTAGAGATCGACCTCGGGCCCGACCGGCGCTTCGTCGAGGAACAACTGGACCTTCGCCTGCTCGGGGCCTTTGACGGCGTCGAGACTGATCCGGTACGTCCCGGCCGCCGGAAGCTCGCACGTGATGCAGATCGAATGGGGTCCGAAGGTCGCGCCGTCTTTGGCGCGCATCGAGAGGAACCGGACCTCTCCGCCGCCGGGTTTGGGGACGCCGGTCTTCGTCAACGTGGCGTTGCGCAGCGAGAACGAGTAGATCGGGACGTTCCACCAGACGGCGAAGACGATGCGCTGCGGGTCGACGACGGCCCTCTGGTCCGCCGGCGGCAGGGTGAAGTCACACGTGGGCCTGTCCTGCGAGTAGAGATAGGTCACGCCGCAGTAGTCGTTGAGCAGTTCGTTGTTGGTCGGGGCGTGCTCGATGGTCTGAAGGATGCTCTGGCGATAGGCGTAGGCGTCACCCAGCATGATCCGGTATCCGCCCGTGCGGCCGAGGTGCTTCTTATAGGCCAGACACCCGCTCAAGACGAACGACCGCCGCGTCTCCCACCGGCCCGGGACGTCGTACCAGCCGCCGTTGTAGAAATCCTCCGATCCGGTCCCGTGGATCACGAGCTCGCCGTCGATGGTCGTTTGGTCGTCGCCTTCGAAGAAGTAGGTGTTTCCCGACTCCAGGCCCTGCGACTGCTGCACGGCCCCGACGATGTGTCCGCGTCCCTCGGTCTCGATGAAGGTGAAGGGCTTGCCCTTGGCCGTCGGATTCTCGCGCCGCCACAGGGCGTAGAACTTGCCTTCGTCGCTCTTGCGACCGATCGGCACGAACAACACCTCAGCCTGCAGCGAGACGTTCCGGTCCAGTCCGGGCTCTGCGTAGAGCTCGATCCGGGCGGACTTTTCGAACGGCATGGGAAAGTAGCAATACGCCACGCCGTCGGCGGTGCCGGCCAGCAGCGACTTCATCGCCGGCTCGCCCCAGGCATAGCCGAAGAAGTCGCCCGCCGGACAGGCAATCGCCGGCTTTGTATCGCCGTCCCAGTAGGCCCGCAGGACGACGTCGCGTTTCTTGCCCGTTAGGGCTTCGGCCGGCGACATGCGTATGCCCACGATCCGGCCCGGGCGATCCACGTCGAACACGGTCGCGGCCTGTCCCGCCTTCAATGTCACTTTGGTAGTTACGCATTCGGCCTTGCCGCCGGCCGGGACCGCGTAATCGCTGATGTCCTGGCCGACCGAGCCGAAGAGCTTTTTGGCCTTCTCGATGGCGCGTCGCTGCTCGGCCGTCGGCTCGGGGGTGAAGGTCTTGATCCCGGCGCCGCCCCGGTAGGTCGCGTAATTGATCTGGTAGAACTGGATGCGCTCGGCCCGGACGAAGACCTTGCACGACTTCTCGTAGGGCAGCGGGACGTAGCTGTAGAACCCGCCGGCCCCGTACCCGACCAGGGGCCGCTCGAACACGGGATGCTTGCCCAGGAACAAATCGCGGAACTTCACCGTGATCCGCGGCTTCTCCTCCCCGTCGAAATAGAACTCCATCACGTCGTCCGTCGGCGTGGGCGTCCAGATGCGGTAGATCACGCCGGGCCCTTTCAGGTCCGCCAGGACAAGCCCGCCTTCTTCCTTGCGCACGAACGAATACTGTCCCCCGAATCCGTCGTTGTTGCCCCCGGTCCGGTCGTAGCTCGACACCGATGCCACCTTGACCGATTCCTTCAGCGCGGGCAGTCGGTCCAACCGGTACAATTCCGCAATCCCCGGCACGAAATCATCCCCCGCCCCCCGCGCCGCCGGCACGGCCGCGAATACGAATGCAACAACGAGCACGTAAGTCGACCCGAAGCGTTTCATCTTCACTCCCTTTCATTCATGCGGGGTTAACTCAATGTTACCCCGCCAGCTTACCGGCAAACGCTCTCGAACGCAAGCGCGCTGCAGTCAACCAGAAGGGTAGAAGACGTGGATGGAGGGGAATTGAGGCCCGGTGTTCCGCGGGCATGAATCGGTCAGGGGCTCCAAATACTCAGTCCGCCGCTTGCTACACCCCTTCACATTGTGCGTTGCGTCGCGCGGTTAGGTCAGGTGGTCCGCCATCATTGCTCCGCTCCGTGTCGGCGCAGCAATTCAACCACCGCCTCATGTCCCTTGGACGCGGCAGATTGAAGCGGTGTAAAGCCGTAATGGCTCTTGGCGTTGATGTCCGCCCTGGCGACGAGGAGCAACTCAACGATTCCCGCGTATCCGCGGCCGGCCGCAAAGTGCAGCGGCGTTCCACCGTCTTTGTCGGCGGTGTTGACATTCGCCTTGTGGGCAAGCAACACCTTGACGATTTCCCCGTGCCCCAGGCCGGCCGCGGAGTGCAGAGGCGTCCAGCCGTTGTCGTCCTTGACGTCGACGTCGGCGCCACCTTTCAGTAACTCTTCCACCGCTTCGCGCTTGTCACTGAGCACGGCATAATGCAGCGGTGGCCGGCCGTGCTCATCCGTGGCATGCACCAGGCCCGGGTTCTCTGCCAGAAGCATCTTCAGTCTGCGCATGTCGCCTGCCTTGGCGGCCTCGTGAATGTATCGGGCATATCCCGCCCGGATCACGTCGGCCACCGCGTCGTGCTTCATGAACAGCGCCGTGTCCAGCGGTGTCTTGTCATCGAAGTTCGTCACGGCGGTAACGTCCGCCCCAGCGGCGAGCAGGGTTTCCACGGCCTCTTTCTTTCCAGCCGCCGCCGCGTCGTGCAGCGGCGTCTCCCCCGCACTGTTCCTCACGTTGACGTCCGCCCCGGCGGCAAGCAGCAGCTCGATCATTTCCTTCTTGTCCCAGCTCGCCGCCTCGTGCAAAGGCGTATTGCCGCTGTCATCCACGGCATTGACGTCCGCCCCGGCGGCAATCAGTATCCTGACCGTTTCCCCGACAGCCTGGGGCAAGACTCGCGCCGCCAGGTGCAGGGGTGTCTCACGGCTGTTGGCCTTGGCATTCACGTCGGCCTTGCCGACGAGCAGTGCTTCGATTGTTTCTTTTCTTCCTCCGGACGCGGCATTGTGCAGCGGTGTCCAACCCAGGTTGTCTCTGGCATTTACGTCTGCCCGATGGGCCAGCAGCACCTCAACGGCTTCCTTCGCTCCGTTCGCCAGACTTCTCGCCGCCTCGTGCAGAGGTGTCTCGCTGGTCTTGTCTCTGGCATTTACGTCTGCCTGATGGACCAGGAACACCTCAACATTTTCGCGACTACCGCTGCTCGCCGCCTTGTGGAAAGGGGTTTCGCCCTCGTTGTTCAGCGCATCGATGTCGGCCTTGTGGGCAAGCAATAGCTCGATCGCGTCTCGACCGGCAGACGCTGCCGCGGTGTGCAGGGGTGTGTCGCCGGAGCTCCGCCTGGCGTTGACGTCCGCCTTCTTGGAAAGCAGCAGTTCCGCTACCTCCGCCTTTTCCTGCGGTTTCGCGGTGTAGGACCCGAGCGCTTCATGCAGAGGTGTGATATCGTATTTGTCCCTGGCATTGACGTCCGCCTTCTTGGAAAGAAGCAACTTGACGGTTTCT
>JAFGCA010000428.1 GCA_016932895.1 Sedimentisphaerales bacterium | reverse complement strand
TCACAGGCTGTCATATTCCTGCAGGCGTTGTTGGCACGTGTCGATCACTCGCTTGGGCGTTTGTGCAGTCTTTTTCGCGAAAACGTCGAGGATCACGACCGCGTCAGAATCCGTACGATAGACGATCCGCCAGGTTTGGCCTCTGTCATTCACCCGGAGCTCATGGCAACGAGGTCCAATCGACGGCATGGGCCGCGAGTGGGGCAGAGACAGAGGCTCGCCCTTCTGCAACAACCGCAAAAGGAACCCGGCTTCCAGCCTGGCCTCTTTCGAGAACGGTGGCGTCCGGATCTCGCCATGCAGCCACACCAGCGGTTTGTCGTTCGGACTCATGGTGGAGAGTATATGTCAGACCTGACATAATGACAAGCGAAATCTCGCGTTCACGATCCTGGAGAAGACTGGGGTCGGCCCTTACGTATGGAACACTGGAAGGTTGGAATGGTGGGAGGGGGCGGCGGAGCCGCGTGGAAGCGTAGATGCGTTGAAGCGTGGAAGCGGGGGCGGCCAAGGGCGTCACTTGTCGCTCGACCCTCGTCGCTCGAAGCCCCGAACGCAGGCCGGAAGGTTTATCCACAGATTACCCGGCTTCTCCCAGCGCGGCCTCCGGCCGCAACCAAAACCTGTCTTCTCGCAAAGACGCAGAGACCGCCAAGAAGCAAGAACCACAATGCTCCTACCCTTGGCGTTCTTGGCGTCTTGGCGAGAGAAGAGGCTCAAACGGGTGCAGAGGGACCCGAGGATGGGGTCCTCCGCCACCCGCCCCATGCGGAGCTGGTGGGCTTGCGCCTCGCTGAAAGACCACGGGCAGGACGCACGCGGGGGAAGCCCGTAGCGTCACGAAGACAAGACGCGGGCAAGATGCCCGCGACACGATGAAGACGCGGGCAAGATACCCGCGACACGCAAGGGCGGAACGGGTGCCCACACGCGATCTTCCGCGTTTGGGGTCCCGATGGCCTCGCCACGCGGACCGGCCCGGCGAGTCCCACGTTTTGCGGGTCACGAGCCACGGGGCACGAGTCACCACCGGCATGGAGTGCCTGCGCCGGTGTCTTCCTGAACGCTTCTACGCTTTCACGCTCTCACGCTCTCACGCATCCACGCTTCTACGCTTCTACCCGTTTACGCTTCCACGCGTCCACGCTTCCCCGGCCGGGTGCGAAAGTCCGAAAATCGTCCCCTTGCGGGTTCGGGCGGGCGGTGGTATAATGGTCCGCGTGTGTGTGGACAGGGCCGCCGGGACGGCGCGGTTGCGCCGTAACAAGTCCCCGGCGGCGGGCAAGGCGACGGGCCCAGCCGGAGATGCGGCGTGAGGACTGACGGGGTACAGGGTGACCGCGGGGCCAGGAGTGCAGCTTTCGTGCATGGCGGAGAGACTCCGTCCATTTCCCGGACAAGCGAGGTGGGTCTCTATCGGAAAGGAGGTGTGTAGCGAGTTTCGGATTCATAGCAAGTAGGAGGGGATTTCTGCCGATGACAAGTGCGAGGGCGTGCCGGCGGACGGATCGGCCGGGCGCGTTGCGGAGGGCTGGGTCCCTGTTCGGCCCGGCGGGCCTCGCGGGCGGTTCGACGCGGGGCCAGGAGCCCGGCCGGTCGGGACCCCGATGGCGCCCTGGCGCGTGGCCAGGGGTGAAGTGTGGGTCTTCTTTGAAGGAGAACTGTGATGTGGAAATGGCTGACGATGGGGATGATCGCAGTGGTGGTCCTGGCGCCGGCGGCGCAGGCGGCGCGGGACATCACCGGTCCGGCGGATGTCATCGTGGGCGTCCCGGACGACGGGGTGAGCACGGACAACTCGACCAACGGGTGGCCGGGCAACGAGGTGCCCAAACAGGCGATTGACAACCAGATCACGACGAAATATCTCCACTTCAAGGGCGAGGTGGAGCCCACGGGTCTGCGCATCACGCCGGCGGTGGGTCCGACGATCGTGACGGGCGTGACGTTCACCTCGGCCAACGACGCGGTCGAGCGCGACCCGATTCGGTACGAGCTGTCGGGCTCGAACGTGAGCATCAACGGGCCCTACACGCTGATCGCCGCCGGCGACATCGTGGACTTCGTCGGCGAGACCGCCTGGCCGCGACGGACGAAGACCACGACGCCGATGCAGTTCGAGAACACGGTCGAGTACCGCCATTACCAAATCATGTTTCCGACGGTCCGCACGCCGGGCAGCGCCAACAGCATGCAGATTGCCGAGATCGAGCTGCTGATGGACGTGCTCAAGGCGACGGCCCCGAATCCGGCCGACGGCGCGGTGGTCACAATGCCGCTGTTCCAGTGGACCAAAGGCGACACCGCGGCGTTTCACGATGTCTACTTCGGGACGAGCCCGGACCTGACCGAGGCGGACCGCAAGGCCACCCACATGCCGGCCTCCGTATCGATGTATTTCCACGTGGGCGTGATGGAGCCGGGCGTGACATACTACTGGCGCGTCGACCAGATCGACAGCGCCGGGAACGTCCACACGGGCGACGTGTGGAGTGTCCTGTCGGCACCGAAGAAGGCGTATGCGCCGAGCCCGCGCGACGGAGACAAGTGGCTCGCGGTGGATGCGCAGTTGAACTGGACGGCCGGGGCCGGTGCGACCCAGCATGCGGTCTACTTCGGGACCGATGAGGCCGCGGTGGCCGCACGCGACGCCGGCGTGGCCAAGGGCAGCGTGATCGCGCCCACCTTCGATCCGGGAGTCCTGCAGGAGAACACCACCTACTTCTGGGCGGTGGACGAGACCGCCGCCGGAACGCTCTATGTCGGCGACGTCTGGCAGTTCACCACGATCAGCCCGGACACCGCCGGCGGCGCCAAGGGCGACTACTTCATGACCACGACGCCGGAAGGCCAACCCGCCCTGACCCGAATCGACCCGGAGATCAACATCAATCTGACCGGCGCTACCAGTCCCGGCGCCCCCATCCCCGGCGACGGCTGGTCCGCTCGCTGGACCGCGGATTTGGAGATCGCCGTGGCCGATACGTATACCTTCAGCGTCAACTGCCAGGACGGCACCCGGCTGTGGATCGACGGCCAGCTCATCGTCGACCAGTGGGTGATTCCGACGGTCACGAGCCAGTACTACGCGTTGCCGATGTTCCTGGATCACGGCATCCACTCGATCCGTCTGGAATACTTCGACAGCGCCGGCGACGCGGTGGAGCAGTTGTACTGGTCGTCGCCGTCGATGGCCGAGCAGATCGTCCCCGGCGGTCCGTTGCAGCCGCCCGTGCGGGCCCAGGTGGTGTATCCGGCCACCGGCGCCGTGGATGTCGCCAGCGACGCCGTGCTGATGTGGAACGCGGGCATGTACGCCGTCGAGCATGACGTCTACTTCGGCGACGACAAGGACGCGGTCCTCGGCGCTACGCCGGACACCGCCGGCATCTACCAAGGCCGTCAGGCCCTGGCCGAGACCAAGTTCGATCCGGGCACCCTCGAGTGGGGCAAGACCTACTTCTGGCGGGTCGACGAGGTCAACGACGCCAGCCCCGACAGCCCGTGGACGGCCAACGTCTGGGGCTTCACCACGGCCGACTTCCTCGTCGTCGAGGACTTCGAGAAGTACACCGACAACAAGGACGCCGACGAGGCCATCTACCAGACCTGGATCGACGGCTGGGTCAACGACACCGGCTCGCAGGTCGGCTACGACCAGGCCCCGTTCGCCGAGACGGGCATCCTTCACGGCGGCCGCCAGTCGATGCCGCTGAACTTCGCCAATGAGGAGGCGCCGTTCTACAGCGAAGCCTCGCGCGAGTTCGCGTCGCCCCAGGACTGGACCGTCAACGGCGGCGCCACTCTGGTGCTCTACGTCCGCGGGCTCCCGACCAACACGGTCACGACCGACACGCTGTACGTCGCGGTCGAAGACACCGCCGGCAAGGTGGCCGTCGTGAGCAATCCGGACACCTCGCTCCTGTTGTCGAGTCTCTGG
>JAFGCA010000427.1 GCA_016932895.1 Sedimentisphaerales bacterium | reverse complement strand
GGTCATTGCTCTCGATTGAAACCGTTACACTTGAGGTGCGCCTGCATCCGCTTTCGGGCCCGGGCGAGCCGCCCTTTGACCGTATCGGCCGAGATGCCGAGCACGCCTTGAATCTCCCTGTAACTCATCCGGTTGTAGTAGTGCAGGACGACGACCTCGCGATACATCGGCGCCAAAGCGTCCACGGCATCCTTGACCGCGCTGTCGAACCCGTTGCAGCTGGGACTCGGGCACATGCGGCCCTCGGCATCCCGTCGGAGAACGGCATCGTGCCGTCTCTCTCGGGCGATATCAATCGCCGCGTTGCGGCAGATTCTCGTCAGCCACGGGCCGAACCGGTCGCGACGTCGCAGCCCGTGCATTTTCTCGCAAGCCGTGGCAAAGGCCTGCTGGGCCGCGTCCTCGGCCAAACCGCGATCCAGAAGCACGGAATAGGCCACCCACACCATCACGGCGTAGTACCGCTCGTAAAGCCCGGCCATCGCTTCTGCGTCGCCGCCGCAGGCCGCCTCTACAACCTCTCTCTCATTGTCCTGGTGCGATTCCAAGTGACCTCGTCTGCTATCGGCTCACTGATCAGCGTCCACCGTACAGACGGTGCACGGGGCTGGAAAGTGCGCAAGAAAATCCAGATTTCCGGCCGGCCGCGGCGTAGAAACTGGTATGGAAGCCATGAGTGACCACGATGGGAGAAAGGGCAGCACCCAATCACAACGGTCGGTGGAGGAAGCCGATGGTGGATTCCATGATGCGGGCCTGGAACTGCTCGCGCTGGCTTTCGGCGCTCTGGCTCTGGAGGTCGTCGAGGTTGGCCCGGCAGAACCGGCATCCGAGCACGTTGAGGTGAAAGTCGACGTACGTGTGCCAGTCCTCTTCCAGGGTCTGGAGCATGAAGGCCCCGATGGTGCTTCGTTTGGGACAACTGAAGCGAAGATTCTCCCACAGGTCGGTCAGGAGGTTCTCGAACTCCTCGGCCGCAGGACCCGCCGGTAGGTGCTGGCCGGCCACGTTCTCGCGGATCCGTTTGAGGCTGCGGTGCTTGATCAACGCCACCGCCTTCTCGTTCAGATTCATCGTGCGGGCCACTTCCTTGTTGGGAAACTGACAGTAAAAAAGCAGCTCGATGACCTGGAGGTCGCGAAACCGCAGGGAGCGTTTCAGATTGTCGACCAGGTCCGACAAGCCCTGGGCCAGGGCGGCTTTTTGCAGGTCGTACTGCTCGTCGGCGCGGGCGTACCAGCTTGCCGTCTGGGCCGGAGAAGCCACGGCGCTGAAGGGGTCCGACGCCGGCTCGTCCGATTCGGTGTCGTAGGTATCCTGAATCAGGCACACCCGCCGGGCGCCGGCGCTGCGGTAGCTGTCGATGATCTTGCGGCGGATCAGGGAAAAAAGATAGGTCTCGAGATCGCAGTCGCCCCGGTAGCGCGCGATGCTCCGGACAAACGCGATGAAGGTCTCCTGGACGGCATCTTCGGCGTCGGCACCCTGGGAGAGCTTGGAACGGGCAAAACGCAGTAGCCGGCCGCGATACCGAGTCACGAAATCCGACCACGCCCGCTCGTCACCAGACCGGATGCGGTCCAAAAAATACTGTTCTCCCTTTGTAATGGCCATGCAGCGCGTCCCAAGCAAGCAACATAGGTCCTATCCGTCCGATAGGTCGTACAAGACCCATAAGACGGATGGGACCTATCTTCCACCCGACGCCCGCAACACGAGTTCCGGGTCAGCGCACCATCATGAGGACCGAGATGACGGCGACAATCGCCAGAACCACCCCTGCGATCCTCAACGACCATTCATAATACCCTCGCGTGGCCATATTGAGGAAGAAATAAATCACGGCGATCAGCGCGACGACGCCGACGGCCGAGCCGATCATGCGCGCCCAATCCATGCGCGCCGAGTGAGCCGCACGACTCTTGCGGTCGGCCAGCCACGTAAGCTTCGGCCCGGATGTATCGATGAGCAGGGCGCTGCGCCATATCTTGCTGGCCGACCCGGCGAGACCCTGGACGAACTGGTCGACGATGAGGTCCCCATCGCGTACGTCGGTGCTCGTGACTTGCAAGGGAGATCCAAGCGGCCCGGCGTGTCTCATCTCATCACCGACCATCCGCGTCAGCAGGACCGCCGCATCCGCCAGCGACTGCTCCATCGCGTCGTTCTCGCTGACACAGCTCTGTCGCGAGCGGGCAATGGCGAACCTCTTGCCGGGTCGGGAATTGGCGAACGAGGCGAAATCGACCACCCAGGGTTTCTCCACGAACCGCCGGCCGATCGACGTGGTGCCGCCTGCGCCGAATACGGTCGCCTCGATCCGACCGCTGCTGCTGCCCTCGCGCGGACTGCCCGCCCACTCTACCGGTTCCAGTCGCAGGTCGCTCAAATGAAGCGTGATTCCGACCTCCTTCTCCGCGGTGTTTCGCAAATTGCTTTCCACGCCACATACGGCCTGAGGAAACCGTTCCTGAACCACGGTGGCCAACGTACCGGCCAGCTCCTGCTCGCTGCCTTCCTGGAAAATGCTAATTGTCACCGGTGCAACCCCGTCGCCGGCCGCCCGTTCAATCAAGGCATCCATCCGCGAACCCATCGCCCGCACCGCCGCCCGCTTGGACGGATACACATCAGCGTCGAACTCGTGATCGATCGCCTCCAACCAGATCCGTGAGCCACCGACCGGTTCCACGGAATGAGGCAGAACCGCGGTGTCCATTATGTGCATTTGCTGCGTGTGTACCGCGCGCCGGTGCGAGACGGGTATCGCGACGAAGAAAGCCACCCCCATGGCCACCAGCGCGACAAGCACACCGATTCCCACCTTGGGAGCCTTGGTCAGCAGGAGAACGAGCAGGACGAAAACAAACGGAACGACCATGACGAACAAGGGCGTCACCTTGATACGCCCACCGGCACCGGCAGCAAGAAAACGTACCCCGAACAGGCCGGCCAGAACCAGGAAGACCAGAACACCGACGGAAACGGCGCCGGCCTTGGGCGACTTGATCAGTAAAACAACAAGCACCGTAAAGATGAACGGAATCAATATGAGGCCAAACATCGAAACAGCCATGGTTAACTCACTCCCTGATTAGGCATCGGTGCGAAAACCGGTGTGCGTCGGCGCGGCGGCCAGGCGAGCATCAAAACGGAGAGCAGCACGGTCACGGCCGCAATGGCCGTCTGATCCTGGCTGCACGCACTGAGAAACCTCTCAATGCCCAGACCGACCTGGCTCTCCTGGAAGGCCTCGACGATATTCTCCAGCTCGATAGGCGATATCACACCTTGAACCGCATAAACCGCAAAAAGAAATCCACCCAGACCGAGCAAGGCGCGCATCAGGTGCATCGGCCCGGACTTTCGCCGGCCAATCATGACCAGGACGGCGGCCAGGAAGAAGAGGACGACCAGGATGATGGATCCCAATCGTTCCATCAAGGCCGGCCAGCCCGCGTATCCAAAGAGCTGCTCAAGCTCCTGCGCCAGATCCGGGTTCGGCCAGCCGGAGGCCACCACCGCCGGCAGGTGCAACGCCACCGCCAGGCCGACCAGGATCGCCGCCAGAGCGACGATGTGTCCGAGCGCACAGATCAACCCGCTGAGCGGATGCCATGGCTCGTAGATCACCGTGCCCGTGCTCGGATAGGAGGGCCAGGACGCAGGCTGCGGCTGGGTCGCCTCAGGGGACGCTGCCGCCTCGGCCTGTTGGGCTGCGGGTTTGACCGCTTCGGGCGCACCCGCTTGCTGTGCCACCGCCGGAACCGTGGCTTGCGGCGCCGGGGCCGCCGCCTCAACGGGATTGTGCCAGACGAGCACGGGAAGATCGTCCTTGTCCCTGAACCTCCCGACAATGATTACGATGATGTCGATGAATTGACCGATCCCCAGCAAACCTCCCGTGAAGAGCCAGAGGATGCCGGTCCCGATCTTGCCCACGTAGAAGCGGTGCAGGCCCGCCAACGGCAGGAAAGGCACGAATGGGACCAGGGCAAGAACCAGGGCCCAGAGCCGCTTGCACGGAGAGGCCGTCCCCGCGGGCATGCCGGCGGATCGGTGCGCCGGAGCACTGCGTTCCGACTTGGTTTGCCCGGGTTTGCGTCCCGGTATAAAAGCCACCGTCAAAAAGACGATGCTCGGGACAATGATCAAGAGGAGGGTGATCACAAACTCCTCGTGCCGCGGGCTTGTAAATCCCATGAACATGGATGCGGTGACAGTGCAACAAACGCACAACAGCAGAAGCACCGGCTTGATCAGATACCGCCACCAAGTGGTGAACTTACTGCGACAGACCATGATCAGACAAAACAATGAGGCGATCAGGAAATCCACGCCGAACGTAACCCCCATCTCGGCCTCGTCCCCGCGCCACTCCATCGTGCCGAGGAGGATCAAGATCAACCCGAGGTTGATGGTGATGACAAAACCGACCAGCCACAACGGTCGAACGAAGGACGGCAACGTCTGCGCACCGCCGCTGGAACGACCGGCCTTTTCTTTGCGCTTCTTCGCCTGCGCCACGTTCGCCACCGCCTGGCCCATCGGGCTGGCCACCTGCACCACCAGCATGATACCGCCCAAGGCACAAGCGGAGATGATCGGCGAAAAATGGAAGATGTTGCCGGCAATGAAACCGAGGATGCCCACACCGATGGCCGATCCCAGGGTCACGCGCTTGTCTCGTTTCGGATCGGTCAGTTTCCACCAATCCGCCAGCAGCATGGGGACCGCCAGGGCCAGAACGCTGCCGCCCCACTGGCCTGCCGGACCTCCCATCCACGGAAGGAACATGAACCCGCGGAACGGCAATCTGCCCCAACCCCCGCCAAACGGCACGCCCAGAAGCTGCCCTGCAAGCGTCCCCAACAACACCGCCAGGAAAGCTGCCAGGAAACAGGTGCCGGCTTTGCCCAGCCACCGGGAGTCCTCATCCAATCCCGGCCACCAATGCCAACGCGCGCGGAGAACAATCAGCGACGCCACCTTGACCATCACAAAGACCGTGATCGCCGTAGGAAAGAAACCGCCTGGGTTGAGCAAACCCGCCCCCAATGCCACGGCCGCCATCGTCATCAGCACCAGCTTCTTACGCTGGTTGGGACCGATGGTGTCGACGATCTTGGACGAGGTCCGGCCCGCCTGATCCGCCTTCTGCTTAACGTTCTTGAGCTTTTCGGCGACCTGCCCACTGATGGTCTCGACCTTCTTGGCGATCAGTTCGGCTTTCTTGCCCACCTCCTTGCTAAAGTCTTTTGCGCCCTGCGCCTGGCCCGGCTGCGCTGCCTGGGCTCCAACCTTCGGTTGCACCCGGCCGATCTTCTGCGCGACGTGCTCGGCCACCATCGACAGCTCTTCCGGCGCAAACTGCGAGACGCTGTTGCGAACGTGCTCGGCGCCGAAGACATCCTCGACCAGCTCCTGCACCGTCTGGTACCGCTCGGCGGGGTCCTTGGCCAGCGCCTTGCGAATCACGCGGGCAAAAGGCTCCTCAACGTTGCTCAAATCCGGGTGGGCCGTCATGTGCTTCATGAGGATCTCGCCCGGGCTGGCGCCTAAAAACGGCACCTGGCCAGTCAGCATCTCATAGAGCAGCACGCCGAGAGCGTAGATATCAACGCTGCGGTCGTACTTGCCGGCGCCGATCTCGGGCGCCATGTAATGCACGGTCCCCACGGTGATCGTGTGACTGACGTGCCGGCTGGCGCTGATGGCCTTGGTCAGGCCGTAGTCGCCGATCTTGGCGTACCCGTTCTCGTAGAAGATGTTGCTGGGCTTGAGGTCCCGGTGTACGATGCCGCACTCGTGTAGATAGGAGAGCCCCTTGGCGATCTCCCGCAGGAAGAAGGCGGCCTTCTGGGTCCCGAGCCCGCCGGGCGATTCCTTGAGCAAATCGCTGAGCGACGGCCCCGAGACGTACTCCATGACGACAAACGGGCGCTTCTGATCGTTGTACTTCACGTCGAAGACGGTGACCAGGTGCGGACTCTTGAGGTTCATGCACTGGCTGATGCCGCGCAGCTCGATCTGCTCGTGGCTCTGAACCACCTTGAGCGCCACCTGGCGGCCGCTGTCGCTGACGGCGTAGTAGACCTCGCCGAAGCCGCCCCGTCCGGCCGCACGCTGGATGGTGTACCCTTCCAGGGGCCGATCTCCGTATTTGTATTGGTACGCGTCCATAGGTCTTCTGCCGGATTAGATCACTTCGTTTGTCGGTTTATGCCTCGAGCCTTGTCACGACCATCGAAAGCTTGCCAATGGCAATACGCTTGTTGGTGACGAGACCCACGCTCGGATCGAAAGGGCGCCCGTCCACAGCAACGCCCTGCCGGGCCCTGCACAACAGGCGACCGTTTTGTGCGAACAGTGCGACAACCTCGCTCAGTTGGTCCGTACGAATGTGATTGTTGGTATACGGCCCGATCAGGATATCGCGATCCATCAGGACCATCTGGCGAATGTCCGGCCGGCTCAGCCGCATCCCGGAAACCGTGAGCGTAGCAGTCGTGCTGGCCGGGTTGGGTAGATGAAACCGGATGCGACAACGTCGCGACAGGGCGATACAATCCCCGTCGCTCAGCAGCTTCTCCGTAACCGGTGTCCCGCCGACCTCCACGGGCGTCTGCGACCGAAAGAAATAGTCGCCGTCCATCCGCTCGATCGTAACGACCGGCAGATTTGGATCGGCGATCAGGCCCAGGTCCGGGCGCGCGGATGAGCTGATCGGTCCTATGGTGATGCGGACCTTGCGAAAAACGAGAAAGCTGCCGACCCCGTCCACCTGCATGACGAGCTTCTCAGGCACAGATGAGTTGTCACCGGCATCGGCCATCCGTCGTTCCAGCATCGCCGGGCTCTGCCGCCTGTCGGGCTCCAGAGCCACAGCATCGTCGTTCGGCACCGCATTCCAGGGTTCCTGACCGGCCGCCGCATCGGCAATGCTCAGCCCCAGCGGCCCGGCGTCCAGCTCTTCGAGCGCCTCGGCAGCCTGCTTCACTTCGGCCAGCGAGGTCTCCAGCCACCGCGCCGCCGGACAGATCGTCTTGGCCTTGCGAAGCAGCGGCAACGCGGCCGCCGGCTTGCCGGCGGCGATGAACTCGGCGGCCTGATGGCATTGTATCAGCGCCCGCCTCAGTTCCGCAATCTCCGATCCGTCTTCCCCGAGCGGCGCGAGCCGCTGCATGAGCGACTGCGCGCGGTCGATGCGTCCCTGCTCGATGTGCGTGCGAACCTGCTCGACAACGCGCCGGCCGATCTGACGCCGCAGTTCCGCTACTTGCCCGTTCTTGTTTCGAGCCAGTTGGGCGCTGCGTGCCAGGTCGATGGCCTGCTCGATGTCACCCTGCTTCAAGGCCTGCTGGGCCTTGGCCACGGCGTCTTCGGTCTGGAGCCGTGCCGCGGCCAGCTCCTGCCGCAGCCGCCGGGCTTGCTCGTGACCGCTGGGAGCCTCGTCGAGAATGCGCTCGCCGACGCTGAGCCAGCCGTCGTCGACCTGCTGCCGGGCCCGTGCGACGCGAAGCGCCTCTTGTTCGTGACCCTGCTGGTTCTTGAGGATCTCGCTGCAAACCGCCGCCCGAAGCTTGGCAATCTCGGATGTATTGCCGGCCAGTTTCTCAGCCTTGTTGCAGTCGGTCAGCGCCGTCTGGAACTGGCCGGCCGTCAGATTCTCCTGCCCGCGCCCAATGAGCGCCCGAGTGAGCCGGCCGATCAGCCTCTGGCCGTGACGGTGACGCCGGAGATCTTCGGATTGCGTGATTTCAAACGCCTCGTCAAGCCGGCCGTCGGCCAACGCACACTCAGCTTGTCTGATTCGCAGGATCAACACGGCCCGACTCCTACATTGCCCTGGGATTACGGATGAAGTTGGCCACTGGCAATTCTACCATTCGACGACGCTTCTGGCAACACGAGCGGCAAGGCCTCTACCGGGTCGCCTCTTGGCCTTTGGCGATGGCCACGGGCACGGCATCCTCACCACACTCCGGGCGGTTGCGCGCCTCGAAGTACTCATCCACCTGGGCGACGAGGTCTTCTTCGACGATGGTGTCTACCGGAATCGACTCCACGAATCGGCTCTCGTGGGCCAGAACACGCTCGGCAACGTTGAGGCGCTTCTGGATCTGGGCGATGAGCTTCTCGGTCTGAGCCAGCTTGCTGTTGTCCACATGAATCTTCGAGCCGACCGCCGCCGCCTTGACGAGACGATGCTGGCTGGCCAAAGCCTCGATCTTGTGCTCCAGGATGCGTTTCTCGCCCCGCGTCTTCTCCAGCAATTGCATCGCGGCGTTCAGGGAATTCTCGCGGGAAGTGAGCAGGCGCGTCTTACTGGCCAGGACCAGCTCGCCCTCTGTGAGTCGCTCGAAGCGTCCGGCCAGATCGGCCTTCACGTCCGCGTGGGAATATTCCCTGCCACCGAAGCGGTAGGACGCCTGGTGGCTTGCGAGCGAGCTGCGCAGCTTCTGCACTCTTTCGCGCTCTTCCTCAAGCGACTTCTCGCTCCGGGCGATTTCCGCTTTCAACGCAGCTACTTCCACCTCTTCCTGGGCGATGAGCTGGATGTTGGCCCGCATCTCGGGGATGATGTCTTCCAGCAGGTCGCGGGCGCGACGCAGCTCAAACTCGATCGGAACCGAATCCTTGACGACCGTCCGCATGCCCCGCGCGGAGCTGCGCACGTAGCTGGCGAGGTCCTTCCCGAAAAAAAGTCCGCCCAACAGGCAAAAACCCGTCGCCCCGATCACGCCGATTTTCAGCCATTTGGTAATCATGACAAAACTCCTTAAATCCCGTTAAAACCAACACTTAGTTGCTCTCGGCCGCTTATCGGCCACACTTAGATGGTCGCGCGCCGACCGGGTTTATTGCCGAGAAATGCTGTGCGTGAAGCGAATTTCGTAAAGCGTGAAGCGTAGGGCCTCGCGAGATACGCTTCGCGATTTTTCTCAGTGTGTGTGGATCCGGGTCGGTGCGCGTAGGTTGAGAACCCACCCTGCCCCCTGGGAAAAACAAAAGAGGCAAACAGCAAAAATGGGGAAGCCATCCCGGCACGCCGGGATTCCGCAATTTTGATCTTTGCTCTTTGATCTTTACTTTGGCCTGTTCTCGCTTCAGAAATGACGCTCCACGTTTCACGCCTGACAATTTTTTGAAGCGGCCATGTGAAACATTTCCCGTTGACACGTCATTACTCATACAGAGAGGCCAGGGCGGATGGCCTGGCAAAAGCCGGATGTTCCGGCGTTACTCTCTGCGGCTCAGGCGCCTTACTTAGAATGAAGACAGATACGAACCGATATTCTCATGGAGGATCCAAAAATGAAACGGGTCACCGTGAATGACAAATGGGATATCAAGCAGCTTCTTTATTCAGATTGCGTTTTGGGCGTGAGAGATGATAGCTGTCAGTCGTTTGGAGGATTCCAGCTCTGGTGGTACGACAAGCAGCATGATACGTGCCGCTGCTGCCACGCCCGCTGGTCGGACCTGCGCAGAAGAGTCGAGCAATACAGCCTGGACCGGGCCGCCCGCCGGCTTTGGCGGCAACGAAACGCGCTGTTTCTCCGCAACAAACATCACCGTGAAGACCGCAAGATTGCGAAGTGGGAGCAGATGTGCAATTGAGACGCGAAGCGGATCTCGTGAAGCGTGAAGCGGCGGGTGGCAGCGTCAAGGCCGCCGGCCTTGGCGATGGGGTCATCCAAAGCCATAGTCCCGGCGCGCCGCGATTGCCCCACGCGTTCGTGCACCCGCGTCGTCCCGCATGGATTGAGAAACGTAGCTGCCAATCGCATCGGGGCAGAACCCGCATGGGCCAAAGACCATCCTACACTTGCAGGACCCGCCGCTATTCGTTAGCATTCTCTTTTTGACGTGAGTCAGGGTCGATCGATCCAACGAAAGGGGAATGTCTCATGAAAGTCATCGCGTTCAACGGCAGCGCCCGCAAGGACGGCAACACCGCGATCCTCATCCGCCAGGTCTTCGCCGCGCTGGAGGCCGAAGGCATCGAGACCGAGCTGGTGCAATTGGCGGGCCAGACGATTCGGGGCTGCACCGCGTGCGGCCAGTGTTACAAGAACAAGAATCAGCGCTGCGTCATCGAAAACGACGTTGCCAACGACTGCATCGAGAAGATGCGCGCCGCCGACGGTATCATCTTAGGCTCACCCACCTACTTCGCCGACCTGACGTCCGAGATGAAGGCCCTGATCGACCGCGCCGGCTACGTCGCCCGCGCCAACGGTGACATGTTCAAACGCAAGGTCGGCGCCGCCGTCGTGGCGGTCCGCCGGGCCGGATCGGTCCATACCTTCGATTCCATCAACCACTTCTTCCTCATCGGCCAGATGATCGTCCCCGGCTCGATCTACTGGAACATGGGCATCGGCCGCAACAAAGGCGAAGTCGAGCAAGACGAAGAAGGCCTCCAAACCATGCAAACCCTCGGCCAAAACATCGCCTGGCTCCTCAAAAAAATCAATTCCTGACATGACTTCGCAAGGTGAACTTGGACCAATGGCATAGGGGAAAACAAAGCCGACGGGTGTGGATCGCGATGCAGCGCGTCCGTTTAGCCGATTGTCCACGAGTTTGCTCCTGGCCTTCAGCAGATTGATGCGAGCGTAGAAAGCTGTGGTAACGCGGTGAATCAGAGGGGAGCGCGACACGAGGCTCCTTGAATTGACCTTTTTCAATTCTTGTTGGGACTAACTCCGATTACCTTTTGAATTCCGTATCATTACCTTCACCTCCTCGGGGGTATAAGGTGGGTTTCTTCGGTGCATCACCGCGTGACAGTTAGGACAAACAGGAATAAGATCCCTAACAGCATTGACCGAATGTGCGCCTGCAATGGATGACAAGGGAACCAAGTGATGAACGTGAATCAAATCTTCTCCTGTCGCACCGTATAGATCAGAAAGCCTTGTTCCACAGATCTTGCATTGTACACCAAGACGATCTATGCACAATTTGCGCAATATCGGGTTGCGTTCAAATCTCTTGTGATTGACGAGTTCTGGTGCCCCCTCTTGTCGCTCTTCTGGTTGTTGGGACGAAGCACTATCAAATAATGATGGTTGGTAGCCGTTGATCTGTTTGCAGTAGTAGTGAATCGATGGCGGAGTTGTTTCGTAATTTGTATCAGCCAATCGCGCTTCAGATTCGCACCAAAAGGCACAACTCTCCCTGATTTCACCCTGACAAGTGAAATTGCCCCTTTCTCCAGTGAATGCGTCTACACTGCCAACTGAATAAGCTGTCGGAGGAAGATAAACACCAATACATGAGCCATATGCACCTGCAGCAACCCTCTTTTGTCTGCCTAGATCTCTAAGCTCAATTGATGCCCTGACCAGTGCTTTGTCAGAAGGTATTTCTATTGTCTTCTGTGAAGCTTTTGAACGGCGAGAAATGTTGATGACGACATGTTGAACATCCATCGCATTTTCCATTCACTAGAAATTCCGGACACATCATATCTATTGCCTTTGTTGCCCTGATAACACTACGCCGGTGACAGCAACTTGACCGCAGCACCTCGCGCGGAAAACTTAACGACTTCGGACCGCATATGCGTGCCATCCCTCCCGCCGCGCGTGGACCGACCACTGCCCCATGCGTACCGGGCGAGGTCCTGAGATCGAGTTTCTCTTGCGCTGCCGCCATGCGATTCGATCCAAGATTCGCCCACAATTGTAGCTTGTCCGGTCGTGCGGGTCAAGCGGGCAGGTTTCTCAGCGACCCGCCTCCAGTATTCGTTTGATTTGATCGTGGAAGGTCTGGGCGAAGCGGTAGAACCGCTGCGCGTCCTCGTCTGTGGGCTTTCCGTTGGGGAGCAGGCCGAACTCGCCGGGATGACGAGACTCGATGTAGAGGTTGTCCAAATCCGTCAGCATCTCGCTGTCGACCTCTAACGAAATCAGATCCCGGACTAATCCATACAGCTTCAAGGTGGAGTGTTCTCTGGGCACCTTCTGCGTGTACTCTTCAAGCACCGCGAAGCACTTCTCCACACACTGCTGTGCATGGAAAGCCGCCATCGGAGTCAAGTCTTCTCGCTGGAGGATCTAGCCAATGCTGCCGAGGTCCATCACGGCGGATTCCAGCCAGTGGGCGCTTGCCGTCTTCATAGCAAGCGGACCCCCTCTTTCATGATCTGGCGGGCGAAGCTGCTGTCGGTTTCGATGAACTTGCGATGCATGGGTCTGGTATGCACGAGCAGGTCTATGGCGTACCGAGTTCTCAGGTCCAGTATCCGGTTCGACACGGCGCGGACGATATCCCGCTTTTCACGCCAGGTGGCCGGCAGGAAATCATCCTGCGTCACGACATAGAGATCGATGTCGCTGCCTTCCGTCGGCCGGCCCCAGGCATAGGAACCGAAGAGAATCGCCGCCTCCGGATGCAGCGGCGCCAACGCGTCCCTGATCCGCGTCTCCAACTGATCCGAAAGTCTGACCGTGTTCGTGCCCATGCGTGTATTCTATCGACAGCAGAACCATCAGGTCAACGGCGTTTTGCCGGGGACGGCGAGCGGGCGGACGGGGACGTCGCCGAGTTCGTACTTATTCGGGGACAGGTCGAGCTTGGAGGCGTTCATGGCCCAGTCCCATTTCAGGGCCCGGCCGGTGTAGGCGCTCATGCGGCCCATGATGGCGGTCATGGTGCTCTCGGCCACCTGCTTGCCCTCGTTCAGGGGGCGACCTTTGCGGATGCTCTCGATCAGATCGGTGTGCTCCTGCTCGTAGGGATTCACGTTCGGGCCATCATATCTATAGGGCTTCGCCCCTGTGATTTCACCGCCGACGGCGACGCCCCTGGCGCCGACGATCCGCTCGGCGATGCGCTCCGAGCAGCCGATGATCTGCCGGGCCATGCTCAGGATGCGGGCGCCGTTCGGGTATTCGTACTCGACGGCGAAATGATCGTAGATATTCCCGAACTCGGGTTCGGTGCGGACCTGCCGACCGCCCATCCCCATCGCCAGCACGGGATGCGCGCCCATGGCCCAGTTGATGACGTCGATGTTGTGCACGTGCTGCTCGACGATGTGATCGCCCGAGAGCCACGTGTAGTAGTACCAGTTGCGACACTGGTTCTCCATGTCCGACCACCCGGGTTGCCGCTCGTGGTAGAAACCCCACTGGCGGACCCAGCCCTGGTTCCAATAACACTGACCGGCAACGACCTCGCCGATGTCGCCCGCGTGCACGCGTTTCATCACCTCCATGTAGCGCGGGTCGTGACGTCGCTGGGTGCCGGCAACGATGGCCAGGCCCTTGCGCCGGGCCATTTCCGACGAGGCCAGGACCGAGCGAATTCCCACGGGATCGACGGCCACCGGCTTTTCCATGAACACGTGCTTGCCCGCCTCGATCGCCGCTTTCAGATGGATCGGACGAAAATGCGGCGGGGTCGCCAGAATGACCAGATCCACATCGGCGGCGATGACCTTCTTGTAGGCATCGAAGCCTGTGAAGCACGTCTCCGGCGTCACCTTTACTTTGCCGGCGTACCGCCACGGCTGCGACGAGCTCCAATCCTTGTCACCGTCGGTCTTCAGTGTCTTGAGACAGGCGTCGACGCGGTCCTTGAAGACGTCGCCCAGCGCGGTAATCTCGAGGTTGGGCGCCGAATCGACGCAGTTTCTCACCGCCCCCGTCCCCCGGCTCCCGCAGCCAACCAGCCCAACGCGAATCGTGTCCGAACCGGCGGCAAAGAGCCGGCCGCCCCCCACACCCAGAGCCACGAACGATGCGACCGAACCGTGCATGAACGTCCTGCGAGAAACGGATTCACTCGATTTGCTCTCCGCATCTTTTTCCATCGTCAATACCTCACCCAAAAAGATCCTCATTGAACCAAGCCTGTACCGCACGCCGCCTCGGGGCGACAGGTAGCAGTCTGCCCCGTCCCGCACTGCCTGTCAAGCCAATCTCCTTCCGACACGCGCGACAGCCGAGCCTTCAGTTTCCGCACGGAACCCGATACAATGGTCAGGCCGTAACAGATATGACAGCAACGTCTCAAGGATACCGTGTCACGATGAACGAACGACGCAACCGAAGGCCCATCCTGCAAGTCACTGCAACGATTCTCATCACCCTCACCGTCCCCGTGGCGGCGCGCGACGATGGAGTCTTGCCCCAGCGACGGTTTCTCGATCCTTCCGTCGCCGAGATTCTCCAGTTCTGGCGTCAGCCGCCGGCGGTGTGCAGCCAGGCGCCGTTCTGGTTCTGGAACGGGCCGCTCGACCCGAACACCATGCGCCGGCAGATTCGCTTGATGGCCGACAAAGGCGTGCGCGCGGCGATGCCCCATCCGCGCTTCGGCATGGATCGCCGGCTCTACCTGGAAGAGCCCTTCTGGAACGCGATGGATGCCGCCGTTGACGAGGCCCGCAAGGTCGGCTCGTCCATCTGGCTGTACGACGAATACAACTGGCCCAGCGGCGGCGCCGGCGGGCGCGTCACCGACGGTCATCCCGAGTACTATCCGCGCGGCCTGGACTATCGCCTTGTCGAATGCCAGGGCCCGCGTGACTTCACCGTCACCCGACCCGAAGCGTCCGAGCCCGTCATGGAGCGCTTCGAGCGGATCGTGGCCGGCTTCATCGGGTCGGGCCACGACGCGATGCCGCGCCGGCGGTGGGGTCAAATCTCATCTGAGGGCGAATCGATCTCCGGCCCCATACCGCAAGGGTCGCACCGCATTCTGGTATTCTTCCGCTGCCTCGGCCGTAACCCCAGTCCGCTTGATGACGGCAGCAATTCCTTCATCGACTACCTGCGTCCGGAGGCCACGCGACGGTTCATCGAGCTGACGTATGAGCCCTACGCCAAACGCTACGGCGGACTCTTCGGCAAGCAGATCCCGGCCATCTTCTACGACGAGCCGAGCACGATGGCGCCGGCCCCCTTGCCCTGGACGTTCGGTTTTGCCGAGGTCTTCCGGCAGCGGCGTGGATTCGACCTGCTCGCCAAACTGCCGGCCCTGCTGGACGACTCGTTCCCGGAGGCCGAGACCGTTCGAGCCGCCTACTGGCAGACCGTCTCGGAGCGCTTCAACGAATGTTTCTTCGACCAGATCGGGCGGTGGTGCCGGGCCCACGGCCTGCCGCTCACCGGCCATTGCTACGAAGAGAACATCGCCTTCTACGCCAACTCGCCGCACTTGATGGAACAACTGCGTCGCGTCGATTGGCCCGGCTTCGATGCGCTGGGTACCCGCGCACGCCCCGCCGCCGCCAAGATTCCCATCTCCGTGACCCACCTGGAGGATCGAGAGGAGGTCATCTGCGAGGCGCTGGGGCTGGCCGGCGGTTGGAACTGCACGCTCGACATGCTCCGCGGCGGGTACAACCAGCTCGCCTGCCTGGGCGCGACGACCTTCATTCCGCACGCCTTCTTTCAGACCGTCGAGAACCCGCGTGTGGAATGCCCTCCCTCGTACTTCTTTCAGAATCCGTACTGGAAATACTACGACCGCCTCACGGCTCTGACTGACAGGCTGTCTCTCTTCAACCGCCTCGGCCGGCACGTCGCGCCGGTGCTGGTGTACTATCCTATTGAGTCGCTGTGGATGGACTCGGCCGGCGGCAAAGGGCAGCGAACGTTCCCGTGGCAACATACCACGCTGGGCAACGACGGGGCCCGGACGACCATCGACGGCTTCGGCTCGCTCGTGGACGGTCTCTTCAACCACCTCTGGGATCTGGACGTCGCCGATGGCAAGGCCCTGGAAACCGCCCGCGTCGTGCAGACGGACGCGGGAGCTCGCCTCCTCGCAGGCCCCGAGCGGTACCGCGTGCTGGTCTTCCCGCCAATACGTGCCGTCGCGCCGTCGGCTCTGCGCAGCGCTATCGATTTCGCCCGGGCCGGCGGTACGGTCATCTGGACCGGCCGGCTCCCGGATGTCTGCTGGCCCGAAGCCGCCGACCCCAAATCTCCCCGGGACGTGATTCGCGATCTCATTGCCTCGGGGACGATGACGTTTTTCGCCCAACCGGCCGAGGTTCTGGAAAACCTGCCCCGATTGATCGACCCCGAGATTGTCGTCACATCCGGTGACGGTGACGGCTTGCTCATCAGTCATCGAAGCACTGCATCAACCGATCTCTACCTCTGCGTCAACGATTCCGACGACGTTCTCGAATGCCGCTTGAGACTCCCACACCGACGGGGCAGCGCCGCCGCCTGGCGGCGATTGGACACCGAGACCGGCGACGTCACGTCAATCCAAACGACCGGCACAGCGGAAAACGCCTCCGTTCCGCTGGTCCTCAGAGCGCACGCCTCCACGGTCTTGCTCTGCACCCGGCATCAAAGCACCAACCTCGCGTGTACGGTTGCCGAGGCGCCCGATGACGCCAGACCGCTATCGGTAATTCCCAATCCGCAGCCTTGTGGTCCGTGGACGATTCAGGTCGTCGGCGATGCACTCGATGAAGTCTGGACCCCCACCCCCGGAGACACCGTCGTCGAGTTGCCGGCCTTCCGGCACCGGGCCCGCGATTTCCAGCGTCATCCGGGCTGGACGCAGCGCGATTACAACGATTCCGACTGGGAGCAGGTTTACACCGTTCGGGACGGGGCCCTCTTCGTGCATACTTCACCGGTGCTGTTGCGCGGCGCGCTTCCGCCCGGCGCCAAGGGCATCGAAACGCCCTTGCCCATCACGGGCGAGTACGCGCTGTACATCAACGGCATCGAGCGCGAAAAACGCCTGGGTCTGGTCACAAAGCCCGACCCTCTCGACATGGAAGGTACAGCCGATAACGTCATCGCCCTTGAGACGACATCGCACGCGGGACCGGCAGGCCTGACGGGGCCCTTGCGCGTGGTGTGTGGTCCGGTGCGCGTCGACAAGCTTCGGCCCTGGTCGCAGTGGAATTTGTCCTGGTACACCGGCCGGGTCCTCTACCGCACCACGCTGAAGGTCCCCGACGCGGCCCAACCGCTGTCGACGGCGAGGTCTGGGCAGTCCCCCGCCTCGACACCCCGGAGCGTGGCCGGGACGGCGCAGGATGATGGGCACACTGCCACGCGGAACGACGGCCGCTGGTTCCTCGATCTGGGACACGTTCGGCATTACGTCGAGGTCTGGCTCAACGGCAGACTCGTCGGGACGCGGCTCTGGCAGCCCTACCGGATCGACGTGACGGACCACGTGAGAACGGGCGAAAACGAGCTTGTCCTCATCGTCGCCAACTCCATCGCCAACCGCTTTGCCTGGGACCAATGGGGCACACGGGGAACCGGACGTCCCGAGCCCTCAGGCCTTCTCGGACCCGTGAGGCTGCTCCGGACACGGGGCGAAGGGTGAAACGAGCTGGCGCAAAGCGTCTCGCGGGGGAACCAGCGCTTCAGTCTCCACCATTGACGTTCGCTGGAACCGGGCCCCAATGATTTGCATCCGGGGGGGCGAATATGTTAAGATAGAGAAAAATCGGTGGTTCCGGTCCGCCGTTGGGCCGGGAAGGCCCGCCACAATGCCCGGCATGGGGTGAGGAAGTCACAGGGATAAAATTAGAATGCGAATAGCAAAACGCAAGAGCAGGAAAGTCATCGCCGTCTCGCAACGATTCCGCGTTTTTTCCATTTCTTGTTTGCATTTTGAGTTGGCTCCAGCGATTGCGGTCTGCGTCCTGGCGCTCTTGGCCGGCGGCACGTCGGTCGAGGCGGCGGATCCCAATATCCCCGTGGTGATTAACGAACTGCTGGCCTCCAACGCCAGCGTCCTGGCTGATGGACACGGCGACTACGACGATTGGGTGGAGCTGTACAATCCCGGCACCGAACCCGTTGCCGTGACCGGTCTCTACCTGACCGACGACCCGGCCGATCCGACAAAGTGGCAGATCCCCGTCACCCCGGGACGAGGCGTCCCGATCACGATCGCTGCGGGCGGCTATCTGCTGATCTGGACCGACGGGGACGACGCGGACGGAAGTCTCCACGCCGGCTTCCGGCTTGACAGCGACGGAGAAGAGGTTCTTCTCTTCGCCGCCGACGGCGAGACATTGATCGACAGCGTCTCTTTCGACGAACAGTACACCGACATCTCCTACGGGCGCTATCCGGACGGGGGCGAGAAGCTGAGCTTCATGGCGGCGCCCACCCCCGGTGCCGCGAACGTCAGTGCCTGCGAGATCATCGCCGATGAGCCGCAGGCCCAGCCCGCCGGCCGTCTCTGCACCGGACCGATTACGGTGACGCTGACGACGCCCTCCGAAGGAGCGGTCATCTACTACACGCTCAACGGCAGCGACCCTTTCCTGCAGGTGCGGCCGCGCCCAAGCGGCACCGAATACACCGGGCCGATCCAGATCACCTCCACGACAACGTTGAAAGCCATCGCCTGGCGGCCCGGCTGGTGCGCCAGCCCCATCCATACCCAGCGGTATGTCTTCGTCGGCAGCGACTTGCGGGAATTCACCTCGCCGCTGCCTATCGCCGTGGTCGATACGCTGGGCAAGGGCGTCTCCACGCGACAGGTCGCCGGGTACGGGTACTTCATCGACACCGGCGATGAAGGAACGGCCGTACCTACCGATGAGGTTGATTTCAGCGGCCGCGTCGGCATCAATATCCGCGGCAAAAGCTCATCCGGTTTCTCGAAACATCAGTACCACCTCGAAACCTGGGACACGCACGACGACGACACCGACGTCTCGATTCTCGGCTTTCCCGCCGAATCGGACTGGGTCCTGCAGGGCCCCTACTCCGACAAGTCCCTCATGCGCAACGTGCTGGCTTATCGCTGGAGCAACGAGATCGGAGAGTACGCGCCGCGCACGCGATTCATCGAGATGTTCCTTAACACCGGCGACGACATGATCTCCATGAACGATTACGTCGGCGTGTACGTCTTCATGGAGAAGATCAAGATCGCCCCCGAACGCGTCGATATTACCGAGATCGAGCCGGAGGACAACGCCGTGCCCGAGGTCACCGGCGGCTACATCATCAAGAAAGACAAGTTCGACGGCGACGACGTGACGTTTCGCACCAGCAGAGGACAGAATTTGATCTACATGGATCCCAACGGCCACGATCTCTCTCAGCAACAGAGGGATTGGGTCCTGGATTTCTTCAATGCCTTCGAAGCCGCGCTGTACGGCCCGAACTTCCAGGACCCGGTCGACGGCTACGCCGCGTTCATCGACGTGGACTCTTTCATCGGCCATCACATCATCGTCGAGATCTGCAAGAACATCGACGGCTTTCGCCTGAGCACCTACATGCACAAGGACCGCAACGGCAAGCTCCACATGGGCCCCGTCTGGGACTACAATCTCTCGCTGGGCAACGCCGATTACCTCGACGGCTGGAACGCCACCGGCTGGTACTATCGTCAGCTCGGCGACGGGGACTACCCCTACTGGCGGCGGCTGTACGAAGACCCGGAGTTCCGGCTGCGCTACGCCGACCGTTGGTTTGCCGCGCGTCGCGGCCCGTTGACGTCGGCGCGTCTGCTCCAGATGATCGAAGACTATGCCACGCTGCTCGCCGAGCCGGCGGCCCGCAACTTCGACCGCTGGAACATCCTCGGCCGCTACGTCTGGCCCAACTGGTTCATCGCCGACACCTTCCGGGAGGAGATCGACTGGATGAAGGGCTGGCTGGCTCAGCGTCTGGTATGGATGGACGGACGGATCGCCGTCGAGATGGCTCCCGCCCCGCCGACGTTCAGCACGCAAGGCGGATACGTGGAGCCAGGCTCCAACCTGACGATGAGTTCCTCCTACGGGACGATCTACTACAGCACGGACGGCTCCGACCCCCGGTCCATCAGCGGTTCCGGCGTGCCGGTAACCGATATCGTGCTGGTGCCCGAGGACGCCGCCAAGCGCGTTCTCGTTCCGACCGGACCGGTGGACGAGGCCTGGCGCGGCGGGCAGTGGTTCAACGATGCGGCTTGGACCCTCGTAAGCGGCCGGCCCGGCGGCATTGGATACGAGAGAAGCTTCGGATACGAAGACTTCATCAGTCTGGACCTGCAGGAGCAAATGTACGATCAGCAGGCCGGCTGCTACATGCGAATCTTCTTTCCCTTTATGGAGAACTTCGCCCAGTTGGAGAGTTTTACCCTGCGGGTTCGCTATGACGATGGCTTCATCGCGTACCTCAACGGCGTCGAAATCGCCCGCCGCAACTTTTCGGGCACTCCCGAATGGAACTCCAGCGCCGACGCCCTGCACGACGACACGGCCGCCGTCAACTTCGAAGACATCGACGTCCTTGACTTCGCAAGCACCCTGAGACGAGGCGAAAACTTCCTCGCGATCCACGGCTTGAACGAGTCCGTGGCAAGCTCCGATTTCCTCATCTCCGTCGAGCTGACGGCCAGCAAGTCGCCTGTGCAGGAGAACCCGTCGTCCGTGGAAAGATATGTCTCGCCGATACCGCTGACGGCGAGCACACGCGTCAAGGCCAGGGCCTTGGATGGCAATACCTGGAGTGCTCTCAATGAGGCGGTGTTTGCCATGGGGCCGGTGGCTGAGAGTTTGCGAATCAGTGAGATTATGTATCATCCGGGCGATACCGGTAGTCCCGACGATCCGAATACCGAGTATGTTGAACTGACCAACGTCGGGAACGAAACGATCGATCTGAATCTTGTCAAGTTCACCAACGGAATCGACTTCACCTTCGGCAGCTTCGAGCTGGCACCCGGCGACTATTGTCTCGTCGTCAAGGACGTCCTGGCCTTCGAGGGCAAGTACGGGGGCGGTTTCAATATCGCCGGGCAATACGACGGCAGTCTCAACAACGCCGGCGAAAGCATCGAGTTGCACGACGCCGCCGGCACGGTGATTCATGACTTCCGCTTCCAGGACAACTGGTTCGACATCACCGACGGCTTGGGCTTTTCGCTGACGGTCAAAGACCCGGCCGCGATCGAGCCAAACGGCCTCGATAACAAGAGCGCCTGGCGGCCCAGCACGAGCATCGGCGGCTCACCGGGCTTTGACGATGCAGGTGACATCGTCACCCTCGGCGCCGTGGTCATCAACGAGCTGTTGGCCAATTCCGTCGGCGGTGAGCCCGACTGGATCGAGCTGCACAACACCACGAACCAACCCATCGATATCGGCGGCTGGTTCCTCAGCGACGATGGTGACATTCTGACGAAGTACCAGATCGCCGCCGGCACCGTG
>JAFGCA010000426.1 GCA_016932895.1 Sedimentisphaerales bacterium | reverse complement strand
ATCTCCTCGCACATCCTCAGCGACGTCGAGAAGGTGATCGACCACGCGGTCATCATGAAGGCCGGCCGGATCATCACCGATGACAGCTTCGACGAGCTTCGCGAGAAATACACCCGCGTCCGCCTGACCGCCCTGGCCGGCCCGCTGCCCGAAACGCTCGACTTCGCCAACGTCCTCGACTGCCGCCGCAGCGACTCGGAGGCGACGCTGACCGTCCGGGACCTGTCGCCCGAACAGATCGCCACCGCCGCCGCGCGCATCAAATGCCAGGCCGACGTCCACCCCCTGCCCCTGGAAGACATCTACAAAATCGTCGTCGCTTCGTGATGCCGAGGAAGACTATGAGCATCGTTTGGACAACCTGGAAGCTCACGCTGTGGCGTTATCGGTATAGAGAACTTCTTGCCATCGGCTTTTTCTTCGTTGCCGGATTGGCTGCGGTGGCTCACGCCGGTGAGTTCGATCCCGACGAGCGTTTGAGGATTTTCTTCGACGGCCCCTTGTACATGGTTTTGATCATGTTCCCTTTTCTTTCCGGAGTGCTGCCCGGTGTTCACTCGCACGAGCGTGAGTTGACGGGAAGGCCGATGTCATTTTGTCTGCCGGGATACAGGCAGTCATTGCGCAGATTGAGCTTCAGCGCCGCGTTGCCATGGGGCCTGTTTTTTGCGTTGATAGAGGTGCCATTTCTGTGGAGGCGGGGGCTCTTACCGCGACTTGGGAGTCCCGCCATCACTGATGTGTGCCTGTGTCTCGGTGGCGCGTTTCTCGTGGGTGTGGCTGTTGGTTGGGCTGCGAATACGTCCCGCCTGATCCTCTCAAGACTGCAATGGGGCATTGTAGCGTTGGCTTGCTCTCCGCTTGTGGTCATCAGTATCGGTGTATGGCTCCTTGCGGATATACATAGGCCCTCCTTCTGGGTCGTGGCTGGTCTGGTTGCCATGATTGTCATTGTTTTCTTGTGGCTTCGGTTGGGCGACATGCAATACGTCGCGCGCGGCCACCGTATCATCATTGAAGACGCCCTGGACAAGCGGGCCCAGGTCGGTGTCACGAGGACGGCGCCTGACTGGACAGACGATCTTTTTCTGTCATGGGCTCGGCAGCACCCTCCTCTCGGAGTCCAACGATATGTCTGGGCCAGTCTCTACGCCACGTTCGGTGGGGTCTTCTCTTACTGGCTATGGATCTTGGCCGGACTTGTCGCGGGGTCGGTCGTGCTGGGGCTGGCGCCAAGGCCGGTTGCCGAGATCGCCTTCGCTTCTCTGGGATTTGCGGCCGTTTTTGTGGACCTGCCCGCGACTTCGAACATGCTGCTGCCCGGTGGTCGGCACGAACGGTATTACGCGACGGTGATCGCCACCGTTGTCACGACTTTGCTACTCCTTATTCTGGCAGTGGGCATCGCCGCCTTGTCCGAGACGATTGGCATCGGTCTCGGGGCCGGTGCCGAGAGTTTCGGGTTTCGATTTCACAGCGTATGGCTGGTCTGTGTGTTCGTTCCGTGGATCGTCACGTTGCAGTTGTGTGGGCGCAGATTCCGCAGAATTGAGAGCAGGACTCCGGCTATCGCGGTCGGGTTAGCGTCGCTGATGGTCCTGCGTCTGTTTTTCGCGATTCACAGGTGGCCGGCACAGAAGTGTTTGCTGTTCTTCGCCGGTGTCTTCGTATGCGGGTGGGCGTTCTTCCTGCTGACGACGGGGCATCTCTGCGTGGGAGGGTCTCTGGTAGAGCGGAGGCTTGGTGCAGGAGGATAGACATGAGCATTCTGACGATGAATTTGCGGCCGTTGCATGAGAGGCGGGGGCTTTGGGTGGTTTATGGTTTGTTTGGGTTGTTCGCGTTTGCAGGTATCTACACCGCGTTGATTGATACGGCCACTCCCCGGGCCGGCGAGGGGCGGTTCATCGGGCTGGTGGTTCTTGCTTTCCTTGTGGGTCTGCTGGCGGCGGTCTTTCAGATGGAGATTCTGATCAAGCCGTTTGCGTTCTGCCTGCCCGGCCACGGCCGGATGGTCCGCAAGTTCATCTTCCTGATTGCCGCCGTGACGAACTTGTTAGGGGCCTTGTTGTTTCTGTTCTACCCGGGCCTGTCGCTGACGAGGCTGCCGCTGGTGCTGTGCTCGGCCTTCTGCGCGGGGATGGTCTTTTACGTGGCCGGCGCGTGGCTGGCCTTCGGAACGAAGCAGCCCATGGCGTTCGTGGGATTCATGATCGCCGCGTTTATCTTCGGCGGGCAACTCAACCTGCACCGCCTGCTGGAGCGCGCCATCGTCGACTATCCGCCCCTGGTCATCGTCCCGGGCCTGCTGTGCAGCATGGCGCTGTGGCGTCGCCTGGGCGATCCCGAGCTGGCCCGGCGAAGCTGCCTGCTGCCCTGGGTCGGCTTTCAGACATTCAACTACACGAAGATGAGAGACCCGCGGAACCGGTTCACCGCCGACCGCTGGAACAAGCTCGGAGACCACCCGCGCCCGTGGGTCGAGACGCTTTTCATCGCCCGCATGGAACGGCGGCACCCGCTGAGCGGCGCGCGAGCCATCTGGGGTACGCTGTACGCGACGTTCGGCCTGTTCCTCTCTCGCTGGTACGGCGCCCTGGCGTTCGCCCTGTTCCTGGCGGTGTTGCTGGGCTATCTCGGGCCGCGAATGTGGGGGGTTGTTGTCTTCGTGCCGATGATCCTGGTTTCCTACGCTAAACCGTCACTCTTCTCCAGCATGTTGCCGGCCAGCGGGCGACGCGAGCGATTCCACGCGGCTCTCGCGGTGGCTGCCGTCTCCTTGACGCTGCTGGTGCTGTTCTTCTCTGTGATCGTCGTCCTCTCGGCATTGCTATCGAGCGTACTGCCCGACCTGGCGTACCGCGGGGTGACGATCCCCTATCAGACCGTTAGTGTCAAATGTCTGTATCCTGCGCTGATTTTTCTGCCGATAGCCGGGATACTGCATCTGCTTCTCTACAGAAAGCCGGTCCTGCTGCTCGTAGCGTCGATGGCGCTGGTGTACGGGATCATCATCGGCGGCATCATGAGCCGGAGGGAGGGGCCCACCATATACAGCCTCCAAACCACGATCATCCTCTGCGCGGCCGCTTGGGCCCTCTTCGTCCTCGTCCTGCACCACATCGCCACAAAGCGCTGCCTGGTTTAGTAGCGGCTCAGGGTATTGCTGCAGGCGAGTTGGCTTGTCGGCGCGGGCTGGATCAAGCAGGCGAATCGGCTCGTTCATGCGGGGCCGTGGTTTCATTCGGGCCGGCGAACACGGACGCCACGGGGCTCGACCACGGCCACACATCCGGGCGAGAGAGCAGATTCTCGTCAGCAGCCGTGAGCACGTCGTGGCCCAACTCGATCAGGATAGGCTTGAGATGGCGCGAGAGGTTCTCGTCCAGTTTCAGCTTCATGTGCCGGCCGCCATTTTCCACAAGCCCTCGTGAGCCAGTTCAGCGGCATAGGCAAGGGCGGCCCGGATGTCGTCCTTCGTCAGTTGGGGATAGTGATCGATGATCTCCTCCATCGTCAAGCCCTCGGCCAGTCCGTCGAGGATCACCGCGATTTCGATGCGCGTGTCCCGGATGCAGGGTCGTCCGCCGCACACTCCGCCATCCACAGCAACTCGATTGGTAAGGCCTGATTCCTTCATGGCAGTGGCTCTCCTTTGCAAACCATCATACCCCAACGAGGCTTGTGGTTCAATAGCCACACTCGCCCGGGATGGTGTGGGGCAGGGGGTTGAGGGGGCAGGCGGGGCATTTGGGTTTGGGTTTGCAGAACTCTTTGCCGACGCGGACGAGCAGGGCGTGGTACTCGTTGAACAGCGCCACGTCCGGTTCGAGATGGGACTCGAAGAGATCCTGTAGCTGCTGGTAGTCGATCTCGGGCTCGACGAGGCCGTGGCGGACCATGACGCGGGCGGTGTAGGTGTCCACGACGAACACGGGCCGGTTCAGCGCGTAGAGCAGGATCGAGTCGGCCGTCTCGGGGCCGATGCCGGAAACCCCGAGAAGCTCCTCTCGCAGGCGAGAGGTCTGGACGTTCTCCAGGGCCGTTACATCGCCGCCGTACTCGTCGAAGAGCCATTGCAGGAAATTCCTGAGCCGTTTGGCCTTGACGCGAAAGTAGCCGGCGGGGCGAATCAACGTCTCCAGGGTCTCCGCGTCCAGCTCGTGCAGGGCGTTGGGCTCCAGGCGCCCGGCCGCGCGGACGTTGGCGATGGCCTTCTCCACGTTGGCCCAGCTCGTGTTCTGGGTGAGAATGGCCCCGAGGATGATCTCGAAGGTGGTCCGGCCCGGCCACCAGTGCTGGGGCCCGAAGGCCTCGAGCAGGCGGCGGTAGATGGTCAACAGTTGCTCCGGCGTTGTCGTCATGCGTTTGGTCCGATCTGCGCAGTTCGTTCTTTCGTCGATTCCGTGCTCGCGCGCGTTCGGGCTGATTCCCGGACGCAACGGGCACACAGCGGACGCTATTGTAATTTGAATTGGCATGAAGTAAACTCGCCAGCGTTCGACCGGGGGCGGCAGGTCGTTGCGCCCGGAAAGGAAAGTGCAGCCGGAGAGGTCGTAACGGTACATGGCCGGCCGAAAAAAGGACAACCAGAGCTATACCGCGAGCCAGCTCTTCAACTTCACGCGCGATTCGTACATGGAGCGGACGACCCGGCCCATCTATGCCATCGCGTTTCTGCTGCCCTTTCTGGCGTTCTATGAGATCGGGACCGTCCTGATCAACACCGACGTCTTGAGCCGGTCGCAGGTCCGCGTGGTGGCGTTCGTGTGGCTGCGGGAGTTCCTTCAGTACCTCGGCACCAGCGATCGCATCGCCTGGATCGCGCCGCCGGTGGTGGTCGTGATCATCTTGCTGGGTCTGCAGATCGCCTCGCGCAAGCCCTGGTACTTCTGTCTTCGCGATTATGGGCCCATGGGGATCGAGTGTATCCTGCTGGCGGTGCCGCTGATCGTCCTGAGTTTGTTCTTCAACAGCCCGACGGTCGGAGCTCCGCCGTCGTCTCCATCAGCTCTTGGGCCGGCGCGCGTCTGCACGGGTGTGCTCACGGTGCAGCAGCCGGCGGTCCCCAATGGAAACGAACCGGCCTCGGGCCGGGCCGCCGGTGTATCGGGCCCGGGCCGCTCGCTGATGGCCAACATCGTTACCGGGGTGGGCGCGGGAATCTATGAAGAGTTGGTCTTCCGGCTGATTCTGATCTGTGCCCTGATGGTCCTCTTTCAGGATATCATCGGCGTCGGGCACCAGAATGCGATCGTCCTGTCCGTGCTGATTTCGGCGGCGCTGTTCAGCGCTCATCACCATATTATCTTCGTCGACCGGCAACTTCTGCTGGTCGATCAGCCCGGCTGGGGCAAGTTCCTCTTTCGCACCTTGGCCGGGGTGTACTTTGCGATCCTCTTTGCCGCCCGCGGCTTCGGTATCACCGCCGGGACGCACGCTTTCTACGACATTATCGCCACCATCATCAACGCGGTTTTCTTCGATGCGTAGCGCCGCGCAGGGCCTCTCCTTTTTTTAGAAACGAGCCCAAAAAAATCTTCAATACGCTTACTCGTTTGCCCGGCGACGTTTGCAGCACAATCGTCCTATAAGGGGCTCTAAACAGCCTATCAATACTGATAATGCACTTGAAGAGATTCGCGGGTTTTAGTATAATAAGCCCATTGATAGAGCCGCGTGTTTAGGGTTTTTGTATGGAATCGCCTCAGATCAACGTTGCCATTGACCAACTGACATTCAGTCTTTTCCAGCGCCCGTTGCATCCGGAACTGTTTCAGATTTACGCCAGCCGGCAGCTCAAAACGGAGAAGTACGAAGCGCTGATTTGGGTTACGGGCTGCACGCACGTCGTGAGCATTTTCGTCGGCGACGTGTGCCTCAGCGAGGTCGTGAGCACGCCGGGGCAGTTGCTTCCGCATCGGGGTCTGGTCGAGCGTTTCCAGTTCCGCGGCCCGCGCACGCACAAATGTACGCTGAGCCGGGGCGTCAGCTACATGACCGATTTTCAGATTGAGAAGATGAGCTCCAATCTGTACCGCCAAAGCCACACCGATCTGGAGCGGTTCGCCCGCAATCGCGGCGTCTTCGTGAAGTTCCCGGAGCTGGAAGTGGACAGTCTCCAGCCGTTTTGCTACGTGGACTTCGAGGCGCGGCGCAGCGAGTTGCACATCCACACCTTCGCGGCGTATCCCGACCAGGTGACGATGATCAAGACGCAGTCGCTCTTCGATTTTCAGTGATCCGGTCGGCGCCGGTCGCTCCCGCCTCCACCACAGACCAGGAAGAATCTTTGCGCGCTTGGACTCCGTCATGCTGAGCCGCTGGCGAAGGATCCGGCCTGGGAATGAGGAGCCTCTTGCGTTCGCAGCCGAGATCCTTCACTCCGCTGCGCTTCGTTCAGGATGACAAACCGCGCGAAGAGCAATCATCATCGGTAGAACAGAAACGTCGTCCGCACTTTTGGCTTCCCGTTCTACGGTCTCGCCCGCATTGTCTCCGTCGGCTCCGCGCCATCGGCACAGGTTTCGGAAGCGCTTGTGCGGCCTGGTCGAAATACAGGGCGATGGCGCGGCGTTCAAGTGTGCTGGAGCTCTACGTTCTGCCTCAGGACGTCGAGTTTCTCCTGGATCTCCACGGACATCCGGCTGTTGGGAAAATCGTGCATGATGGTCCGGCCGACCTCGAGGGAATCGGACCAGCGCTTTTCCGAAATGGCCATGGCGAACTGCACGCCTAAATTGTGCAGCTTGGTCTTGAAGACGTCCTTGGCCGCCTCCTGCAAGGCCAGCCCCTCGCTGGGCGTGAGGTACATGTCCAGCTCCTTGAGGATTTCGAGGCTGCGGTCGGTCTCCTGATTCTGCACCGCGTGGTCCCAGGCGGCCAGCAGGATGCGCTTACGCTCCTCCTTGCGATCGTGCAACTGCTGCCGCATGAGCTTTGCCTTGTCCGCATGGGGATGCGACCGGATCAGGGCCTCGATCTGCACGCTGGCCTTGGCCCAGTGGCAGCTCTGGAACAGGGTCTCGATGTGGGCGATCGCCTGGTCGATCCGCTCCTCTTCCGTCGCCTCGCGATACTGATTCACCTGCTGACGCAACTCATGCCCGAGGTCGCGGTACTCAGAATGATTGGCGATTTCGTCGATGATCTCGTAGGCGCCGTCGAAATCTTTCTGCTTGAGCTTGTCGAAGACGGCCTCGCGCAGCGACTGGCGGTCCTCGTCGCGGAAGGCGATGGCCTTTACGGACTCGCTGATCCGCGTGCTCTGGTTGATTTGCGTCAGACTCGCGCTGATGTTCTCGAGAGATTTTGTGGCCTCGGCCATCTTCTCGCTGTTGTCGCGCAGGGTGTTGACGATGCCCGAGACGCGTGAGAGCATGGTCAGCAGCGCGATCAGGAAGACCAGCGAGCCCAGGAGAGACACGAGGTTCCGCAGGGCCGCGGTTTTCTCGAAGACACTCGTGAACAAGGCCAAAAGCAGCACCCCCACCAGTGTGGCCCCGATCACGGCGATGTGCCACTTGAACTGCCACAGGTGACTGTCGTTTTCGGAGTCCATATGCCTTTCTCCTACGCGAGCCAGAAGCCTCTTGATGGCCACAATCCATTATAGATATCGGCCGCCGCCAAGTCAACCGGACAGGGATTCTCGCCTCTGCCCTGCGTCGATGCGTTTTTTTCTAACCCCCTGTTTTGCATGGGTTTGCGCTTTGTCTGGGCCGCCGCCGGCCCCTGCGGTAGCGCAGGCTGCTATCCGATAAGACGCTTGGGGTGGTGGTTTTATTCGCGCGTCGGCGAGAATGGGGCCCGCGCACGAAAACGAAAACCCGCCGTCGCGGGGCGGCGGGTTCGATTGACCGAGGAAAACGCAGGCAATGCACCAACGAGACGCGGGCTGCCTGCAATCACCGGGATTAGTATTCTTTGAACCTCTGCATCCACTGAGGCCAGTCGCTGGAGGCCACACCGCCTTTCGTGGTCCAGGGGCCGTTCTCGTCGAAATTCTTGTGCCACTCGAGCTTCCATAGCTCCTTGAGGCCAACGGGACGCACCGACCAGTCCAGGAAAAGGTAATTGATGAAGCCGTTGTGTCGATCGATGCAGAAATGCATCATCTCCCGGTCGTAGCCGAGCCACTGACTGTCGAAGGCGGGGGGGTCGCCACGAGTGCCGTACTCCGACGGGCCTCCCCCGCGCCACATCGTGTCGGCAAAAACGGGGACGTTGTGTGCCTGCGGCGTCATCTTGGTCCGCCAGTTGTTTACCGTGGGCCTGCCCTGAATGGCCGTCTCGTTGTCGAAATCGTAGAGCCAGTTGTTGGCGCCGTAGCTGCATTCCTCCGATTCTTCTCCCCTTTCGTTCCCGGCATCTCCCGTTCCCTGGATGTACGTTCTTTTTGACCCGCCCCAATCTGCGTCGTCGGGCCGACGTTGCGTCGCCGACGGGCACAAGAGCATCTTCGAACGTGTGCTCCACTTGTCCCGAAGGGCAATGATCCAGGTCCCGCGCTTCCAGCCGAGACCTCCGGTCTTGGGGAAATAGCCGTTGTTGTCGTCGCAGTACATATCCCAGATCAGCGCCCAGTTGTGCAGGTTCATCTTGCAGCCGGTGCTGCGGGCCTGGTTGCGCACGAGATTCAGCGACGGCATCAAAATCCCCATGAGCATGGCGATAATCGCGATAACGACGAGCAATTCGATGAGTGTAAAGGCCCTCTCTCTGTGCATGACCCGACTCCTTACCGTAACCAGAACTTAGACCGCGCCCGGAGAAGAAAGAAATCCTCCGTGTTGAGGAGTGCATGACTGCTGAAATATGCAGCGATTTCCCATGATCGTTGCCTCTTTTGCCCAAACAAGCCTATCTTAGCAGACTGAGCCCGTTTTGGCAAGTGGATTCTGCCGGCCGTTGCCGCCCGCAGCCGGCGCAAAAAAAGAGCCGAAACCCGTCAGTTTCGACCCTTGTGAGACAGCTTTGCGGTACGAAATATAGAGCAAGT
The DNA here is from genome assembly GCA_016932895.1 of Sedimentisphaerales bacterium. Next base: position 14,154 of record JAFGCA010000426.1, on the reverse strand, counting down.
GTATGATCTATAGAGCTGCCTCAAAAACAAAACCAAGATATTAGAAGAAAAGAGCGTACACTATCATTATCTATTCTACCACGTTCGTCGGCGCCGGCAAGACCTTTTGTGAAAAAAACCGTTTTTTTCTTTGCGCTGCGCGCGCCGACCGCTTCGGATGTAAGTCTTTGTATTTTCCGGTTTTAGCGGCTTTCGCACTCGAACTCGCGTCGCCGGCAGGCTCGAAACGGCGCATCCGTTGTCAGATCGCGCCGGCGCGTTTCATTTTGCGTCATCCGTTGGGGCGCCAGCCTCGGCAGCGGGCGCGACGCAGTAGATATAGGCCAGGGGGCCGGTGCCGGTATTATGGACGTCGTGCAGGGTCTGCGGCGGGATGTAGGCGACCTTGCCCGCACCGATGGCGAGGCGGTCCGTTTCGCCGATCTGGACTTCGCCTTCGCCGGTGAGAAACACCAGGAGCTCCTCGTGGTTCTTGGTGCTGTGCTGGCCGCACGCCTTGCCGGCTTCCAGGTACACCCGGCCCGAGCGCATGCCCCGCGTTTGCGGCTGCCCTTCCAGGATCCTCTGGTACTGCGGCTGATCGTTCAGTTCAACGGTAAAAGCTTTTTCCGATGATGCCATCGAATCTCCTTCGAAACCACTTGCTCAAACTAATATTGGCTCTCTTTGATACGCATTGCGGCAGCGCCTGTCAATTGCCTGTGTTGATTTGTGGGGGGATTTGCATTACCGTCATGCCCGATTGCCTGAGTCTGACCGTTGTCTCGTACGGAGTAGAGAGCTTGTGACAGAGGAACTGAGAACACTGGTGATTGCCGCGGCCTCGATTGGGTTCTTTCATACGCTGTTGGGGCCGGATCATTACCTGCCGTTTATTATGATGTCGTGGGCCCGGCGGTGGTCGGGCGCCAAAACGGCTGTGATCACCCTGATTTGTGCGCTCGGGCACATCGCCGGCTCCGTCGTCTTGGGCCTGGTCGGCGTCTCGCTCGGCTGGGCCGTCAAGGGGCTGGAAGCCGGGGAGGCGGCCCGCGGCACACTGGCGGCCTGGCTGCTCATCGCTTTTGGCCTGGCCTACCTGATCTGGGGGCTGCGGTTTCTCTATCGCAGGAAGCCGCACCAGCACAGCCACCCCCATCTGGTCGATGCCACGCATCCCCACGCGCACCGGCACACCCATCTGGGCGAGCATGCCCACGTCCACGACCTCGATTCAGCCAAGACGGTCACGCCCTGGGTCCTCTTCGTCATCTTCGTATTCGGGCCCTGCGAGCCGCTGATCCCCTTTCTCATGTACCCTGCCGCCAAAGGGGGCCTGCCCGATCTCGTTCTGATTACCGCCATCTTCGGCGTGGTAACGGCCGCGACCATGTTAGGGGCCGTATTCCTGGGCAGGGCCGGCGTCGATTTCTTGCCGCTCAAGAAGATCCAGCACTACAGCCACGCCCTGGCCGGCGCGACGATTCTCCTGTGCGGCCTGGCCATCCAGTTCCTCGGCCTATAGCCTGCAAGCGAGCGGGCGAAAAAAACTGGCCGTTTCCCCTTTATTTCCTTGCGGGGGTAGCACGAATTGGTTATTTTTATGCGTGGTAGCACGAATCGCGTATTGTTATGCGCAGTCAAAGGGGCGTACGGGTTGATGATTGGAGGCACGCATATGAAAAGCTACTGGTTCCCGGGTGTGCTGCTGTGCGTCGCTGCTGCGTTGACGTGGGGCGATCCGACGGAAGCGTTCGTAAGCCACACGGAGTTTCAGGCCGTGGACGGGGCGGGGGAGCAGACATACGTCGCCGCGGACAAGGTGATCCTGGAGGGGATCGTGCTGAACGCTCCGGCCGACATGCTGGATCCCACCCCGGACGAGAGCATCACCGAGCTGTTCAACCTCGGCGGACAATGGCAAATCTACTTCCAGGGCGAAGGGGACGACCACGCCGGCACCGCCGTCTGGCTGGGACAGCTCTACCACAACTTGCCCTGGGTCATGCCGGACGGGGGCTACACCGACGAGGAGTTCGTCGCCGAGCTGACCCGCCTGAACGCGGCCCAGTTCTGCGCGGGCGATCGCATCCGCGTCACGGGTTACTTCCTTTCCTACAAGGGCAAGCTCAATATCAACGAGCAGCACAACAAGAACCCCGACCACGACTTCACCATCGAGTTGCTCGAACGGGGCGTTGGCCTGCCGAGGCCCGAACTGGTACCGCTGGCGGAGCTCAAGGACGACCAGGATCGTTTCGTCTTCGATTCGGAGCGGTTGTGGGGCGGGGAGTATTACCAGAGCCGTCTGATCAAAATCGAAGACGTGAACATGGTCGATCCCAGCGGCTGGGGCCCGGATGGCGAATTGGTCGTGACGGACGGGGGCAGGACTCTTCCCGTCAAGCTCGGACGTGGCAACGGGATTTACGCCGGCTCGTACAATCTGACCGAGCCGTTCGACGTGATCGGGATCCTGGACCAGGAGAGTGTGGACTTGAAGGGCGGCTACCGCCTCTACGTGATGAATTACGACGGCAACGGCCGGGTCCTGGCTTCGTACGAGCATCGCATGGCCGATCTGCCCGACGAGCCGGAGCCTGAGGACGAGACGTCGTCGAATTGAGGTGGAACCGATGCGCAGGGCTTTTACTCTGATTGAGTTGGTGGTGGTCGTGGCGATTGTTGCGCTGCTGTTGGGGATTCTGCTGCCGGTGACCGGCAAGGCCCGCATGCAGGCGAAGGTCCTGACCGTCAACGCCGAATTGCGCGACATCGGTCTGGCCCTGGAGGCCTATTCGTTCGACCACGACGGCGCCTACCCGCCGGTACGCGTGGACTGCATGTTGGGAGGCCATTTCTACCAGCTTCCATGCGAGTTGACGGAATCCGGGTACCTTCCGGAGCCGCCGGGGGGCAGCTTCATGGCGGCCGGCTTCGAGGATCGCTTCAGTCGCGGCTACACCTACAAGTACAGAACCGTCGGGACCCTGATCTACAATAGGACCACACTGGTGGAGGAAGGGGCCTATCTCTGGGTCCCCGACGGTTTTCCGGACAACGAGCAGGAGGACGGCCGGTCCTACAGCAGTTCGGCCGAATCGCCGGTGAGCTGGGTCCTCTACAGCGAAGGCCCCGGTTTCGACCTCGACCGCATGAGGGAGATGCAGTACCCCGTCCCGCGGGCGACGTGGTTCGACCCGCAGACGCAGACCGGCGTCATCGTTCGCATGAGATTGCAGAACGGCCACCAGATCGGCTCGTTCGCGAGGTAGAGGATCGCATGCGTATCGCCCGGATAGTCCATATCTTGATGATCCTTGCGTTCATGGGGCTTGCCGTCGGCGGCTGCCGGGACCGCGGCGCGCCGGAGGGGGCGTATGACGTGGCGGTTACGAACTCGTATCTCGGATGCGTGGTGCGGGACCTCTGCGGCACGGAACTGGACGTTCTCTGCCTGGCGCCGCCGGGGATGTGTCCGGGACATTTCGATATCTCCCCGGCCCAGGTCGGGCATTTGCACGAGTGCCGGATGCTGCTGCTGTTCGATTTCCAGCAGAACATCGAGCAGACGCTGGCGCGGCTGAAGGAAAACGGGCTGCGGACCTGCCGCATCCAAACGCCGCCGGGATTGTGTGTGCCCGAGACCTATTTGATCGCGTGCGAGCAAGTCGCCGAAGCCCTGACCGAACGATATCCCGAGAGGGCCGACCAATTCGCGCAGCGCCTCGGCGCCATCCAGACGCGCCTGTCGGCGTTGAGCGAAACGCTACAGGCGCAGGTGCGCGAATCGCAGGCCGCCTCGGCGAAGGTGCTCACCTCCAACCACCAGGCGGCGTTCAGCAAGTGGCTGGGCCTGGAGACCGTCGCCACGTTCGTGGGCAGTGACACCGAGACAGTCGCCAATATCGACCACTGTCTCCGGCAGGCGGCCGGCCAGGACGTGCGTTTCGTTATCGCCAATCGGCAGGAAGGCACGGCCCTGGCGGAAGCTCTGGCCCAAAGGCTCCAGGCGCGGGCCCTGGTCTTTAGCAACTTTCCCCGGCTCGCCGAAGGCGTGGCCGGCTTCGATCAGCTCCTCTGCGACAACGTCGGGCTCCTGGTTGAGGCGGTGACGAGATGAGCGGCAGCTCGTTGGCGCTGTCGGGCATCCGGGTGCGTCGCTCCGGCCGGACCGTGCTCCGGATCGACGACCTGACCGTCCCGTCCGGCGTCTTCCTTGGCGTCATCGGAGCCAACGGCGCCGGCAAGACCACGCTCCTGCGGCTCTGTGCCGGCCTGATCGAGCCCGGCCACGGCCACGTCACGCTCGACGGAAGCGATCTCGGCAGGCTCGGCTCCTGGAGCAAGTGTCGGCTCCGCAAACGCATCGGCTATATCCCCCAGTCGGCCCAGTACAACGCCGAGCTGCCCTTTACCCTGCGCGAAATCGTGGCGATGGGCAGGACCAGCGTGCGCCCTCTGCTGGCCCGCCTGAGCGCAGACGACGATGCGATCGTGAATCACTGGATCGACGTGCTGGGGCTGGCGGCCCGCCGCGATCAGACCTTCCGCAGCCTCTCCGGCGGCGAACAGCAAAAAGCGCTGATCGCCCGCGCGATGGCCCAGGACCCGCGCATCCTGATGCTGGACGAGCCCTGTGCCAACCTCGATTTCAACTGGAAGTACCAGATTTCCGAGATCGTCGACGAGCTCTACCGCCGGACCGGTATCACCGTCGTGATGGTCTCGCACGACACGAGCGTGTTGCCCTCGACCTGCGCGCGAATCGTCCTGCTTGCCGAGGGACGCGTTCTCGGCGACGGGCGCGTCGAAGACGTTCTGTCGACCGAGGTATTGCGTCGCGCCTATCACGGCTCGCTCGAAGCCGTGGTCATGGCCGGACGTAGGCATATTGTCAGCGCGCCGCCCGACGACGCGAAGTAGGAACCGCAGCGCCTATGGATCCATTCTTCTATCTCGTCATTCTCGCCGGCGCGATTGCCGGGGCCAGTTGCGGCCTCCTCGGCGTCTACATCGTGGGCCTGCGCCTGCCCTTCATCGGCATCTGCATCTCGCACACCGCCATGGCCGGCACGATCTATTCGTACCTGCTCGGCGTGGATCCGACGCTGGGCCCGGTCGTCGTCAGCACCGCCGCGGCGATGAGCCTGGCGACCCTGCGACCCGAGAAGTCGCGCCTCGATACCAACGTGGCGCTGGCGATCCTCTTTTCCCTGATGCTGGGACTGACGTTCCTGGGCATCGGCCTGACGCAGGGGAGCCGCTCGGAAATCCTGGGCCTGCTCTGGGGCAGCATCCTCTTCGTGCAGAAGCAGAACGTGGTCGTCATCGGCATTGCCGGGGCGGCGTTCGCGGTCTTCGCCTTCGCGTTCAATAAGGAGTTGAAGGTTCTGCTATTCAGTCGGACGATCGCCTCGGCTACCGGCGTACACGAGACGTTCGTATATGCCTTGTTTCTCGGCCTGTGCGGCCTCATTCTCGCGGTCAACCTGCCGCTGGTCGGAGGGCTGATGATCTTTAGCCTGATCACCAACCCCGCGGCCGCCGCCTACCAGATCTGCCGGGGACACCGCGCCGTCGTCGTGACCTCCACCGCCCTGGGCGTCGTCAGCGCCGTCGGCGGCTTCATCGCTTCCTACTACCTCAACCTCCCCACCGGCGCCTGCATCGTCCTGACCAGCACCGCCCTCTTCGCCCTGGCCGCCGCCTGCCGAGCCGTCACCGCCCGCGCCGATTGATGCGCCCCAAACCCTCGAACCATTCCCGACCCCGTAGAGTCGGTTCTCAAGCCACGCGTGTGTTTGGCCCATGCGCTTCCTCACAAGAGCGCATGAAAAAGGGCTGCGATAGGGGGGTCGCAGCCCTGGTGCGTGTCACAATTCGTATTCGTGTGACTCACGTCACCGTGTTACGTTCTCGGGATGTCACGGCTTGGTGACGCGAATGTCATCGACGTAGAGCACGCCGGTGCCGCCGACAGAACCGCCGGCACGACTGCCAACGCCGATGTAGATCTTCTTGATGGCGGTCAGCGAGACGCCCGCCCCCGCGAAATCACTGAGCGGAGTCTTCCATTGAGTCCATCCGGCGGCGTTCAGTATGTTGGCATTCGGGTGCACCGCCACCCCGGCCCGTCCGCTGCTATCTTCGAGCACAACGTACAGCGGGTCGAGGCTGTTGGCGCTGGCTCCCCGGACGTGGAGCGTCAGGTCCGTCACGCCTTCGAGCGTCCAATTCTGCGGCGCCGTCCAGGTGTACTCGGCCTCCGAACGATAGGGCGAAGCCGTGTTGTCGTAGTAGATCGGCAGGGCCTGGAAGCCGCCGTTGGGGCTCCTGGTTTCCATGATCAAGCCGTTGTAGTACGGGCTGTCGATGCTCCAGATGTCGTGGCCGACCGCCGCCCCGGTGCCGTTGCCCGGATGGCCCGGTTCGGGCAGGCTGTACCCGATGCCGTCGATCCATTTCTCGAAGGCGCGCTGCCCGACCTCGTTGCTGTAGCTCTCGAAGGTCTCGACGACGATGAAATCGGCCGTGGTGAAGCTCCACACGGCGCCTTTCCACGGACTGTCGGCATTGGCCGGATTGACCTCATCGACGCGCCAGTAGTAGGTCTTGTTCCATTGAAGCGGCCCCGGATTGAAACTGGTCGCCCCGGCGGCCTGCTGCCCGCGATAGACCGCTGCGTCGGCCGGTGTGGCGTTGGCCACCGCGTCGGCGTCCTCGCCGAAGTACACCTCGTGGGCCGTGGCTTCGTCGCCGGCAGTCCAGCTAAGAGGGCCCGCCTGCGGCGCATAGGGCTCGGCGTTGGCCGGGGAGGGATTCGTCGCCCAGTGCGGCAGTTGCAGCCACCCTTGCGGGACGATCTGACGCGCGATCGTCGGGCTTTCCCACGACAGTTGCGCCACCGCGCCGCCGGTGTTCTCGAAGTACTCCATGACGAGCAGGTAGATCTGGCCTGCGATGAAATCCACCCTGGCCTTGTCGTCGGTGGTGCCGTGGTCGGTCCAGTTGTTGATGATCTGGCGGCCGTCGAGCCAGACCCGGACGCCGTCGTCGCTGGTGGTGATCAGCGAGAACGTTTCGGTCAGCGGCGCTTCGAGATTGGCCGTCCAGCGTGCCGAGACGTTGTCGCTGAGGCCGGCAGCGACTTCATCGGTCCAGGAGTGGTCGATCGTGGGCTCGGTCTGCGTGAGCACCGGATCGCCTTCGAGATTCATCCCCTCGAAGTACTCGGCCTTGACGCCGCCCTCGTCGCCGCGCGTAGTGAAGCTCCAGACCGCGCCCTTCTGGTCGCCGAGGAACTGGATGAACTCGTCGATGCGCCAGTAGTACGTCGTGTCGAGCTGCAGCGTGCCGACGTCTGCCGTCGTAACGGTCGACATGGTCAGGGGCGCCATGGCGTTGTTGACTTCATCGAAGCTCTGCCCGAGGAAAATCTTGTGGAAGACGACGTTCATGCCCGCCTGCCAGGACAGGTCCTGGTCGGGATCCACATGCTTCATTCCATCGACGGGGAAGGGCTCGAAGGCCGTACGCGGCTGGATCGAGAAGCTCCAGACGTCCCCTTTCCACGGGCTGTTCGGATCGAGATCGTTGACCTCGTCCACGCGCCAGTAGTACGTTTGGCCGGGAACGAGCTCGTCCGGCACCGGATCGCCCGCCGAGCCCACGCGGAGCATATCGGTCGCCAGGCGGCCGATGAAGACATCGGCATCTTCCGGCGTGGCTGCCTCCACCGCTTCGAGACTCTCGCCGAAGTACACTTCGTGGCCGGCGGCAAATGCGCCGGGCCGCCACTCGAGTACCGTCGTGGTCTCGTAGATCATGGTCCCGTCTTTCGGCTTCGGGCTCCGGGCCAGTGGGTTGCCGCCGCTGCCGACGGGGGCGTCGGAGAGAATCATATGTCCGAATCCCAGACTCTGGTCATGCGCTTCCCGGCCCGTCCAGGTCATCTGCAGCTCTCTGTCACCGTTGTCGGTGTCGTCGAATGCCGGGTGAAATCCGATGGCGTTGCCTACCGAGAAGTCCAGCGAAAGCATCTGGGCGTATTCGATGGCGGCCTCGCAGATGTATCCGTCCGGCGTTTCGGAGGCGGCGACCATGAGGTAGTCCGGATCGGTCGATCCGTTGCCGTCCATGTTGCACCAGTTCCATTTCTGTTCGTTAAGGTTGAAGCCGTACTGGTAGTGCTCATCGTGCGGGGGAACGGCGTTGGTCGTGGAGAAGAACACCTCGATACAGTCCGCGTTCCAGATGTCGCCGCCGGTCTTGTTCATGGACAGCTTGTCATCCTTCATCACGACGGCCATGTAGATGTATTCCTCGTCCCAGAGCAGATAGAACTCCGCGCTGCCGTCCTCGGGACCGTCCCAGGTGGTCTGCCCCGAATACAACTGTGCTTCCGCATCGAGGATGGCCGGCGTCATCGCGGCGAGATTCCAGTCGCTCAGATCGCCGTCGATGGCGTCCGGAGTACCCCGGAGACACTCGATCACCAGCGGCTCTCCCGTCGCTGGGTGCTCCGCCGGCGGGTCCGCCACCGCCAGGCTCAAGGTGAGTAAGGTGAGAATTCCAACAAAAGCACATCTCGTTGCTGACATTTCTGTTCCTCCTACAAATGGTTTGGGTGCCATTGAATTATCGACAGAAACAGAGCGGAGATTCATGCTCTTTACAGGGCAATATCAGTGGGGATTTCCCATGCACACTCCACAAAACACTCCAACCAGACGTACGTCTTATAATAACGCGCTTTCGTCCCGGGATCAACAAGATTTCGCCCGAATCCGCGCGCCGCTCGCAAAAAAGCCGGACCCATCAAAAAAATGCCCCGCAAAGCGACGTTTTCCCGCCCTTGTGGCACACCGCAGCCACCCCCCGCCTCATGTCCCACGCCTGTCATCGACTCCGCCCTCCTGCACCGCCGGCGCAGTCGGGTGGGTCCTTACCCCACGCGTGACCTGAGACGACGCAAGAATCGTCGTCCCGCGGGATCTGCTTCGGGATAATCGTTGTCAACCGATCCGTGCCGCCGGGCGTCATGGCAGGTACGGGCACGCTGAGAACTCTTTTCGTTGACGAAGCAGATCCACGGACTTGGCTGCCGAGTGCCGTGCGCAACAGTCGTGAAACCGGTTGCGGATATGGAGATGAAAAATGTGGCGATGTATTGCGGTATGTGTGTTCGTCAACGCAATGGTTGTGGCTGAATGTTCCTCAAAGACCCTTGAAACGCAAAGCAAAGCGGCGGGGCGACAGGCCAGGGCAGGCGCATCGAATGGGCCACAAACCGTCAGCAGTCTCGTCACTTATCAGCAGAGAAAGTACGCTCTCTATCCCCGGCACCTCGACAAACGGCCGGACATTCCTTCTCCGTACGCAGCAGAAGACGGCACGGAAATCGTAACCGCCCTGATGAAAAACGGCCAATATGCCCTCCTGCCGGTCACGGTCGAAAATGGAAGCCCCTTGCTCTACAGCGTGAGAGTTCCGACGTTGTATGGCAAAGATCGACAGCTTCCAGCGGATCACGGTGATTTTCCTGCTCTGGCCAAGACCGGGCTCCACTGCGAGGCGGAGCTGGACAACAAAGAGACGATCACGGGCATGTCCGTCGACGTGATCACGTACATCGGTCGACCCGGCAGGTTCTCCGGAGCCGGTTTCATGGCCGACGATGAAGACATCATTTCGGTCCTCAAGGGCGACAACGACCTCGTCCGCAGGCTGGGACTGACTCATCCCCAAATGGCCAAGCCTCTCTTTCACATGTGGAACATGATCCTCAAGGAGATCGAGTGCGGCCGGTTCGGGCGGTTCTCCGGCGTCCAGGCCTTCTTCTACAACGGGAAAAAGGTCCTTTTCAAAGCCGAATCGATGAAGGGATGGCAGCGGTCCATATTCCAGGACGAGGTCAAGGGACGATTCGATATCGACGTCCGCTGCGACCTGACGGCGCAGGAGAGAGCGTTTCTAAAGGAGAACTACGCCCACCTGAGCGACCTGGAAATGGCGGAGTTCGAAGAATCGCTCACCCGCTTCCACTTTAGCGAAATGGTCCCTTACTACATCACGCGCTACGGCTTCTACGAAGGACACACCGACTACCGAGCCGATCCCGTCGCCATCACCCGCATCTTCAACCTAAAAACTATCCAACAAATCGAAACCACCTTCCCCACCAACCTCCACAAAACCCTCAAAAACCACTTCACCAAAAAATAACCAACCAAAACAACGCCCCCCATCCACATATCCGCATCATTATCCCCACGCAGTCGCGCCGGTGGGGTGGGTTCTCAACCCACGCGCGACTTCTAAATCGTGATTGAGGTGGGCACGGGTACCTGTGCAGCTACCGGCGTGTAGATATCCACGTTCTGTTCAGGCGTATAGATTGAGACAATCAATGCATAGCGACAGGTTTTGTTCCAGCGATTCAAATGATGTCTTTCGCGCCACCAGCCGATAGCCGGATAAACAGCGATCTTGTTGGACGCCGCAAGATCAGTGGCTCGGCCCAACCAGATGTCAGAGTGGATCGAGCCCACATTCCTCGCTTCACCGATTACCCATCTGTCGCCCGGCCCTTCAGTTCCAGGATGTTCGCCGTCATCTCTCGCCTGACGATTGACACGTTGGACGAACTCTGGTTCAGATTCGGCCGGACCGTTGATGTCGAAGCGGAGGGCGTGCGACGCATATCTGTAACGATTTTCCCATCCCACTTCCCCGGGACCGGGCTCGACGAAATAGGACAGTGTGACGCGCATCCTCACCGGCATTTCCCCCAGCTCCGACAAGGCGTCCGAAGGCCACGGCAAGCTATATAAGTGCATATCACGCGTAACATATCGTTCGTTGCGCTTGTCGTATGGTTGCAGCGTCGCTTGGGAGATCAGTGTCAGTGAATTGGATGCGCAGTATAGTGCGCGGTCAAGGTTCGGCACGCCATACCCACATATGCGCAGGAGCTTTGCATACGAACCTTTTGACTCATTCTGAAGGAATTGTCTCTTCATCGTCTCCGTCCATCGTGCGGTGTGAACGATCAAGGCGCGAATGGTCTCGGGCCAAGCATTTGGGTACTGTGCTTGAATTTGTGCTGCCATTTGGCCTGCCTGGGCGCAAGCGGCACTTGTGGCAGAGAAGGGGGCGAAGTGAGCTACCTGGGTATCGTGGTGAGTAGAAAGCAATTGCAGGTCATCAGGATCGAGGATGGAGTTGTTGGGGCCTCGGGCTACGTTTCCTCCCTCAACGACAACCTCCGGTTTGATGGGCCATTTTCGCGCGGGCCAAGTCGTAGACGTTGTACTGTACGGAGAAAGGCCGCCGGAAGGGGCAACGGCCTCATAGGACCGAAGTGAAGGATCGGTGATCCGTGTCTTCTCCGTGAAAGCTCCGACAGTCAGGCCATTCCATGCCTGGCCTGGATCATGGATTTCGTTCGTTTTGTTATCCTCCGGATAGTTGCGCCAGCTCATCGCATCGTCAACATTCCCGGCACTAATTACAAACAGTCGATTCGTATCGTCTTCATACCCAGAAGCCAAGGCGTCCACCATAGCCGACCACGACGATGGCCGACCACGATCGCGATCATCCGTTGAGGTAACCGCCATGCACGCGATTCGCTTCCGCTGTGGCCCCTGAATCTCCGCCCGGCTCAGCCCCTGGGCCATTATATACCCCCACAACCTCTTGGGATTCTGCTCAGGGGGCGGCGGAAGAATCTTAGCGGACTCCAGCCGATGTGAAATCCGGACTCGATTATTGCTATTAAGGACGGCCAACAAATCTCCATAGACAACCGTTCCTGCCATCAAGGTTCCGTGACCAGCGTGGTCATGTCTGCCCCAGTCTTGATGGGCGGCATGACAGTCAACATCATGCAGAATGGGTTGAAGGAGTGGGTGCCCGTTGTTGACACCTGTGTCGAGGATGCAGACAGCCACGTCGGAGCCGTCGTCAAAAGTGCTACGAGCAAGTAATGCCTGGACAAGGCTCAACTGCTCACGATTCTCCAGTGTGACGTAGAACGTAGCAAGTTCCTTTGCCAGCCTGAGTTCTGCGATATCATCAGAGTGCTCGACAAGCCGTTCCAGTTGATCTCTGTTTGTCAGGACGATTTGTACCGCCCTTTCGGGAAATCTGAGAACACCTTCAATACGCCTGATCTGGAGTTGCTGCACCAAGGCTTTGAAGTTGTTGACGACTGCATCATTGTCGTTGCTGAGCCAGACTTCCACTGCTTCGAGAGTGTCGCCAGGAATCAGGGTGGGAGCATCTTGCCAAAAAGACTCGAGATACGATGCTCGAATATCACCGATGCTATGGACGAGCCGTTTGTTCTTTGGCTGTCCGGTGCGGGTCTCCTCGTTTGCATAGGCGGTGATCTTTCTCATGAAGTGACTGTGTCTTGTGTGCGGCACATAAACCGTGGCGAACGTCTGTTCATTACCTGGCTCACCCACCCGCCGAACGTTCAAGAGGCGGATGCCCGACCGCCTTGCTTCCAGACTCTGTATCATCAGATCGAATCCGGGGTCACTCACAAAGTCGATGTAGGCTCCGTGGCGCTCTGTGTGGACAACTGCCTGCCTCTGTCCAACCTGTTCCCAAGCTGCCTGAAGTTGTCGCTGGAGGTAGGCGCTATGTTCACGGCGGTCACGTTGCCTGAGGTGTGGTTTTGCCCCACCTCTTCGAGGATTGGTAAATCTTTCTGTACGTGTTGGCCCTGCCAAAAAAATGTGTCTGTGTCGCTCCGCTGCCATGATACATCAGTCTCTCATTCCCCCGTGTGCGCTCTGTCGCTCCTTTAGCATTTGCCGTAATAGTGATGCGTTTACCTTCTTCTTGTCTGTCAAGATCGCTTGCTTAATGGCATCCCGACAGGCGTGGTCGATTTCCGCGTGGCTGAGCCCCTTGCTCTCGGCCAGCACCGATCTCCACGCAAATCGCGGCGCTAGAAAGAAACCGAGTACATTCTGCATCAGGCGTTCCCTATCTTCCTCGTCAGGTCGGTCATAATACAACACATCATCGAAGCGGCGAAACAAAGCTCGGTCCAATAGCCTGGGGCTGTTCGTGGCGCCGATGATCAAACTGTCGGAAACATCCTGCTCAATGAACTGAAGAAACGAATTCAGGACGCGGCGCATTTCACCGACATCGTTTTCCAGGCTGCGTTCTCCCCCGATTGCGTCGAATTCGTCGAACAGATACACCGCGCGTTCTTGCTGAATCAGGTCGAAGATCTGACGCAATTTCGCGCTGGTTTCTCCCATGAACTTCGTAACCAATCGGTCCACCTGAATCGTATGCAAGGGAAGACGAAGTTCGTGAGCCAGCACACGCGCAGACATGGTCTTGCCTGTTCCTGGCGGGCCGATCAGGAGGATTTTCCGTCGATGAACGAGGCCGTGCCTTTTCAGCTTGTGCTGTTGCCTGTACTCATGGACAATCCGTTCGATCCGAGCCCCCAGGGCAGACGGCAGCACCAGTGTTACCTTGGGTGTCTTCGGTTCTTCTGAAAGAACCAATCTCCGAAGGTCTTGTGGGAACCTGACCAGAACGGGACCTCTCGCCGCCCGCGACTTATCGACTATCTGCCGGATGTCGTGCGCGAGGGCGCCATGACCTCGTTGCGCCTCGTGGGCTGCAACCTGAAGCGCTATTGTATAGAACCGCTCTGGGTCATCGCTGAAATGCGATCTAACAAGTGCCTTTATCTGTTCCGCTGTGGGCATGCCCGAATCCTGCTCATCTTCTCCATATTGTCGTAGCCCTGAGATGAAGTCCTTCTGTCTTCTCGGACGCATGAGAAAATGTCTGCTCGATCCTTTGGTCGCATCCCGCACCACATAATTCTCTCACGACTCACTCAGTCCATACTATCATAGTATCGGCGAGATTCAGGGATCTGGTCAAGCAAAACTTGTGGGGACATAGAATGGAGTCTGGCGCGTTCCCTGGGCCTCCCAGAGCCGTATTTCGTCCTCGTCGGTTGGGTGGTGCGCCACTTCTTCATTTTATCAAGAATGGATTGATGAGCAATTCCGTCTGTCCCCCGGAGCTCGAAGGGAACGGCCGGATTCTCCACGCTTTGCGCGCGGTGTGGCCGGCGGTGGTTTGTGGTCAAAGGACCATAAAATGGGTTGCGGGGGTGGGGGT
>JAFGCA010000425.1 GCA_016932895.1 Sedimentisphaerales bacterium | reverse complement strand
GTAACAGTTCTGGTTTTGTCACCTATTCTGTTACCCGGACCGCATGATCTCTTTCAATCAATTCTCAACGACAACCGGGACATTTTCGACCAATGCTTGAGGGAGAAAGCGATGGCTCAAGGCAACGAGAACGTTGACGGGGAACGCCGATTTGACCAGTGGCAGTACGAGTTCCTCAAGCGGTGCTCGGACAAGGGGCCGGAAGGAATCAGGGAGTGGAACAAGTGGAGACGCGATAATCCGCAGGAGGACATTCGCCTTGAGGGTGCCGATCTTACGCTGCTCAATCTGAACGGCTCGCATTTGAATAGCCGGGCACTTCGCGATGGGAAAACGGGTCAGATGATAAGGTGGAACAGCCGCGTCTACTTGGGCGGAGCATATCTTGGGCAAGCAACTCTAGATGTTGCAGAGCTAGGATATGCTCAACTTGACGGCGCAACACTCAGGCGAGCATCTCTGTGTGGGGCCAAGCTTCAGCAGACCAGTCTGAAGGGTGCGAACCTGTGGGGTGCTAACCTCGCGAATGCGGATCTTAGGAACGCCAACCTCGACAGCGCCGTTCTGCGCGGCGCAAATCTCCAAGGTGCGCGCTTGTGGCAGACAAGGCTGAGAGGTGCTCAGTGTCGGATGGTAATCGTGGATGGGATTACATTAATGAGACGATGCCTCATCGACGAGAATACGGACTTTGATGGCGTTGGGCTCTCGATGGTGCGTATCGAGCCGACAACGAGACAGCTTCTTGAATACAACGTCAGGCGCAGGAACTGGGAGGCGTGGTATGAGAAGCATAAGAAACTCAAGTGGTTGGTGAAGCCGTTTTGGGCGTTGAGCAATTATGGGCTTTCAACCCAGCGCATTGGGTTTTCGTTCTTTACATTTGCGATTGGATTTGCGCTCTTTTATTGGTGTTGGCCACAATTGTTGGACGGCATTAGAACCGGGCACGACCTGCGCAGTTTCGTACACGCGTTCTACTTCTCTGTGGTGACGATGACGACGTTAGGGTTCGGGGATATTGCGGCTAATCCGGATAGCTGGCAGGGGCAGGCTCTGCTCATGGTGCAAGTGATTTTGGGCTATGTGCTTCTGGGAGCGTTGGTGACTCGGTTTGCCGTGTTGTTTACGGCGGGAGGACCGGCGGGGAGATTCGCGAAAGCGACATCAAAGCGCGAGGACCACGGTACCAGGCTCGACGCGGACGGAGGATAGCGGGTTACCGGAGGCTTAGGGTGCCGGTGGTTGCGTTTTCTATTTTGGTTTCGTATCCGGCGGGGAGGTCGGCTCGGCAGAGGGTTTGGCCGTTTTCCTTCCACCATTTTATCACGATTGGGCCGTGGGGTGTCAGGAATCGGCCTTCGCACCAGTCCAGGCCCACGTCGGCGATCTTCAGGCGGACGACTTTGCGCTGGGTGTCGATCGCGCTGACGCCCAGGACGTCACGGTACAGGGTATGGGCGACGTGGGAGGCGAAGCCGTGGTTGCAACTGGCGTAGGCGCCGACGTTCTCCCAGAGCGTTCCGGTCCGGTCGGCCATGTAAAGATAGAAATCGAGGATCTCGTTCTTGATTTTGGCCGGATGCCCGTAACGACTCAACAACTCCAGACGAAGATAATTGCCGATGAAGGCGTTGGCGGGGTGGACCTGCGGGAATGCGTCGCTGTCTTTCCGCTTCGGGCCGAATTGCCGGACGAGCTTCTGCCAGAGGTCGGCGTGCGTCTTCGGCGTCGCGACGTCGAAGAAGAACGCGAAGTACTGACAGACCTCCGTGCGGTTGCGCGTGACCTGGAGCCGGCCGTCTTTACGCATGGCGTTGTCGACGAAGAACTCTCCGTCGAAGGATTGCCGACGAATGACGTCGCGGATTTGCTTGGCCTCGTCGAGCAGGGCCGGCTCCTGATACATCCGGCCCGCCGCCGCCAGCGCCGCCGCATACAGCATATTGGTGGGATAGCTGACATCCTGCACGAAGCTGTTGGCCTTCGACCACTCGACAAAGACCCAACTCTCCAGCTTTTCCAGCAAGCCGTCTTCGTTTTTGAATTTCTGGAAGTATTCGTAGAGGGCTTCGAGCCGCGGTCGCAGGGCGGCCACTATCTCCCGGTCGCCGCTGCGGGCCTGGTATTCCTCCAGCTCGACGACGAACCACAGGGCCCAGTTCGGAATGAAGACCCCGTCGTAATGGTCGGCGGGATAGCACATGGGCAGCATGCCCTCGGGCAGATGCGCAAAGCTCGGCGGCAGAAGGTAGTTCTCGAGGAAGTTCTTCTCGACGGTCGTGTTGCCGCCAAAATCGAACGCGACGCGCGAGGTGAAGAAGCTGTCGCAGAGCCAGCCGGCCCGCTCGCGCGAGGGACAGTCCATGAAGATGTCGAGCGTGTTCTGCCGGAACGTTTGCCGGGCGGCCTCGAAGATGCGATTCAATCGCGGGTCGCTGCACGAGAACCGCGCCTCTTCGGTTTCGGCGCTGACGTATTCGCGCAGATAGACCTGTTCGACTTCGCAGTGGCCCTGCAGCGCGCTTAGCTTGAGGTAACGCAGCGTGTAGGGCTCGAAGGATTCGAGGCGGTACGTGCCGGGCTGGAGCTCGTAGCCAACGGCGTTGACACAGCCGAGCCGCTTGAAGTCGACGTCGTTGTCCGCGAGCACCTCATCGAACGTGACATAGAGCCTCGTCGGCGCGAAGCAGCGAATCTCCGCTCCGATGAAGCCGGTGAGGTTGGTCCCCAAGTCGAGCAGGCTGAACGTGTCCTCATTCAGCTCGATGGCCTGGCCCGGCTGATACCGAGCGTCCACTTTTTCCATGGATTCCGAGCGGATGCTCTGCAACTCAAGCGAGGGAACGACTTCCAACGCGTCCTCGGGATATCCCTTCAGTTGCGGCCCGATGTTGACCAAAGACCGGTCCTTCCACGGTCGCTCCACCGGCACATTTTGTTGGAGCTTGCCCTGTGACACGACCCGTAGCGGCTGCCGTCTTGCAAAGTCCGGGTAGGCGATCCGTCGAACGAGCAGCTTCTTCGATGCCAACTCCGAGCAAGACGCGCGGGTTGTCTCTTGCGGCTGTTGCTCCCACCAGAGATCATCGCCTTCCTTGAGCCGGTAGTATTCGATGAACGGCCGCTGAAAGCTGTAGCGTTGCACCTTCTGCAAGCGGTGTTTCAAGATCGTCGCTTCGAAGTCGGCGCCACCGCCCGCCGCGGAGGCGAGGACCTTCCCGTTGGTCACGACTTCGGCCTGCAGGAACGACGGCTGGTCGAGCAGGTAGAAACTGTTGACGTTGTAGCCGGCCACTTCGATGGCCAGGGTATTCCTGCGACCGAGGCGGGAACCGAGAGGCCATTGGTCGACGCGATAGAATCCGTGGGGTCCGCGGGCCGGACCGTGACCGATGAAATGTCCGTTGAGATACACGCGGTACAGCGACGATGCCGCGATGCGGAGCATGCAGTCTTGCGGCTGCGGGCACTCGAAGACCGCCCGAAATCCGACGAATAGATTCTTTTCCGTTTCCCGGCCCGTCGGCCAGACGGGGCGCGCCGAGTCGAACGATGTCACCGTCACATCGGCCGATGCCGGCGACGGGAGAGCCAGCGTGTAGAACACGGCCAGCACGGAGAAAATCATCCCGTGGGAAACGGATATCAACGGTTGCGTCATTGCTTTGCCTTTCATCTGTCACTACATCGGTTTTCCTTCGCGGCCGCCGGCGCGCCGAGATACGCTTGGCGCGCTGCCCTTCACGTCACGCGCCCGCCGTGTTCCTGGCCGCGGGGTCGCCGCAGCATTTCTTATATTTCTTCCCGCTGCCGCAGGGGCAGGGGTCGTTACGGCCGATCTTCGGGGAGTGTTCGACAATCGGCACGGGCGGCCTGTACCCCGCCGGTTCCGACACATCCGTCGAGGCCCGGCCGGCGGTAAACGCCTCTTGTTGCTGGGCCACATACGCCTCGACAGCGCGCGAATCAGTGACGTCCACCCCGGCTTGCTCGGCTTGTATCACGAGTCTTTTGGCAAAACCCCAACTCTCCGGATTCATGCCGGCCGTGACGATCTCCTCGGACCAGCCGTGTACGGTGGCCGCCAGCGCATCGGTGTCCGCCAGCAGCCCTTCCGATCCCAGCCAACTCAAAAAAGCCTCCGTTACAGGCCCGATCTTGGCGAAGAGAACCTCATCTCCGTGGACCTTGCGGGGAAGGAGGTCGAACAGCAATTTGCGCAAGGCTCGCTCGTCCCATTCTTCCGGATCGATCCCGAGATAACCGACACTGTAGTACACCAGACGGTCGGCGATGAAGCCTGCATCCGCCTGCAATTCCGTGGGTAGAGCTTTTGCGATGGCCGAGCCGATAAATCCCGTGCTCAGAAGCCCTGCCCGTTCGGAAACTGCATCGAAATCGTCTTCATCTTCGGCGTCGTGCTTCTCGACCCAGTTCCTGGCAACTTGACACCAGTATTCGAGCGATTCTTCGATGGATCGCTCCCACAACTCCGGCGGCCGGGGGTAGTCCAACTCCCCGTCCAGGAGCTGGACGGCTTCGGCATAGTCGCCGGCCAGGAAGGAGCCCTTGGCTTTCTCGCAAACGCGCTGCAGCAAATCTCTGTACTCGGTGCACTTGAGAAATCCCAGAGTCCAGGCGGCAGAGTGGGCGTCGTCGACGTAGATTTCGTTGCGGTCGACTCGTTCGAGCAGGTCGACGCAGGCCTGGATGACCGGACCCCGGAGGGACGGGTCCTCGGTCTCGGCGGCGAGCAGGGTCAGATTCCACAGGCTATACCATGCGCTCGAGGAATCGGGTTGCGCGGGGATCGCGTCCAGGATGGCGGGAAGAACGGTCGGCCCCAGTTTCCCGACGGCCGTCGCCAGTGCGTCTTCGTTGAGCTCCGCCATGTCCTCGGCGGCCTCGGCCAGCCTGTCGAGCAAGCAGGCGGCGATGTCGCGTCGTCGTTCGTCATCAAGCTTCGGGGCCGCCAGCGCGAAGATGGCCGGTACGTAGAGGTCCGCACAGCAGAACTGCTCGGGGTCGATTTCATAGGCCTGGTCGTAAACGTCGAACAGTTCTTGCGTTACGGTCGGGTCGGTCGCGACGGCCTCGGCAAAGCGGCGCAGCGCCGGCCAGGGAATGTCGCCTTCGGTATGCTGGAGTTCGTCCCAGGGCAATTGGGGCTCGTTGGTGTCCATGGCGCCGGCTCCTTCCGAATCACGGGATTTCTGGATTTCGTGGCACTTCCGTGAAGCTACTGTCTTTCGATGCAGCGCTCAAGTGGAATTGGTCGCGGGGGCGTGGTTTTTGTGCGGGGCGCAGTTTACGCGCGGACCCGGGTTCGCACGGGCGTGCGGCGCAGGCGACAGTCGCGAGGCAGGACCGTGCCCTCGTTGTGCCAGCAGATGTAGCACTCGGTCGGGCGGACCTGGCGGCCCTGTCGCACGCAGGGCAGGGCGTGCGGGCAGCTCGAGCAGCGGTAGTCGCAGCGTTTGCAGATGGAGAGCTTTCTTCGAATCGCGCTGAGATTCATCGGTTACCTCCTCCTCCCGCTTGCGGGCCGGTTCGTGGGGGCGCGTCCCTGCGTCGGCGTTTGTCGCACACTCGTGCCGCGCACCGTGCCACCTCCAGGTCGGTTCTGCGTCGTAGCGTACCGGGCAGCTACCGTCTTCATCGGCAGATTCGTTGTCTCGCTTGACGAGCGAAAAGGCCGGGCGGCGCAAATCTTTCCCTGTGCCGGGCCAGGGGCGCCCAACAATGCGAACACCGCTTTTGACAGGAAACTCGCCGGATTGTTGAAATGGTGGTGGTTCCAGCGGCGTCTTATTGTACGTGTGTGGCACAGGTGCGCGGAAGCAACGTTCCCAACAATCACTCTTTTTGGAGGCACTCAGCATGAGACACCAGACATTTCTCAAGGCGGTTCTGTTCTGTATCGTAATGGTCCTGGCGACCCAGGTCGGGGCCCAGACGACGCGACGGTGGGGTTTGTACGGCGACTGGCAGATCAAGATCGATTTCAGCGGCCGGCAGATGGAATCGATTCTGTCGTTTTCCAGGACCCAGGAGGGCACCTGGACGGGCCAGTGGATCAGCTTCTGGGGGCTCAGCGAGCTGGAGGACGTCAAGTATGAAGAGGGGCAGCTCAGCTTCTCGCGGAGCCGTCCCGGACGGGACGGGCAGACCTCCACGTCGAAGTTCACCGGGAAGATCGAGGAGGGCAAGCTCTCCGGCACCCTGACCAGCGACCGGGGCGAGTCCGCCGTGGAGGGCCAGCGCAGCCCGCGCGTGTCCCGGGCGGTCGGGATGTGGGAGATGAAGCTCCAGATGGGCGAGCGGGAATTCAACGCGATGCTGACCGTCAAGGCCGGCGCGGAAGACCAGCTCAGCGCCGAGTGGCGCAGCGAGCGGGGCGAGCTCGAGATCTCCGACGTGCAGTATGAGCGGCGCAACCTCAGCTTCAAGATGAAGAGCACGAATGCGGATCGGCAGTGGGAAGCGGCCTTCGCCGGGACCATCTCGGGCGATGCGCTCTCCGGCACGGTCACGTCGGAACGGGGCGAGATCAAGGCCGAAGGGACGCGTGTGGGTGCGGCCCTGGTCGGGACCTGGATGCTCGATATTACGTCCGAGCGAGGCGCCCGCAAACAGAGACTACGCGTAAATCCCGATATGACCGGCATGTACGGGGCCATCCCCATCAAGAAGGTCACCCTGGAGGATGGTCGCGTCGGGTTCGTGATGACCCTGGAGTTCGGCGACCAGAGCTTCGAGATGACCTTTGACGGCAAGCTCGAAGAGGCCAAACTCACCGGCGAGCTCAAGACCGCGCGCGGGGCCTCGAAGATCACGGGCACCAAGGTCGTCCGTCCCTCCAGAAGACGCCCTTCGCAATAAGACAAACGCGTTTTCTCGAGCCTGCCGACCCCATGCCGGCAGGCTCTTTCTTTCCCTTCCGCCTTGGCCGGCAGTTCGCGAATTGGGTTCGTTTTCGCGCCGCCGGGATCGGCTTGATCCGTCATAATCCATTTTGAGAAATGGACTTATCGCTATCTCGCTCGCATGGGAATTGGGTTTGTTTGGCGCCATCCGGTTCCGGTGTGCCGCGGCAGCGTCAGGCGCGAGCGTGCCGACGCCGGAGCCGGCGCGTACATCGCACATGCCGGCCGGCAAGGCAAATTGGCTTTGTTTTCCACCCCGACCCCCGTTCCCATGCCAAAAACAGCGATAATTGGCTTCGTTTGACACCGCGGCTCCCGGCACGCCGCGCAACCGGCTTCTCATGGACTCGGCTCTGCCTTCGATTTCTGCGCGGAACCGCGAGATGTCCGCTTCGCTCGTCATGATTCGCTACCGTTCACTTCCTATTACGATACGCTCGTATTGGTTTTGCAAATACCATACTCTCCCCGCGCCGTCAAGGAAGAAACTGCGATTCTCTGGCTCTTGGTTGCGCGCAGGCCGTTAGCGTCCAGGGGCCGCCCAATCGCGTTGATTTTGTCTCGGTGGCTGACTATACTCGCGACCGGGGCATTCTCGCTCGAGGGCGCGAGAAGCTGGCGGCGGATATCTATGCTTACCCGGTCGGATGTAACGGAGCAGAAAATGAAGCGGCGTGATGTCTTGAAGATGGCGGGCCTGGGTGCGGCGGCATGGGCCTGGCCGGGATTGAGAGGGGCCTGTGCCGCGGGGAATGGCGAAGGGGGCTTCTGCTATTTTGTTATGGCCGATCCGCAGCTCTTCTGGGGCTCGAAAGAGGATTGGCAGCGGGCCGTTGGATGCGCGAATCGGCTCAAGCCCGATTTCGTCATCGTTTGCGGCGACCTGATCAATCATCCCGGCGACGAGAAAGAGGCGAAGGCGTATCTGGAGGTGGCGGCGACACTTGACGAGACGATCCCACTCTACAACGTAAGCGGAAACCACGACTATGTTCCGAGCGAGCCCAAGTCGCTGGGATGGTACCAGGCCCGGTTCGGGTCTCCCTGGTACGCCTTTGGCCACAAGAACAGCTTCTTTGTCGTCTTCGACTCGACGATGGTCAAGTCAGGGCCGGAGGACGGGCCCTTGTACCAGTGGCAGATGCAGTGGTTGGAGGACACGCTCCAGGCGGCCCAGGACAAGGGCTACGACCACATCACCGTGTACACGCATTATCCGCTGGCTCTGCGGCGGGCCGACGAGGACGATGAGTACTTCAACCTGCCCCGGAGCCGCCGTCGCACGTTGCTGGGAATGTTCCACAAATACCACGTCGACGCCGTCTTCTCCGGCCATTTTCACCACAACACGTACGTCAAGGACGGCGAACTGGAGCTGATCACCACCAGTTCGAGCGGAATCGCATTGGAACAAATGGGCCAGCCCAAGGACCCTCTGGGCTTCCGCATCGTCAAGATGTACCCCGGCCGCATCGAGCACCAATACCACGCCTACGACACCCTGCCCGAGCGGATCGTCCTGTAGACGGTCGGCTGTCAAGCGCGTGTATGCAAATAGCGGACGAACGTCCAGACGAACCTGCGGGGCACGCCGCGCGCTGAGTCTGCATGAAGAGATTGGGCGAACGAGGAAGAATCCCGCCTCGCTTCGCGGACATTCCATTTGCCTCCTCGGTGGCCTGTTTCTACAATGGACCGTGGATATGGAAACTTGCTGTTTTTCGTGAGATGGAGAAGAAATCGTGGGTGACGACTTATCAGATGGGACGAGCAACTTGCCGGCTCTGCCGGACGACCCCGGCCAGTTCATCCTATACCAGACCGAAGACGGGCTGACGCGTGTCGAGGTCCGCGTTTTTCGCGAGACGGTGTGGCTATCGCTAAGCCAAATGGCTGAGTTGTTCCAGCGGGACAAGTCCGTTATTTCGCGGCACATCGCGAACGTTTTCCAGGAAGGCGAACTCGGGCGGAAGGGAACTGTTGCAGAATTTGCAACGGTTCAAACGGAGGGGCCTCGGCGGGTCGAACGCCGGATTGAGCACTACAATCTCGACGTCATCATCTCGGTCGGCTACCGGGTGAAGAGCCATCGTGGTACGCAGTTTCGCATCTGGGCCACCCAGCGGCTCCGGGAGTACCTGATCAAGGGGTTCTCCCTGGACGACCAACGGCTCAAACAGGCCGGCAGCGGCAACTATTTCGACGAACTGCTCGCGCGCATCCGCGATATCCGCTCGTCCGAGAAGGTCTTCTGGCGAAAAATCCTCGCTATCTACGCTACGAGCATCGACTATGATCCGAACATGGACATATCTCGCCAGTTCTTCGCCACTGTTCAGAACAAGATGCATTGGGCTGCGCACGGTCATACAGCCGCGGAGATCATTGTCGGGCGAGCCGACGCAGGAAAGCCCCACATGGGGCTGACTGCCTGGACCGGCGACAAGCTCCGAAAATCGGATATCGCCGTGGCAAAGGACTATCTCAACAAGGAGGAACTTGAGGCTCTGAATCTTATCGTGTCATTCTACCTCACTTTGGTGAGCTACAAGCCCGCAGTCGAAAGCCCATGTACATGCGCGACTGGACTGCCAAGCTGGATGACTTCCTTCGTCTGTCCGAACGCGACATTCTCACCCATGCTGGAGAGGTCTCGCACGATGATGCCTTGGCCAAGGCCGAGCTTGAATATGAGAAGTGGCGCGCTCAGCAGGCCGCACTGCTCAGCCCGGTGGAGGCGCACTTCGACAAGGCGGTCAAGGAGATAAAACGCCTGGAACGCGCGCCACAGTCCAAGATACCCAAGTCCCGCAAACAGAGCGGGAAGAATCAAAAAGAGACAGATGGGGGACACCAACAATTCCCACGGGAGTAGTCGTCCAGCGGAAGGGATATGACGAGTGATCAAACTTCTCAAAGAGAACAAGGAATGGCTTTTTTCTGGGGCGGGGCTTACTTTCGTTACGTCACTGTTCCTCGTCATCCGTTGGGTGATCCGCCGCATCGCAAACAGACCAACCCTCGATGAGGTCGAAGTGTCTCTCAATATCCACGCGCCGAATACGAGGACCTGTAGCGGGAGTTTCGTCTTCCTGAATCCTGCCAACGTACCACTGAGCATCTCCATAGAACTGAAGAGCAATGTTCCCCTTCCTCCCGTGAATCTCGTGTCCTTGAAAGGGCGCCCTCTGCGAGGCAAGGTTGACAGTACTGTTCAAAATCAGCCGATACTGGTTCCGATAGGCGCGCACCACGTTTACTTTCTTACCGAGGAGCTGGCAACCGTTTACCAGGGGACACTTCCGGGCAGTGTGGAATTACGTGTGAGAGTGGTCAAAGGTGTGTTACTCCGCCGCACTTTGAAGAAAGATGGTGTTCATCACTACTCGTGATGAATAGAACGAGATGCTGATGCACATGGAACGATGTCACGGATGTTCCCGCGAGGCAAACGCGGTCCTATACTCTTGAGGAGAACCGCTCGGCGAAATGGCTAAGGTCATCCGGACAATCAAGGCTTCTGTCAGCTTGTGGTTTGGGCGGCGGCTTGGTTTACTAAGAAGAGGACGGCCATGCGTACGGCCAGGCCGTTGGTGACTTGCCGGAGGATGACGCTGTTGGCTCCGTCGGCGACCTGGCTTTCGATTTCCAGGCCGCGGTTGATCGGGCCGGGGTGCATCACGAGGATGTCGGGCTTGGCCCGTTTCATCCGCTCGACGGTGAGGCCGAAGTATTTCGAATACTCGCGGATGGAGGGGAAGGGGTTGCCGCCGAGACGCTCGAACTGGATCCGGAGCATGTTGACGACGTCCACCTCCTCGATGACCTTGTCGAGCGAGTAGCTGACCTTGACCGGCAGGCGATCCACCTGGGCCGGGATCAACGTGGGCGGGCCGACGAACGTGACCTCGGCGCCGAGCTTGGTCATGGCCCACATGTCGCTGCGGGCCACGCGGGAATGGGCGATATCGCCGACGATGGCGATTTTTAGGCCCTCGAGCGTCCCCTTGATCTGGCGGATGGTATAGACGTCGAGCAGGCCCTGGGTGGGGTGCTCGCAGTAGCCGTCACCGGCGTTGACGACGCAGGCGGCGATGTTTTTGCTGAGGAATTTGGACGCGCCGGCGGCGCTGTGCCGGATCACGACGATATCGATGCCCATGGCTTCGAGATTGCGGGCCGTGTCGAGCAGCGTCTCGCCCTTGCTGACGGAGCTGCTCTTCTTCGTGAATTCGATGATGTCGGCGCTGAGGCGGTTGGCGGCCAGGGCGAAGCTGGTGCGGGTCCGCGTGCTGTCCTCGAAGAAGAGATTGACGACAACCTTGCCGCGCAGGGGCGGGGCCTTCTTCACCGAGCGCGTACTGATCTGCTCGAAGCCCTGGGCCGTGTCGAGAATGTAGGTAATCTCTTCGGCGCTGAGCTCACGTAAGCCGAGCAGGTGCTTGCGCTCCCACTGAAACTGCTTGCCTTTTCGTATGATTGCCATACCCGTACCGTACCGCTTCCTTGCTTTGTGGGGCGTGTGCCGCTCCACGATGTTGAGAATCCGGTTCATGGCTCTCTACTCAATGACGACCTCGTTTTTGCCGTCGGATTCGATAAGGCGGACCTGAATCGACTGCTGTGGCGTGGCATCGGCCTTGTAGCCGGTGTAATCGGCCTGTATGGGCAGTTCACGTCCGGCCCGTTCCACCAGGACGGCCAGCCGGATGGCTTTGGGCCGCCCCAGATCGATCAGGGCATCCATTGCCGCACGGGCCGACCGACCCGTGTATAATACGTCGTCCACCAAAATGATGGTTTTGTCGTCGATATTGAAGCGGATCTCGGTGGTGCGGACCAGGGGCTGGCCGTTGCCCTGAGGCGAGTTCAGATCGTCCCGGTACAGCGTAATGTCGAGCGTGCCGCAGGGAATGGGCTTGCCCAGTTGTTGCCCCAGGTGATCGGCCAGTCTCTGCGCGAGAAGCTCGCCCCGGCTGCGAATGCCGATGATCGCCAAATCGTTCTCCTGCGGCGTCCGCGTGGCGATGTCGTTCGTCATATCGCGGAGGGTCCGTTCAATCTGTCCAGCGTCCAGGATTACCTTCATAGTCTGCGATTGATCCACTTGAGTAGCAGCTTGTTCGCCATCTTTGCCGTGAGTATACCGCCGGTCGTCCGGTAAGGCAAGATTCCCGCCGACAGTTTTGCAAATCTGCTTTATCAATACTGGAAAGTATGGTATGCTGGCCCCGACTGCGAAATTTGCTTGAAAAACAGGCGGAATTCTGCTATCATCGAAGCAGTCATTTGGAGGACGGATCTTAAAACAGAAATGAAGGTTGACGTCTGGGGGAACGAATGACGTGTCAGCGAGCGGTGTCCCCCTTCGGGTCCAGTGATGATAAAGACGATTGACGAAACAGCCGTTTGGGTCCTGAAGTTATGGGTCGTGGCGCTGGTGGCGGTTCTGGCCGGTGGCGCGCGGGCGCAGGAGGGCGCGAGCCTTCAGCCCCAGGGGCTCGACCGGGCGGGTATCTATGCCCTGCGGCAGCTCGATCCGGGTCTCAGCGGTGCCGGTGTGCGTTTCGGCGTGGTGTGCCGCAGCTTCACCTACAGCGAGGCGGAAGAACCGCAGAACGATTATCGGCCGAACGTCGGCCACAACTGCTTCCAGACGGCCAACCTGCATTTTCTGGACGCCGCCGCCCTTGAGGCCGGTGTCTCGCCGCACTCGACGGCGATTTGCTCGATTCTCTTTGGCGGCGACCCCCGGGGCATCGCCGAGAGCCTGGATCCGTTCGTATACGAAGGAGCGGTTCCCGATGCGGAGGCGTACATCTACGAATTCCAGCACTTTGTGACCGAGCAGGTGGCTGCTGAGAGCCGCCCGGACCTTGATGTGCTGGCCGCCAGCTTCGGTTACCCGTTTGAGACCTGGTGGACGCGGGGCATCGAGTCCTGGGCCGAGCATGAAGGCTTGATTGTGGTGGCCAGCATCGGCAACGGGGCCAACGTGTCCGATCCGCCGTTCTACCCCGGCGCCGGTTCGAATGCGATCGGCGTAGGCGTGGTCAGCTCGGTAAATACCGAGGATGCGGCGACGAATCTGGCGCATTTCGCCCTGGCGTATCCGGAGCGTTCGAGCGGAGGGCCGACCGACGACGGCCGCTGCAAACCCGATCTGATCGCGCCGGGCAACTGCCTCGCGGCGGGCACCGCCGATGAGGCGGACTACATTACTTCGGGCAACTGGTCGAGCTTCTCGACGCCCGTGGCGGCCGGTGTGGTCGGGCTGCTGATGCAGGTGGCCAAGCAGGATGCCGGGCTCAATCTGGCGGTGTCGCCGAGAGGGGGCAATTGCGTCCTGAAGGCGATCG